>CAMWGU010000075.1 GCA_947173895.1 uncultured Bacteroides sp. | reverse complement strand
AGAAGGAGAAAGAAAAAAATCCATAGAAGTTGCCCGCTATTTGAAATCATCCCGACCCCCAATGGAGTTAATCATCGGAGCGACGGGATTGACCAAAGAAGAGATTGAATGCTTATAATAACTCAGGAGGAATATGTAAATATCACTATACGAGGAAACATAGTCAAAGTTCGATGAACGGCATAAAAAATACGAGGCATATCCTGAAGAAGATATGCCTCGCGTTGTGTATTTGTTGCAAAACTAACTGCCGCTGGATGGGTTACAGCGCGGCCAGTTCTATCACCTTGTCTACAGCTGCATTCAGGCCGTCGGGGTTCTTGCCACCGGCTGTCGCAAAGTGAGGTTGTCCGCCGCCGCCGCCTTGAATCAGTTTGGCTGCTTCACGCACTAGCTTGCCGGCGTTTTGTCCGGCTTTTACCAGGTCGTCGCTGATCATCACTGTTAGCATGGGTTTGTTGTTGTCCACGCTGCCTATCACTACGAACAGGTTGGCGGGGATTTCACCTTTCAACTGGAATGCGATGTCTTTCACCACGTCGGCAGACATCGGGATCACAGTTTTCACCACTTTCACGCCGTTTATCTCGCGGGCGTTGTCTATCAGTTTGGCCTTTAGCGCGGCACCTTTTTCTTTCATGAATTCTTCCACTTGCTTCTTCAGACCGGCATTTTCGTCGATGTACTTGCGGATGGCCACTTTCAGGTCGGGAGCATTGTTGAACAAAGCCTTGAGGTCGTTCAGTGTATCCTGAACCGTATCCATCAGTCCTTCTACCTTCGCACCTGTGATTGCTTCGATACGACGTACACCGGCAGCAACGGAACTTTCGCTGATGATGCGCACCATGCCGATCTTTCCGGTAGCCGATACGTGTGTGCCGCCACAGAATTCAATGGAGTTGCCAAATTGGATAACGCGTACTTCGTCGCCATATTTCTCGCCAAACAGGGCGATGGCTCCCAGTTCCTTGGCCTTCTCGATAGGCAGGTTGCGGTATTCGGTCAAAGGTATGTCTGCACGTATTTTGGCATTGACCAGATGTTCCACCTCGCGCAATTGCTCGTCAGTCACTTTCTGAAAGTGTGAGAAGTCGAATCGTAGTGATTCGGGAGTCACCAGCGAACCTTTTTGTTCTACGTGTGTTCCCAGTACCTGACGCAGTGCTTCGTCGAGCAGGTGGGTACACGAGTGGTTGGCTGCACAGGCGGTGCGTTTTTCGGTATCCACGCAGGCCATCATTGGTGCGTCAAGGTGTTCGGGCATTTTCTTGGCAATATGGATGGGGAGGTTGTTTTCCTTTTTGGTGTCGATGATTTCGATAGTTTCGAACTCACTGACAAGGACTCCCGTGTCGCCCACCTGGCCACCGCTTTCGGCATAGAACGGTGTGTCGCTCAACACAATCTGATAAAGAGTTTGGTTTTTCTGTTTTATCTGTCGATAGCGCAAGATGCTGGTTTCGTATTCGGTAAAGTCGTAACCTACGAATTGGGTATCACCTTCTTTCAGTGTAATCCAGTCGCCTGTTTCGACGGCCGCTGCGTTGCGTGCGCGTGCTTTCTGTTTCTGCATTTCGACGTTGAACGCCTCTTCGTCCACGGTCATGTTGTTTTCGCGTAGGATCAGTTCGGTCAGGTCGAGCGGGAAGCCGAAAGTGTCATACAGGGTGAAGGCATCCACTCCGCTGATTTCTTTCTTTCCGGCAGCCTTGGCATCGTTCATGGTCTTGTCTAGCAGGCGGATACCGGTTTCCAGTGTGCGCAGGAATGATTCTTCTTCTTCCTTGATCACTTTCTCTATCAATGTTTTTTGTGCGTTCAGTTCGGGGTATGCCTCGCCCATGTTCTCTATCAGTACGGGCAGCAGTTTATACATGAACGCCTGTTTCTGTCCTAGAAATGTATAGCCGTAACGGACAGCGCGGCGCAGGATGCGGCGGATGACATAGCCGGCCTTGGCATTGCTGGGTAGCTGGCCGTCGGTGATGGAGAATGCGATGGTGCGGATATGGTCGGCAATGACACGCATGGCGATATCCTTCTGTTCGTCTTTTCCATATGCGGTTCCTGCCATTTCGGCAATGACTTTCAGGATGGGTTGGAACACATCGGTGTCATAATTGGATGTTTTTCCTTGCAAGGTGCGTACCAGTCGTTCAAATCCCATACCGGTGTCGATTACTTTGGCCGGAAGTCCTTCCAGTGTGCCGTCTGCCTTGCGGTTGAACTGCATGAAGACAAGGTTCCAGATCTCTATTACCTGGGGATGATCTTTGTTTACCAGCTGGCAGCCGGGGATTTTAGCCTTTTCTTCTTCCGGACGTGAGTCGATGTGGATTTCAGAGCATGGACCGCATGGACCAGTATCGCCCATTTCCCAGAAGTTGTCATGCTTGTTTCCGTTCAGGATATGGTCTTTCGGCAGGAACTGTTCCCAGTACGAAGCTGCTTCATTGTCTCGTTCGAGTCCTTCTTCAGGGCTTCCTTCGAACACGGTGGCATATAAGTCCTTCGGATCTATTTTCAGTACATCCACCAGGTATTCCCATGCCCAGCTGATGGCCTCTTTCTTGAAGTAATCGCCAAAAGACCAGTTGCCCAGCATTTCGAACATGGTGTGGTGATAGGTGTCGTGTCCTACTTCTTCCAGGTCGTTGTGCTTGCCGCTTACGCGCAAGCATTTTTGCGAATCAGCCACTCTTTGGTATTTAGCCGGGTGGTTTCCCAGAATAATGTCTTTGAACTGGTTCATTCCTGCATTGGTGAACATCAAGGTGGGGTCATCTTTAATGACCATCGGGGCCGACGGGACAATCTGGTGTCCTTTCGATTCGAAAAAGCTTTTAAAAGAATCTCTGATTTCTTTAGCTGTCATCATTATATATTGTCTTCTAGTTAATATTCCCAAAAATGATTTGCAAAGATAATTGGTTTTATTATTTTTGTCGATAAGAATTGTGCAAAATATGGATGTTTTGTGCATTAAAAAACTTCAAAAAGCAAATGTAAATGCGTAAAGTCTACTATATTTATAATCCTAAGACCCGAACATACGATCGCATTTATCCCACAGTGAGGCAGCGTGCTTTGAGCCTTTTGCGCCGTTTGTTTGTGGGAATGGGGTTGGGAGCAGGTGGTTTCATCGTTTTGATTTTGATTTTCGGATCGCCTTCCGAAAAAGAATTGCGTATAGAAAATGCCCGTTTGTTGGCTCAGTACAATGTCCTGTCTCACAGGTTGGATGAGGCTATGGGGGTGATGCAGGACATACAGCAGCGCGATGACAATCTGTATCGCGTGGTGTTGCAGGCCGATCCCATTTCGGATGCGGTCCGGCAGGCGGGATATGGCGGGACAAACCGTTACGAACAATTGCGGGATATGGCGAATGCCGATTTGGTGATTCATACTACTCAAAAGCTGGATATGCTGAATCGGCAGCTTTATATCCAGTCTAAATCTTTTGATGAAGTGGTGGATTTGTGCAAGAATCACGATGAGATGTTAAAATGTATTCCGGCCATCCAGCCCGTAGCCAACAAAGACTTGAAGCAGACCGCTTCCG
This sequence comes from uncultured Bacteroides sp., assembly GCA_947173895.1. Lineage (GTDB taxonomy): Bacteria > Bacteroidota > Bacteroidia > Bacteroidales > Bacteroidaceae > Phocaeicola. Next base: position 12,996 of record CAMWGU010000075.1, on the reverse strand, counting down.
GTTACGGAATCCGTATAGATCCTATTTATAAGACTACCAAGTTTCATGCGGGGATGGACTTCTCGGCCAATACGGGAACACCGGTATATGCTACGGGAGACGGGGTGGTGGCAAAGGCCGGATGGGAAACCGGATATGGAAACACCATTGAAGTGAATCATGGTTTCGGCTATATGACGCGTTATGCGCATCTGAGTGCATACAAGGTAAAGGTAGGGCAGAAAGTGGTTCGTGGCGAAGTGATTGGAGCGGTAGGAAGTACGGGAAAAAGTACCGGGCCTCATTTGCACTATGAGGTGCATGTGAAGGGGAAGGTACAGAATCCGGTGAACTACTATTTTATGGATCTGAGTGCAGAAGATTATGACAAGATGATACAAATAGCGGCCAATCATGGCAAGGTGTTTGATTAGCCACTATGCTTAGTTCTTAATTTAAAAGTTTATCTATGGCTTATAATCCGAATAAAGAGTTGAAACTTTATTATTCCATTGGAGAGGTGGCGAAGATGTTTCATGTCAATGAGTCTTTGTTGCGCTATTGGGAGAAGGAGTTTCCTATAATTGCACCTAAGAAAGCCGGAGGGAATATCCGTCAGTATCGTAAGGAGGATATTGAGAATATCCGTCTGGTGTATCATCTGGTGAAAGAAAAAGGAATGACGTTGCAAGGGGCTAAACAGAAACTGAAGATGAACAAGGAGACCACAATCCGTACAGCCGAAATTTTGGACAGACTGAAAACAATACGCGAAGAACTGGTCAGTATGCGTAAGGAGCTGGACTATTTGACATAAAATAACCGGAGCCGCATCATAATCCTAAAAGGTAGAATCTCTGATACGGCTCTGTTTATATTGTTTGTTGCTACGGACATAGTCGGTGGCTTTCCTAAGACATTTAGTTCGGCTTGTCTTCGAATTTTTCGATGCGGGTTACTTTCTTTATCGCATCTATTTTCCGCAGGTTGGTGCTGATAGTTTTTACATCGTCCACATCGTGTACATATAATTGTATTCTTCCTTCAAAGATGCCATCATTGGTTTCGATATTCAGTTTGTGGATATTCACATTCAGCTGTTGTGAAATGATTTCTGTCACCTTGTTTAGCAGACCGATGTGGTCTATACCTTTTATATAGATATTTACAGGGAAGTATAAGGATTTTCCTGTTTCCCATTGCACGGCCAGCAAGCGGTTTCCATAGCTGCTTTTCAGTTTGGTAGCTAGCGGGCATTGGCGTTTATGGATAATAATCTGGTTATTGTCATCTATATATCCCAGTACATCATCTCCCGGAATGGGTTTACAACATTCGGCAATCACGTAGTTTTTCTGAATCGTTTCGGGAGTTAATTTCAGTATTTTCTTGCTGTCTATTTTTGATTTGCCTCTCTCTTCCGTATGTTTTTCTTTGTTGGTTTTGCTTCCTCCGAAGGCAAATGTGATGTATTTTTTCCAGTTGTTTGAAGTGGATTTGTCCTTCAGTTCGTTTTTGTCGTTTTCTCCCAGCACAATGTTTTTTAGCCCGATGGCGGTAAACAGTTCTTCCGAAGTCTTGACATTGTGCAGGTTACACAGTTTCTGGATATTTTCGGTGGTAATATCCATTTTTTCTTTGCTGAAGAACTCTTTCAATATTTCTTCGCCCGTCTGCTGCATACTCCGTTGTTCGCGTTTTAGTATGGCCAGTATTTTGGCTTTGGCTTTTGCGGTGGTGGCAAAGTTGATCCATGCAGGTTGCACGTGTTGTGATTTCGAAGTCAGAATTTCCACTTGGTCGCCGCTTTGTAGTTTATGACTTAAGGGAACCAATTTGTGATTTACTTTTGCTCCTATACAGTGGCTTCCCAGAAAAGTGTGGATGGAAAAGGCAAAGTCCAGTGCCGTACAGTTTTGGGGCATGGTCTTGATTTCGCCTTTCGGAGTGAACACAAATATTTCCGAAGCAAACAAGTTCAGTTTGATAGTATCCAGAAAATCTATGGCGTCCGGTTGTGGGTCGCCTAGGATTTCCTTGATAGTACGCAACCATTTTTCCAGTTCGCCTTCATCTTCGCTACCTCCGCCTTCTTTGTATTTCCAGTGTGCGGCAAAACCTTGTTCAGCCACATCGTTCATTCGTTCGCTACGTATCTGTACCTCTATCCATTGTCCTTTGTTACTCATCAGGGTTACATGCAGTGCTTGGTAGCCGTTGGCCTTGGGATGGCTCACCCAGTCGCGTAGCCGATCCGGATGAGGTTTGTAAATTTTAGATACAGATACATAGATATTGAAGCATTCATTAAGCTCTTCTTCCGGATTTTTAGGGTGAAAAATGATGCGGACGGCCAGTATATCATATATTTCTTCGAAAGTGATATGCTTGGTCTGCATTTTGTTCCAGATGGAATAGGGAGATTTTACCCGGGCCAGCAACTGGTAGCGGATGCCCATTTTGTCCAGTTGTGCGCGGATAGGTGCTGTGAATTCGCGGAAGACTTCTTCGCGTTCGGCCTGTGTCTCGTGCAGTTTGGATTTTATCTGTGCATATTCTTCCGGATGTTCGTATTTGAAACTGAGGTCTTCCAGTTCCGTTTTTATTTTGTTCAGTCCTAATCGGTTGGCCAGTGGTGCATAGATATATAGTGTTTCGCCGGCTATTTTGTATTGCTTGTTTGGAAGCATGGAACCCAGTGTGCGCATGTTGTGCAGCCGGTCTGCTATTTTAATCAGGATAACTCGGATGTCATCGCTCATGGTGAGCAGTAACTTTTTGAAATTTTCGGCTTGTGCGGAAGCTCGGTCGCCGAATATTCCGCCGGATATTTTGGTCAGTCCATCCACAATCTGTGCTATTTTAGGACCGAACAGGTTTTCAATATCTTCCACTGTGTAATCGGTGTCTTCGACTACATCGTGTAGCAGAGCCGAACAAATGGATGTTGATCCCAGCCCTATTTCGGTGCATACTATTTTGGCAACAGCTATAGGGTGCATGATATATGGTTCACCCGATCGGCGTTTGACGCCTTTATGTGCCTGTTTGGCAAAATTGAATGCCTTTGTGATGAGTTCTACTTTTTTGCGGTGCTTGGTAGCGAGATAACTGTTCAGAAGTTCTTGAAATCCTTGGTTTATCATCGCTTCATCAGCCTGTTCCTGTATGTGTTTTTCATCCGTCATATCTTTGCCTCCTATAATCTATACTGCAAAAATATACAAAAAACATATTTTAGCAAGCATTTTCAGAAAATGTATCATGTTAAAATTGTATTTTCGTCTGTTATCTGATCCGTAAAGTCTTTCCGGCTCTGATATTGTTTCCATTTATGCCGTTTAGTTGGCGCAATTGGTTGACCGATACGTGATATTTGGCTGCGATTCCTCCCAATGTGTCTCCTTGTTTGATTTTATGATAGAGAGTTCCTTTCGAGGAATTTCCCGACTTGCTGGTCGCTTCTTTTATGGTCACTGTTTTTCTTTTGTTCAGGTATTCGTTGGCCTTGTAGGCAAAGATGCTGTCCTGAAGTTCGATGAAGGTACTGGTTGTATTGTGAGGAAGCCGAAGCACGCTCAGTTCACTGTTTCCGGGAACGATATCTTTTTTGTATTGAGGATTCAGGCTACGTAGCTGATCCAGATTGATATGACATACTTCGGCCACTTGTTGCAAGTGCAGGTCCTTGTCGATGTGGACGGTATCTGTTGCGTTGGGAAGTTCGCTCTCCATAGGACAGATGCCATGCTCGCAGTAATAGGTCATGATGTAGTTTGCCGCAATGAAGGCCGGCACGTAGCCGCGGGTTTCTTTGGGCAGGTAGTTGTATATGCTCCAGTAGTCTGTTTCTCCTCCGGCGCGGCGGATTGCTTTGTTGATGGTTCCCGGTCCGCAATTATAGGCGGCCAGCACCAAGTTCCAGTCCTGATAGATGTCATACAGGTCTTTCAGGTAGCGCACGGCCGCCCAGGTGGACTTGACGGGGTCCCGTCTTTCGTCTATCAGGCTGTTTTGTTTCAGGCCATATACTTTTCCGGTGGCCAGCATGAATTGCCATAGGCCGGTGGCACCCTGGCGGGAAACAGCAACGGGGTTCAGGGCCGATTCAATGATCGGCAGGTATTTCAGTTCTTGAGGGAGATCGTATAAGTCGAGTGCCTCTTCGAAAATGGGCATGTAGAAGTTGGTTGCCGCAAGCATGAATGAAACCTTGTTGCGCAGCCGGACGGCATACATGTCGATAAATTTGCGTACTGCTTCGTTGTATGGCATCTCGATGAGGGACGGGATGCGCGATAGGCGGTCCATGTAGATGGAGTCGCTTACTGTGGGGTTGGCGGATTCCATAGTGCAGTTCTCACCCGGTGTGGTGTAAATTTTCGATTGCCAGTCCCAGTAGAGGCTGTCCATTTCGGACTGCATGCTTTCGGGAATGTCGATAACTTCTTCTTTTCCTGTAGTGTGCGAATGAACGGTGATGCTTTGGGTTTGTGCGCTGATTCCCGTTGTTCCTATAAATGTCAATAAACCGATTAAAAAGTTTTTCATGTGATTAAAATTTGAAGCTGCATTGCAGGCCTATGGTGTTAGGTAACTTGCTGCGGCCGTCATTAAAAATTACAGGTTGTATTTGGAGACCTAAGTCTTTAGATATATCGAAATCAGAAAGTTCGGCGTCTACGTATGCATCAATGACAGACAAGATGTATACGCCAATGAAGCAGAATATGCTTAAGTCCCGATAGCGTCGGTAGAAGTCTTTCCGCTTTTTAAACGTGTCTTCCATGCCTTCCGCGCTGACACCGTGGGGCAGGAAATCTTCGTAGCTTTTCGTATTGGGGTCATCGTCCATGATGTCCAGATAGGCTTGCGAATAATCCTTGTACATCCGATTATTCCATGTCAGTGCGTAGGTACATCCCACGAATCCGCCGTATACGAGTGGTAGTTTCCAGTATTTGCGGTTGTATATTTGTCCTCCGCCCGGAATTACCAGTGCCAGCCAGATGGCACGATTAGAGTTCGGGATGAACCGTGGTTTTGTTTCGGCTGTCATCACTCTCTGTATAGAGTCGTTCTTGCGGGCCAGGGCGGCTGTGTCTACCGGTGCTTCTATGTTGTCTATCTTTCGTTTTTCTTTCAGCAACTTCAGGCTGTCGGTTGCAAGCGAGTCTTTCGTTTGCATTAGCGTGTCTGCCTTCAGGCCCATGCGGCGTTGGCGTGCTTTTTGGGCATGAACTTCCATGCTTCCGGCCATGACAAGGCATAAAAGCAGGAGTATGAACTGTCTGTATGTGGATATTCTTTTTTTCAATGTCGTAAAAAGGCTTTATTCTTTCTTTTTCAGCGAGTCTAGTATTTCCATGATTCGTTCCAGATCTTCTTCGTCATTGAACGGAATACTGATCTTGCCTTTTCCTTTGGCTGTACATGAAAGTTGCACTTTCGATCCGAAGAATCCGCACAGGTGGTTTTGCAGCAATGTGTATTCTTCGGACAGTTTGAAACCTTTCGGCTTGATTTTTTTGCCGCCGCTGTCCACTGTCTCTCCGTTGCTCAATGCCTTGACTATTTCTTCTACCTTGCGCACGGAGTAGCCTTGCGACTGGATTTCATTGAAGATGCGTATCTGGGTTTTGGGGTCGTCCAATGCCAGCAAGGCGCGGGCATGTCCCATGTCGATTTCGCGGTTTTTCAGTGCTACCTGGATTGGTGCCGGCAGTTTTAGCAGGCGCAGGTAGTTGGCTATGGTGGTGCGCTTTTTTCCTACGCGTTCGCTCAGGCGTTCCTGGGTCAGTGCGTATTGTTCCAGCAGGTGTTGGTAGGCCAATGCTATTTCCAGTGAGTTCAGGTCTTCTCGCTGGATGTTCTCTACTAGTGCCATTTCCATTATGTTTTCGTCATCAGCCGTGCGGATGTAGGCGGGGATGGAGTGCAGGCCGGCCTGTATCGAAGCGCGGTAACGGCGTTCTCCGGCTATTATCTGATATGAGTCCTCGCTCAACTGGCGCAATGTGATGGGCTGGATAATTCCGATTTCGGCAATAGAGTCGGCCAGTTCCTGCAACGCTATCGGGTCAAATTCGCGGCGTGGTTGGTTGGGGTTGACGGATATTTTGCTCAATTCTATCTCGTTGATGGAAGAAGAACCGCTGGTCTTTACTTCTTCGGTCGAGATCAGTGCGTCAAGTCCGCGCCCTAAAGCAAATTTTTTCTGTACTGCCATGGTTTACTTACTGTTACGTGTTATTATTTCTTGTGCCAATGCCAAATGGTTCTTGGCTCCGGTAGAGTCGGCATCATATAATATGGCGGGAATGCCGTGGCTGGGAGCTTCGCTCAGTTTGACGTTGCGCTGTATGATTGTCTTGAACACCAGTTCCTGAAAATGACGCTTCACCTCGTCATAGATCTGGTTGGCCAGACGCAGACGTGAATCGAACATTGTCAGCAGGAAACCTTCGATTTCCAGCGAGGGGTTCAGTTTCGATTTGATAATCTTGATGGTATTCAGCAGTTTGCTGATGCCCTCCAATGCGAAGTATTCGCATTGAACAGGTATGATCACCGAGTCGGCCGCCGTCAGCGCGTTGATGGTGATCAGACCTAATGACGGTGAGCAGTCTATCAGGATATAGTCGTACTCGTTTCGCATGGGAGCCAATACCTTTTTCATAATCTTTTCACGATCTTCCAGATTCAGCATCTCTATTTCGGCGCCAACCAGGTCGATATGTGAAGATACAATGTCGAGTCCGTCAATGTCGGTAGTATAAATTGCTTCCCGTATATCGGCTTCGTTGATAATACATTCATAGATAGAACAGTCTACCTCTTTGATGTTCACACCCAATCCGGATGATGCGTTGGCCTGAGGGTCTGCATCAATAACCAGCACTTTTTTTTCCAGTGTTGCCAAAGAAGCTGCAAGGTTTATCGTTGTGGTAGTTTTACCTACGCCACCTTTCTGATTGGCTAAAGCAATAATTTTTCCCATATTAATCAGTTTTTCTCGCTGCGAAGTAACAAATAATAGGCGAGTACACCTATAAAAAATGGCAGACATTAGCAAAACTGTTGATAACTCATTGGTTTTGTTAATAACTCAACGGCGGCAAAGATAGGAATTTCCGTTCAATTTTATTCTATTTTTTGCACTGGGTTGTAGAACATTAAGATTATTTTCTTTTCCGAAGAGGGGAGTTCCGCCAAAGAATTGTATCTTTACGCTCTCAGAAAAAGGATGAGATATATGAAGAAAGAAAAACCGTTGATCCTGTTATCGAACGATGACGGGGTGGAGGCCAAGGGGCTGAATGAACTGATACGTGGACTGAGCGGAGTGGGCGAAATGATTGTAATGGCGCCGGACGGTCCCCGTTCGGGAGCTTCGGGCGCCATCACTTCCGAACGTCCTGTCAGATATTATAAGGAACGTGAAGAAGAAGGGCTGACTGTATATAAATGTACGGGGACGCCGGTCGATTGTGTGAAACTGGCACTTCATGCGGTGGTTCCCCGACGACCCGATTTGGTGATAGGTGGGATAAACCATGGCGACAATTCGTCGGTGAATGTACATTATTCCGGCACGATGGGGGTGGTGATCGAAGGTTGTTTGAAGGGGATTCCCTCCGTGGGCTATTCGTTGTGCAACCACCATGCCGATGCTGACTTCGATCCGTTGCTGCCCTACGTACGCCGCATCACGGAGCAGGTATTGGAGCGGGGATTGCCTTCGGGCATTTGCCTGAATGTGAATTTTCCGGACCGCCCCACCTTCAAGGGAGTGCGCATTTGCCGTCAGACGGCCGGGGCCTGGGTGAATGAATGGAAACGCAGTCTACATCCTCGCGGTGGCGACTACTTCTGGCTGATTGGCGAGTACGACAATCACGAACCGGAAGCGGAGGATTCGGATCACTGGGCGTTGGGGCAGGGATATGTGGCGGTCACCCCCACACAGATTGATGTGACAGCATACGGAGTGATGGATGAATTGAAGAACTGGAATCTGAAGATATGAAATATTATTTGATAGTGGGCGAAGCATCGGGCGATTTGCATGCTTCCAATCTGATGCGTGCTCTCAGGCAAGAAGACCCTGAGGCAGAATTCCGTTTTTTCGGGGGCGATTTGATGGCGGCCGTAGGGGGCACGCAGGTGAAACACTATCGGGAGTTGGCCTATATGGGATTCATCCCGGTGTTGCTCCATCTGCGCACCATTTTCCGAAACATGAGAGAATGCAGGCAAGACATTGTCCGCTGGGCACCCGATGTGGTGATTTTGGTCGATTATCCCGGATTTAACCTGAAGATCGCTTCGTATGTCAAAAAGCATACAAAGATTCCGGTCTATTACTACATTTCTCCCAAAATATGGGCCTGGAAGGAATACCGCATCAAACAAATCAAGAGAGATGTGGACGAATTGTTTTCCATCCTGCCTTTCGAAGTTGAGTTTTTTGCCGGACATCACTATCCGGTTCATTATGTGGGCAATCCTTGTGTCGATGCGGTGGATGCGTTCCGTCGGGATCATCCAGAGAACTTCAGGCGGTTTGTGGCCGATAACGGTCTGTCCGGCAAGCCGGTTATTGCCTTGCTGGCAGGTAGCCGAAAGCAGGAAATCAAGGACAACCTGCCCATGATGCTGAAGGCGGCTGCCCCGTTTACAGGAAAGTATGAACTGGTGTTGGCCGGTGCGCCGGGAGTGGACCCCGATTATTATGCCCGTTATACGACCGGTAAGGTGCCGGTGAAGGTTATCTTCGGGCAGACCTATCGGTTGTTGCAGCACGCACAAGCAGCCTTGGTGACTTCGGGCACTGCCACACTGGAGACGGCCCTTTTCCGTGTTCCTCAGGTAGTTTGTTACTACACTCCGGTAGGAAAGCTCATCGCTTTCCTACGCCGCCATATTCTGAAGGTGAAGTATATCTCGCTGGTCAATCTGGTGGCCGGTAAGGAAATTATCAGCGAGCTGGTGGCCGATACGATGACGGTGAAAAACCTGCATTTCGAACTAGATTCCGTTCTATATAGTAATGCACATAGGAACGGCATGATGGAGGAATACGAACGCATGATCCGGATTCTGGGGCCGGCCGGAGCTTCCAAAACGGCTGCCCGCCGGATGGTAGAATTGTTGCGTTCTCCTATTTAATCTTTTTTGGGAGGATGATTATGAAGCAGGATTTCCGGACGTAGCAGGGCGGAAATCCTGCGTTAAGGTCAGAACAACGAGACTAGATAGAGATAGACCACTGCTGCCGGAATGGCGAGAATGGCACTATCAAAACGATCGAGCATTCCGCCGTGTCCTGGCAGGATGGTGCCCGAATCTTTGATGCCTAAGTGACGTTTCAATAACGATTCCGTCAAATCGCCCCACGTTCCGAATACAACCACGGTCAGTGCCAGCCCTATCCATACTCCGGCAGACATGAACGGGAAGAAATGGGCCAGCAGGAGGGAGGCCAGAATGCAGAACACCCCGCCGCCGATTGAGCCTTCCCACGATTTCTTGGGAGAAATCCGTTCGAACAGTCTGTGTTTGCCAAACAGCATTCCCGTACAGTAGGCCCCCGTGTCGTTCACCCAGTTGAAAATGAAAATAGACAATGGGAGTATGGCGTTGTATTGCGAAATGCCGGCGGTCTCGTCCGAGTGAAAGGCCAGTACGTTCAGCAATGCAAAGGGCAGGGCTACATACATTTGGCTCAGCATGGCGTATGCCCAATTGTTCAGCGGATTCTCTTTTTTCAGATAAAGCTCGCTCACCATCAGATAGATGAGCAAAGCCAGATAGGGGATGAATATGCCTGTTTGTGAAGGATCTATTCCGAAATAGAAGAAACAGAGGAACAGAAATATTCCGCCCAGCATGCAGATCTGTTTGTTCACTTGTATCCCTTTTACCTGATTCATCAGGTTGCAGAATTCATTGATAGACAATGCGCATATCAGGGCAAACAGTATGCCGAAAGAGAGGGCTCCCCCCCAGATGCAGCCTATCAGTACTGCAACAAATATGATTCCGGTGATGGCCCGTTGTATGAAATTGCTTTTCACGGTTGTTGGTCTTAAATGATTGATAAAATCAATAGGCTTTTCCTGTGTCTATAGTCTCCTTTATGCTTCTTTGTTTGCTTCGTCAGCGTTCTCTTCCGTAGCCGTCATGCCCGGATTGTCCGAAGCCATGATTTCTTCCGAGCGTGAAGTCCAGGGGCGCTTGCCGAAGATCCGTTCTACGTCTTCAGCAAAAATAACCTCTTTTTCTACCAGCAGGCGGGCCAGTTCGTTGTGTCCGTCTTTGTGTTCGGACAAGATGGCTTTCGCCCGGTCGTATTGCTCGTTTATCATGTTTTTCACTTCCTCGTCAATCAGTTCGGCAGTGCGCTCGCTGTATGGCTTGTTGAATGAATACTCGCTGTTGTTATAATAACACAAGTTAGGCAACCTGTCGCTCATGCCGGCATAGGCAATCATGCCATACGACTGTTTGGTCACGCGTTCCAGGTCGTTTATGGCGCCGGTCGAGATATGTCCGGTAAACAACTCTTCGGCCGCGCGTCCTCCCAAGGTGGCACACATTTCGTCCAGCATCTGCTCTTTAGTGGTGATCTGCCGTTCTTCGGGCAGATACCATGCCGCTCCCAGTGCTCTTCCTCGCGGAACAATGGTTACTTTAATCAGCGGATTGGCATGTTCCAAAAACCAGGAAAGCGTGGCATGTCCTGCCTCGTGCAAGGCGATCGTCCGTTTTTCCTCGGCTGTCATGATTTTGGTTTTCTTCTCCAGCCCTCCGATGATGCGGTCCACTGCATCCAAAAAGTCTTGTTTGCCTACTGCGTTTTTCCCGTGTCGGGCGGCGATGAGTGCCGCTTCATTGCACACGTTGGCAATGTCTGCGCCGCTGAATCCCGGAGTCTGTCGGGCCAGCAGGTCCAGATCCACGCTGTTGTCCAGTTTCAACGGTTTCAGATGTACGCCAAACACTTCTTTCCGTTCGTTCAGGTCGGGCAAGTCCACATGAATCTGACGGTCGAAACGTCCTGCGCGCAGCAGGGCCTTGTCCAATATGTCCGCCCGGTTGGTGGCAGCCAAGATAATCACTCCGCTGTTCGATCCGAACCCATCCATTTCCGTAAGCAACTGGTTCAATGTATTTTCGCGTTCGTCGTTTCCTCCCATGTTTGGGCTTTTTCCGCGGGCACGTCCCACAGCATCAATTTCATCAATGAAAATGATGCAAGGTGCTTTCTCTTTAGCTTGTCTGAACAGGTCGCGTACGCGTGAGGCTCCTACTCCCACAAACATTTCCACAAAGTCGGATCCCGACATCGAGAAGAAAGGCACATTCGCTTCGCCGGCAACAGCTTTGGCCAGCAAGGTCTTTCCTGTTCCCGGAGGACCTACCAGCAGAGCGCCTTTGGGTATCTTTCCCCCCAGTTCGGTATATTTCTGCGGTTGTTTCAGAAATTCCACTATTTCTTCCACTTCTTGTTTGGCTTCCTCCTGTCCGGCCACATCCTTGAAGGTGATCCGATTGGTTTTGTCTCCCTTTTCGTATATTTGGGCCTTGCTTTTGCCCACGTTGAACGGATTGGGTCCTCCGGTTCCTCCCCCTCCGCTCATTCTCCGCATGATGAACATCCAGACGCCGATAAGTAGCAGGAAGGGAGCAATATTCCAAAACAGAGCCGAGAAATAGTCATGTTTCTTTTCATAGCTGATGGATCCGTTGAAGTGTCCTTCTTCCTGTGCTTTCTCCATGAATTTGTCCAATGATTCCATTGAGCCTATTTCCACATTCAGGGCCGGATTCCGTCCCACCTTAAGGTAGTCGTTCTTGAATACTTCCTTGACGAATTCCGGTTTGATATACATCTCTACCGTGTTGTCATCGTATGCGATAATCTTGTTGGCATATCCCTTGTTTATCATGTCTTTAAACTCGGTATATGTGATTCGTTTGTCCATCCCTCCTTCTTGATTGGAAAAATAAAGGATGGCAAAACTCACGGCAATGATAACATACAGCCAGCTCAGGTTAAAGCGTGGCATGTTTATCTTGGGTTTATTATTCTCACTCATTTTAGTTTAGGTAAAGGGGTTAGTCTAAATCGGGAATTTGGGTCAGCTTGGCGTCCGCCCATAAGTGTTCCAAATTATAAAAGCTTCTCGTTTCAGGCAAAAACACATGCACCAGCACGTCGCTGTAATCCATTGCCACCCATTCGGCATTTCTCAGTCCGTCTATTCCGGCCGGTTTGTCGTTGGTTTCTTTGCGTACATAGTCTCTTACAGACTCCACAATGGCTGCCACTTGGCTGGGTGAATTGCCTTGACAGATGACGAAATACTTGCAAATGGTGTCGTTAATGGCGGTGAGGTCGGCCACTACAATGTTCTTACCTTTTTTCTCTTGGATACCTTCTGTTATTTTTTCAACTAAAATTTTTGCTTCGTTCATTATGTATAGACTATTAATAACTGAATTATTTATACTGTGTTTACAACAAAGTACAAAGATACTTGGTTTTATTGTACTAGCGAAAAAATGTGTGGTAAATATAGTTCTGTTTTTGTTTTTTTTAGTTTGAAGATTCGCGCTCTTTTGTATGAAGCAGGGCTGTTTATGGGCGAAAATAAGGGGGAGTATGGGTTTAAAGAGGCGGATAAATGAAGAAAAAGCAGTTTTTTTAAAAAAAAGGTTTCAAAAATTTGCGGCTTTAATAAAAAGCCGTATCTTTGCAGCGTCAAAAACGAAATAAGCGTTTTCGATGCTGAAAAGAAAGGAAAATTGGGATATGGTGTAATGGTAACACAACAGATTCTGGTCCTGTTTTTCCAGGTTCGAATCCTGGTATCCCAACAAATTAAGCTATTTAGCAAAAGGCAGTAAAATCTACAGGTTTGCTGCCTTTTTTATGTTCGCCCAGAACATGTATTGGCTCACCCGATAATCATTGGGGGTAACTATTTGTAGTTTTCTTTAAAGTGATTA
>CAMWGU010000074.1 GCA_947173895.1 uncultured Bacteroides sp. | reverse complement strand
CCGACCGATGAGTTGTATAGAGAAAAATAATGCGTGACACAGTTTATTTTACACTGCCGGGAAGTGTCATTTTTGCCAATCACTGCCTATCCTCCATCTCCCGCATAAACTCATCCATCACATACAAGTCACCATACAGATAAAGCCCTGTCGATTTATCATGCAACCTCCGGCACGTCTCACTCTCATAAAATAGCTTCAACGCCCTTACATTGTCTATCTGAAGATGTTTTGCCAAAAGTACGGAAATAGCTCCTATTCTATTACTCATAATGATTTCCTGCACTATCGGCGATTTGGTCGGATTGTCATAGTTCTTCTGTGCCATCATATACAAGGTATTTGTTAAGCAAGTCTTGATTTAAGATACACATCTGGTTGTTAGGCTGATGCTTTGCGAGTTCCCTCAAGGCAGAGTTAAGTTCCATCAATCCTGCCATATAAAGGTTGACGGTATCAACGACACGGTCATTGGCTACCCCACCCTCCACATAGTCATATTCTTTTGCTAGATTCTCTCCCGAACGGTTTCCTACAATGAATCTCAGCCATTCTTCATCGTATGCCTTGAATACTTTGCATTTAGCCACTTTAAGAATGGCATCTCTATCTAACCTGTATCGGTTGAGCAGGGCAGTTTGTTTTCTGTTTCGTGCCATATTATTCGCCCATGCGACAGCTTGCTCACGCAGATTGGTTACATAGAATCCCAGTCCGAAATCAAGATTCTTTCTCCCGAATCTACAGATGGGATTTTCCACTTTTTCGGTACTTCCATGATACACCATTACCGTACTCATAACGCAGCCTCCCAATTGTTTAAGCACTCCATCAAGCGCTCTGCCAACACTTCACGGCTCTCACTATGAAGCGTTTCGTAATTGGGCAGGATATAGTCTTCAATCATACCGACCCGTTTCATCCGACGGTATATTTCAAGATAATCAATGCCTTGTTGCCTTGCCGTGGTCTCAATGCAGGTGGCAACAAAAGCCATCTGGATTTGCTCTTTCGATATTTTTCTAATCTCTTCCATGGCTACTTCTATTCAGGATAATGGATCTATTGTCCTCCTCTATTTGGTTTTAACATCCAAATGTATAAAATCTATTTTGAACAATCTATTTTTCGGACGTAAAATTTTCATTTTCTCAAATGATGTTGCGAAGGATTACACCTCCTTTAAAGAACGGATAAAGAACACGGAACATACGCTACTTCCTGCATCTAGTAATGTAGAAGCGGATAAAAATCAATCTTCATCAAGATAATACCTAGATATGATATTCTTAAGATACATAAAAAAGTAACGAGGATAATTAGGGTAAGGAACAAAAGTTTCTTTTTAATCTGCATTTGACCAATATCGGATTTGAACTATCTGTTATTTCCTTATTCTCAATCAATTCATCCACAGCACCGCCCTGTTTGCCATCGTCCTGCAACTTCAACAGTTGTTCTGCCGTCATCGTGAAATAGAAATAATCATTGTCCATACAAAAATGCATGTTCTTAGCTTTCAACGGAAGAGGCGTCGCAAAATGGAAATCATCCAACAACGACGAGGAGGTAAGTGTCTTCTCTCCATCAGTAGAATGAAAAGTCAGGAAAAGCCGCCCCGTCCTTATGCAACCCACCGCCAACCAATCATCATTGACAGCCAGCACAGGCAACTCAAAGACATAATCGTTTTTCATCGCCGCTTCTACAAACGCCATTATATCTTGATAATGGCAGCATAGAACGACGAAGGAGCTTTATATTTTCCAAAGTCCAACACATAGGCCGGTTCCATCCCCTTCCCCGAAGCAATGCGATAAACGGTATCTACCGGTGAAGATAAATAAAGCAAATCCTTGCCACACGCCACCAGATTCTTTTCATCCTCCACAAAGAAATATCCGGCCAAATGCTTGTCGATAGGGGCATACTCAATGGTATCAAACAATACAGAAGCCGACAAAGGCTCCGTATGGTCTAAATTTATACATATCGCGCCTTCTTTTAATGACTGAGAAGATTTGCCGGATTGATGGGAACAAGCGGCAAAAGCAAAACACACAAGCGCGCAAGACAGATTAGCTATAGACTTCATCGTTCTTTTTATTATATTATAAACAAAGATTTTACAAGCGCAAAAAAACAATTTATACATATCGCCATTCATCCTTTCTTTTTTAACATAACTTTAACTAAACGATGCAGCCCAAAGCATCATAGAAAACTTCACCTTTTACGGACACAAACCTCTTCGCCTCCCTACGAATACCATCCGACAGCAAGCTGCATTCTTAAAACACCGGCGGTGTTCTAATGAACACCGGCGAAGTCTTATAAAACACCGACGGAGTTTCTTAGAACACCGACGGTGTTTTAAGAAATATGCAGGCCACGAACAGCTTTATGCAAGACCTCCGACCACTATGGAAACGGTTGATATCCGCTATACACATCATGCGTCATTCATACTTCCGCTGTCCGTTCGGGATCAAGCAAAAAAATCCCCAGGAGAACACAGCTAACAACTCCCGGGGCAAAAACACATTAATTATTTAATCGAAATTCTTAAAAACACACAACTATCGACAGGCCAAAAAGACATTCTTGCTTATCCATCCGGCCATATTTGCTGTCCATACACTTGGCATGGCAAAAAGGACTGCCATCATCGCTTGGGTAATCATTGTAGTTTTCATCTCCTTTCCTTTCAATATTTGCAATTCGTGTTTATTCGTGTCTCCATCTATTAGACGCAAGCCATCCCGAAAACGTTGCAGCATCTTGCCGCCTTTTTTTCGCAGATAAACTCATCAGAACAACTACAAGCCCCATGCCAAAGCAGTAACACGCTGGTTATCAACATAGTCATTCCAAAAAGGGTGTCCGCAAACGAACACCCTGTACGCCACAGACGGACACACGCACGCTATTCTGCCCGCTTCTCAACGCGATGCAACACCACCAGAACCACTTCGCTGGGAGTGAACAGGCGGACATCCATCCGCGAAGTGCCCAGCCCGTTGGTAATAATAACCGGAGTGCCCTTGCTGTTCTCCTTCCAGCCGGTCAGGAAGCGGTTTCCATATCGGGAATGCCGCACCGGAGTGTATCTTTTGAACAGACTTACCTGGCCGCCATGCGTATGACCCGCCAACACCAGATTGGCATTCGACACATCAGCGTCCTCTGCATAATCGGGCGTATGGGTGAGCAACAAGACAAAGTCATCTGCCGCAAAGTGCTGCGATGGGGAATGGCCGTTCTTTTGCAAATCGAACGGATTGCGCACGCCGCACAAGATGATGTGCTGGTCCTCCTTCAGCAGTTTGTAGCCGGTGTGCTCCATGGGCCGCACGCGAGCCTTCCGCATGGCTTCCGCCACCTCGGGATAACAGGCACCGTAATCGTGGTTTCCCATCACGGCAAAGGTGCCATACGGAGTATATACTCCGGCCAAAGCAGAGAACAACGTGTCCGGGCTCTCTCCCCTGCGGCCAAGGTAGTCGCCGCCCAGCAACAGGACATCGGCGTGCATCGACCTCAAGGCGCGCACGGCACTGGCCAGTTCTTTCCTCTTGAACCGGCTTCCATAGTGGAAGTCGGAAGCGAAAGCTATCCGGAATCCGTCGAAAGCCGGCGGCACGTCATAGCTGTAGAAGTCATACTGCTTTACCCGGCCTACGCCCGGAAACTCGGAGAACGTGGCAGTGGCACAAGAGGACAACCCAACAACTACTCCAAGCAAAAAAAGAAACTGTTTCTTCATAATCTTTTCCATTTACGGGCAAAGATACGGAATAAATGGAATGCAAAACCGTCCGACTTTTCTCTTTTTCAGCTTTTCTTTTGTACTTTTGCAAGGAATAACCCAATGCCCAAGAATCCCTTCACAAGGGATGACACTCCGAAAGCAAAGAAGATGGGACCGAACTACGGATATTGCCATGGAAAAAATGGCAGATACACCGGAGCATATAAACTAATGACAAACGAGTACTTAAAGAAGAAAAAATGGAAACAGTTCAAACCAATTCACTCAAAGCATGGCTTCTGGCCGCCCGCCCCAAAACCTTGGCAGGAGCCGCCACACCGGTCTTGCTGGGATGCGCCCTGGCTTACGCCGACAGCCGGTTCCGGCTGGCGCCGGCCTTGTCTTGCTTTCTATTCGCCTTTCTGATGCAGATAGATGCCAACCTGATTAATGATTATTATGACTACCTGAAAGGTAGCGACCGAGAGGACCGTCTGGGTCCCGAACGCGCCTGTGCGCAAGGATGGATTACGCTGGAAGCCATGCGGAAAGGAATCCTGCTCACCACCCTGGCGGCTTGTGCAACGGGATGTCTGCTGCTGGGCTATGGCGGAATAGAGATGATTCCGGTAGGAATGTTATGCGTCTTGTTTGCTTTTCTCTATACAGCCGGCCCTTATCCGCTGGCCTATCATGGATGGGGCGACATGTTGGTTCTTGTGTTTTTCGGATTCGTACCGGTGGGATGCACCTATTACGTGATGTGTCACAACTGGACCTGGAACGTGACCATTGCCTCCTTGGCCTGTGGACTGACTATAGACACCTTGCTGATGGTAAACAATTACCGCGACCGAGAGCAGGACGCACAAAGCGGGAAGGCAACCCTCGTCGTACGCTGGGGCGCGCGGACGGGAGAAAGATTGTATTTATTTTTAGGATTGGGCGCCGCATGGCTCTGCCTGTTGTTCATTGCCACCGGCCACATTGGAGCAGCCTTGTTGCCCCAACTCTATCTGCTGCCCCACTTCACGACGTGGCAACGAATGGTCGCCATCAACCGGGGCAAAGCATTGAACTCCATATTGGGAGAGACCTCCCGCAATATGCTGCTGTTTGGCGTGTTACTGGCTACCGGGCTCATCATGTAGAAGCCCGGCTGCCGGTCCGGCCTACATAGCCGAAAGCCCCCGTCAGCATACCTTCTCTATCAACACCGTGGCGTATGCCGAAATACCTTCTTCCCTGCCCGTAAAACCCAATTTCTCGGTAGTGGTAGCCTTAATGGAGACATCGTCCACATCGACTCCCATCAGGGGGGCAAGCACCGTCTGCATCTCCGTAATCCGTGCCTTCAGTTTGGGGCGTTCGGCACATACCGTTGCATCCACATTGCCCACTTTATAACCTTTTGCGGCAATCAGCTCCACCGTCCGCGCCAATAGCAACTTGCTGTCTATGCCCTTAAATTCACCGGCCGTATCTGGAAAATGATAACCTATATCGCGCATATTGGCCGCTCCCAGCAAGGCATCACAAATGGCATGAATCAGCACATCGGCATCCGAATGTCCCAGCAAGCCCGACTCATGCTCCAGTTTGATTCCCCCTAGCCACAACTCGCGGCCGGGCACCAAACGGTGTACATCAAATCCAAATCCCACTCTTATCTTCATCTCACATAAAAATCTAAAAGTTTCTCACCTTCCAAATATCCCTCCAAATGTTGTCCGATGCCGACAGGTCCTACTCCCACAGGAGTGCCCGTATAAAGTAGATCGCCGATTTTCAATGTAAAGAACCGACTTATGTAGGCTATAATTTCATCTACCTTGAACAGCATGTCCGCCGTATTGCCTCTCTGCACCGTCTTTCCGTCTATATCCAGATGAAAGTTCAGATTCTGTATATCCTGAAATTTATCTACCGCCACAAAATCGCCTATGGCAGCCGAATTATCAAATCCTTTGCATAGTTCCCAAGGCTTTCCTTCCTTGCGGAACCGATGCTGAAGGTCGCGCGCCGTGAAATCAATCCCTACAGTCACCGCATCATAATAGCGACCGGCAAAACGCGGCGCAATATTCTTTCCCAAACGACTGATACGTACCACCAGTTCGGTTTCATAATCCACCTGTTTGGCAAAATCAGGAATAAAAAACGGCTTGCCGTCTTTCAACAGAGCCGAATCCGGTTTCATAAAAATAACCGGTTCCTCCGGCATGTTCTCGCCGGCATGCAACTCATGGCAATGTGCGGCATAATTCATTCCTACGGCTATAATCTTCATATATTATTCTTGAATTACATTTAATCTGTTAAACATCACAGCTAGGTGGGCATAAAGCGATGTGTTCTGCACCACAATCTGTTCGGGCACCCGAATCCGGAAAGGAGTAAAATTCCATACGGCCTTGATGCCTCCTGCAATCATTTTATCCGTTATCTCCTGCGCTATACTAATAGGTACTGTCAGTATCCCGATGTTCACGTCGCAGAATTTCATTTTTTTCTCAAAGTCATCCGAATGGTAAATAGGAATTCCATTTATCTCCCTTCCCACCAATTCGGGATTAATATCAAATGCTCCCACTATCTCCAACCCAAAATGATGCAGACCTGAGTCGCGTAATAAAGCCCCCCCCAAACTACCGACTCCAAACAAAAAGGCCTTGTGCATCCTTGTAAAGCCCAAGAAACGCTCCAGCACCTCTATCAACGCATCAATTTCATACCCGACACGTGTACGGCCCGATATATTCACATACGAAAGATCCTTCGCTATCTGAGAAGCATCCACATTGATTTGTTTGGATATCTGGGTAGAAGACACGTATTTTTCTCCCCGCTCTTTCATCAGCTTCACGTTCGAAAGATACCACGGAAGCCGACGCAAGGTAGGTTCAGGCACTTTATCCGAGAATTTATGCATACGTATATCCATCTTTTTCTTTAGGTATTATCATTAGGCAGTTTGCAAAAGTACACTTTTATTTGTTACATTGACAGGCGGAGTATAAAAAAAGTCTTATCTTTGACTGTTCATTTAAGCAAAATTCACATGAAAAATAACGATTGGAAAGAACGGCTGAACGTGGTTTATTCCACAAATCCCGATTTCAACTACGAGATCAGTAGAGAAGAAGAACCGGAAACTTTGGACAAAAGGCAACAAAAGCTCCGTGTCAGTATAGAAAAGAAAGGCCGAGGAGGCAAGACCGTGACACTGATTCATGGATTTGTCGGTACAGAAAATGATTTAAAGGAGCTGGGCAAATTGCTGAAATCCAAGTGCGGTGTAGGCGGTTCGGTGAAAGATGGCGATATCCTTATTCAAGGCGAATTCAAGCAACGGATCATCGAGTTGCTGAAATCCGAAGGATATATCCAAACCAAATAAACAAAAGAAGGACTGCCTATGACAGACAGTCCTTCCTGATTTATACCGATGTGCAAATCTTATTCAGCACGCAAAGTGAAACGCTTGAAAGCAACAACCTGCAATTCAGGATCAGCTTCTTTCAAGACTTCTCTTACAGTCTTCTTGCCATCCATGATGTCTTCCTGATTCAGCAAGCACACTTCTTTCAAGAACTTGCCCAGACGACCCTTAGCAATGTTTTCAATCATCTGTTGCGGCAAGTTTGCAGCTTTTTCAGCAGAAACAGTAGCAATAATTTCTTTAGCTTTGGCAATGTCTTCGTCAGTAATCCAGCCTTTAGCCTTATTGCTTTCCATGTGTTCTTCGCTATCCACATGTGCAGGGTTGATACCAGCCTTCTTCAGAGCAGCTTCAACAGCTTTATCTACTTGTTCCTTCTTAGTTTTGTCAATAGCAACTTGGATTTCAGCTTCTTTCACTGATTCAGGAACACCATCCTCATCAATTGCGATAGGATTCATAGCAGCAATCTGCATGGCAACTCCGTGAGCGGCTGCTTCAGCTTCCTTATTCATTGCAACGATTGTGCAAAGCTGGTTGTTTCCTTGGTGGTTGTAAATAGAAGTATAAGCACCTTCCACTACGTTATAACCATCCAATTCCATTTTCTCACCTGTGATACCACTACGGTCGGTCACTGCATCCTGTACCGTACCGTTGCCCATAGGCAATACTTTTACTTCTTCCAAAGTCTTGCATCTGTTGGCAACAGCAGCATCCAGAATAGCTTGGGTCAAAGCGATGAAATCAGCATTCTTGGCAACGAAGTCAGTTTCGCACTTCAAGGCGATGATGGCAGCAAACTCACCATCTTTCTTTGCCAATACACAGCCTTCAGCAGCTTCGCGGTCAGAACGTTTTGCAGCAACAGCCTGTCCTTTTTTGCGGATAATTTCCATTGCTTTATCGATGTCGCCGTTTGCTTCAGTCAAAGCGTTCTTGCAATCCATCATACCAGCTCCACTAATTTTACGAAGCTTGGTTATTTCAGCCATAGTTACAGCCATAATATTCCTTTATTTTTTTAAGTGTTAGTAATATCTTTAAAAGCAGTTGAGAGTTGAGAACAGAGAGTTGAGAATTGCATATTGTAACTCTCAACTTTCAACTCTCAACTCTCAACTATCGTATATTAAGCTTCTTCGTCTTCCTTCAAGAAAGCAGCAGCTTTGGAAGCGTTGATAGCTTCTTCTTCGGCTTTGTCCATACGAGCTTTGGTATTTTTCTTCTTACCAGCCTTAGGAGCATTTTCACCAGCAGCTTCCATATCTACTTTTTCAGCCTTTCTTTCTTCCAGTCCTTCAGCGATAGCACCACAGCAAGCATCCAAAATCACTTCTATAGACTTTGTTGCATCATCGTTTGCCGGAATTACGTAATCCACATTTAAAGGATCAGAGTTTGTATCTACGATAGCAAATACAGGAATACCCAAACGGTTTGCTTCGCGAACAGCGATGTTTTCCTTCAATACATCAACAACAAACAATGCAGACGGCAGACGAGTCAAGTCAGCGATAGAGCCCAAGTTCTTTTCCAACTTAGCACGCTGACGAGAGATCTGCAGGATTTCTCTCTTAGAAAGATTTGAATAAGTACCATCGTTAGTCAGTTTATCGATAGTAGCCATTTTCTTCACAGCCTTACGGATAGTCGGGAAGTTAGTCAACATACCGCCCGGCCAACGCTCGATTACATAAGGCATATTTACAGAAGCAGCTTTCTCAGCCACTACCTGCTTAGCTTGTTTCTTAGTAGCAACAAACAGGACTTTCTTTCCTGATTTCGCAATTTGTTTCAGTGCGTCAGCAGCTTCATCTACTTTAGCAACAGTTTTGTGGAGGTCAATGATATGAATACCATTGCGTTCCATGAAGATATACGGAGCCATTGATGGGTTCCACTTTCTTTTCAAGTGTCCGAAGTGGCAACCGGCTTCCAATAATGTATCGAAATTAGTTCTAGACATTTTGTTATTCTTTAAATCGTTTACTTTCTTTTTTGTTTATCTCAACCAACCCTCGGGTAGTCTGCTACCAAGTAGAATCCCGCTGGTTTAGATACTAAACGCTTTTTAACCAGTTCTAAGTAAAACCGGATATTAACGTTTACTGAACTGGAATCTACGACGAGCTTTCGGCTGACCGGGCTTCTTACGTTCAACAGAACGAGAATCGCGTGTCATGAAGCCATCAGCACGAAGACTGGCTTTGTCTTCAGGATTAATTTTAACCAGCGCACGAGCGATAGCCAAACGCAAAGCCTGCGACTGTCCTGTAAAGCCACCACCATACAGATTTACTTTGATGTCATATTTTTCAGCAACCTCCAGCTTATTCAAAGGCTGTTTTACTACATACTGAAGAATAGTTGATGGAAAGTACTCAGCAAGGTCTCTCTTGTTAATAGTAATCTTTCCTGTACCTTCGCTTACGAATACGCGTGCTATGGCGCGTTTACGTCTGCCTAATGCATTTACTACTTCCATTCTTTATTATTTAAGTGAGTTTATATCAATTGATTTCGGAGACTGAGCTTCGTGTTTATGTTCGCTACCTGCATAAACATACAAATTACCCAGCAATTTTGCTCCCAGACGATTTTTGGGAAGCATGCCCTTTACTACTTTCTTTAACAGTTTTTCTTCACCGTTAGGTTTCTTCATCAACTGGGCAGGAGTCATTTCTCTCTGACCACCGGGATAACCTGTATAACGCAAGTAAACTTTGTCGTTCCACTTGTTTCCGGTAAATTTCACTTTGTCTGCATTGATAATAATCACATTATCACCGCAATCAACATGAGGAGTAAAGTCTGGTTTGTACTTTCCTCTCAACAGTTTCGCAACTTTCGAACCGAGACGGCCTACGACCTGATCGGTTGCATCAACAACAACCCATTCTTTGTGAGCTGTTACTTTGTTTGCAGAAATGGTCTTGTAACTTAAAGTATCCACTCTTAAATTCTTTTTAAAATGTTAACTACTAAAAAACAATTTTTCCCAGTGCGTTTAACTGTTCCCGGACAAAGAACCGTCAATGCACCAAGAATTAATCTTTTATAAACTTTTGATAATAATCGGCTTGCAAAGGTACTGCTTTTCTTTGAACTGACAAACAAATTTAGATATTTTTTCCATCGGTTCCTAGTCTATATACCCCCCAAAAAAGACATCTATTTCAAGACAGGGAGAAGCATACTTATTGTTCCAAAGGCGAATTTCATAAACTCAAAACATGTTCGACACCGGTTCTGTCGTTGTACTTTAATTATCATTTAACCGCATAAGCCGAAACCTATAGTTCTTCAATCTCCTTTTGCGACAATCCGGTTGCTTGTGATATGACCTCAGTAGCTATCCCCAAATTTTTAAGGTTGCGTGCATTTTCTTTTTTGGCGTCAATGCGTCCTTGCTCCAATCCCTCTTCTCGCCCTTGTTTCATTCCTGCTTCCATTCCTTGCTTCATTCCTGCTTTCAGCCCTTCTTCCATTCCTTTTTTCATTCCTTTTTTCAGTCCTTCTTCCAATCCTTCTTTCAACCCTCTTTCGTGGCTTTTCCTGATGTTGGTATTCAACACATTGTTCCAGTCGCGGTAGTTTTTCAGGCTTTCCCAGTATTCGCTGCGACGCTGCGGAGTGAAGGCGGCTATCTCGGCAGCCTCGAAAAGGCGGTCGAACACACGGCTCTGCAAGGCACGCGGACGCTCCAGCAGGTTGGCAAGGTTGCGGAGCACGAACATCCACTTGTCAAACATGGTTGTCAGTTCTTCTTCGGCCTTGTTGAACTTGGGCATTTCCAGATAGATGAAGGACAGCTTGTCGTAGAACACTTCGCGTGTGCGGAGGTCAACCAGCTTCACCTCATGGTGGTAGTGGTCAGGGGCACCCTCGACGAACCGGAAATTCAGGATGCCCACCACATAGACGCACTTCAGCTCGTAGTCCCATACGCCACGGGGAGCCTGCTCGCGGATGGGGAAGGTGGCATAATAGACGCTGCGGTCCTTGAAGAACTGCTGCTCGCCCCGCTGCATCTCCACCAGAATTTTCTCACCCCGGTCGTTCTCGCAATAGACGTCGAAGATGGCACGGCGGTCGTACTCCTGCGTGCCCAGATGTTCCGTGTTCAGGTAGGTCACATCCTTGATGACCTCACGATCGAGGAGCAACGCGTTCAGGAAGCTGATGAGCAGTTCCTTGTTCATGGCGGTGCCAAACAGCAGCTTGAAGCCGAAGTCGGTGTAGGGGTTGATGTATCTGTCTTGAAGGCCTTCTGTTCCCATGGTGTATCTGTTTTTTTATTCGATTATTGGGCAAAGGTAGAGGGAATTATCCAGATTAGCAATTATTTAAGGGAGTTTTGGAACTAAGAAGCCGGAATTAGGCAAACATAATATAGGGGATGCCGAAGCATCTTCTTTGGCATCCCCTCGGTTTTATTGTGTCTTAACAGCATTGTCAGGTGCTTTCTCCAATGTCTGCCCCTTAGTACGGACGAAAGTCACCTGCGTATCTGCATTCGGATTATCAGCCACACTGTAGTCACTCTGACATCTGAAATACGGATTATGAATGCGTACACGAGTCGTTGTTGAAGTAGTTACCCCCAAGTTCGCCAGCGATGTAATGGTACGGAACCGGCAACGCACACGGCGTATTTTGGTGGCACCACTCGGATCCCTTTGGTCGGGTACTACCACACCTGTATAATTTTCTGTTGTGGTTTCCGTATTATAATCTGTCCAAGTGATGGTTTTCAGATATTTAATACGTTCCCCTGTTATGTTAGGAAATAGCGAAGGGCCTGAAGCCACAACCAATGTACCTACAGGATTGTTCTCAATGTTCTGACGGTCGGCCTCCAACTCGAAAGTAAGTGGGAAAATGGCTTCTGGCAAATCATCAGGCAATACAAAGAAAATGGTCAGCGGCTTCTTTTCGGCATCACTCACTTTATTTTCATAGTCTCCACCTCCCTGTATCTGGTCAGGAAATTCATCAGGCAAGTTATAATTACCAGCAAACACACGGTCGCGGACAATCTCCCATGGTACACGCAACACCAGATTGATAGTACGTGCCAATCCTGTTTCCGGATTGGTTACCACAAAACTTTGCATTTTCCGCTCGGCTGTAGGAGTATGGGTTGTTATTTCATAATATTTCCAATCGGCCGGTTGTCCCTCCGGTGGTGTTTGCAATTCGTTTACCGACGCTATCACATCGCCCGCTTCCAAACCGATGGTTTTCAATTCATTTTGCAAAGTGCCTCCTTCGGATGAGGTTATGTCACTTTTATAACGATAGGCAAACAAAAAAGTACAGTCATCAGCCCGGGTTATCACCTTTGTGGTGAAATTCACCCACAACATATCTTTTCCATTAGAAATATTGAGCATCTTTGCAGTAAGCACATCAAAAGAAATATTGTTGTACACCACTCCGTTCAAGGCTGATTGTGCATCGGTATAACCGGCTGCCGTCACTTCATTTATTTTTATCTGATAATGAAAATTACGGAGCAGATTGTAATGCTCGAATATTCCATCCGTATCTGTACGTCCCAAATCTATTTTATAATAAGTCTCCTCCCCAGCGTAAGTTCCCCGTATAAGAACCTGCGTAGGATAGACAGAACTATAAGGGCGTTCATAAATATATTTGGAAGAACCAGCCTCCACAAAAGAGACAGTACGGTCAAGAGAAGCGACATTCACTTGTTGCCCGCTATAATCCATCTCATTATAATTTTTCTGCCCGTTATTGCCATCAAGGTAAGCCGGGAAACGCATGTCGTTGGAATTCCACGGTGCAACCGTCCCGGTTTGAGGAACATTGACCACGGCAAAACCTGTCAATGTGAAATCCTGAGCATTATTTTGAATACTGATCCGAGCAAAATTACGAATCATCGGGACACCGGTCAGCTTGTTCAAGTCTGTACCGGGCGTCCAAGTACCGTCTGTTCCTTGTGTGCCATATCCTTTGGGAAATTCCACACGCTGCCAGTAGGCATCCTGACCATTGGCTGTTGTGAGTTCGGGAATTAGCGATCCTTCCGAACCGTATTGGTTCTCAATGGAAAGATCCACATCCCGGGGGACGGCTATCAGATGGAGAACTTTGGGATCTTCTGTCTTTTTCAATTTGACACTGAACTGCACTTCATTCTCTGCGGGAGTTTCATTTTCCGCCTGATATACATTGGTCAAGAAATTGCTCAAAGGTTCATGGCCGTTCAAATTAAACTCTAACAAATAAAGTTTCAAATCCGCATATCCCGGAGTATCCCCCATAACACGGCTCGACGCTATTTCCATTCCGGGTACATCCAGCGAGACAGTCAGTGTCAAGGTGCCATCGCCATTGTCCACCACTCCCGATGGCTGTGTGTTCACTGACACATCCTCGGCAGAGCAGCTCCACATCAGCAGAGCTACCAGGCTAGTTATCATATATCGTATCTGTTTCATATTTTCCATTCGAAAAGATGTTTCTATAAATCAAATCATACACTATGGTTATCAAGGTTTCTGCGGATCATCCTTCAACCTATCCCCCCAAGTAAAGGTATATATACCTTGAGCATTCGGTTTCAACACATCGTCACCCCAATACCATTCATCATATACACAGCGAACAGCAGCAGTTCCGCTTGTATTTTTCGGAGTGTTCAATTCACCATCGGTATTGAAAGTGGTACTTACTTTCCCTTGTGCAGACATATAAGAAGTATTCGTATCAAATAATCGAGGAATTTTTCCTTCCTGAGATTGTTTCATGATAAATTCAATCTCTCCTACGGTAGGCATGCGCCAACGTCCCGCCGGATACCCCATTTCCTGATAGCCGGCACAACGAGCCTTATCATCAGCATAATTATTGCTAGAAGGACACACACCATACGAAGAAGCGATTCGAATCTTAGGAGCCACCCACCTTGCTTTTGTCGTACTTGCGTCAGTAGGATAATAGTATGTTAACCTTCGGTTAGAACCACCCTCTATACCTGGTGCCGATGCCCAATTCATATCCGGGGCATTCGTCCCTTCATCACCAAAATACTTCTTATTCAATAACGAACCATTATCCTTCCAACCTTTCAAATCTGTAGGTTCAGCCACACGTGGATCTCCAATTACATAATTAGCACCCGGAGACAGCTGAGTGATGCTTATCACATATTGGTTGGGATTAGCATTGGTATTTGACGTTGAAGAAGCCAAGCCATAAGCACGACACCATCTATAGCTACTACCTTGATATCCATTACAATACATATTACCTTGCACTGCCGTCATTGCGTTCCCACCATTATAAGCATTCTGCGTCGAAGTAATATAAATCTGCGGATACTGCGTAATGGTCAATTCTACCGTATAATTTGCTTCATCCAGCTGCCCTATTTTATCTTCATGCACAAGAGTTATTTTAGCCACATAACGAGAAAAGGCGTCTGCATCCGTCTTCTGATAATGATTAATAGATCGTATCGCATTATCTACAGCTGCCTGATTGTTGTATCCGGTAAGATTTACCACTCCTCCATTAGCATTATACGGTTCCCATACTTTCAACGCATGATCATACACAAGTTTGTTGTCTGTATTCGCCTCACTTACATTTTGGAATTCACACGTATAAATATTACCCTGATTCCGGTCTTGTGTTGCTTTATACTGCGCTGAAGTAATAGTAATAGGCTGCTCTATTCCCGCATTCGTTGTGTTATAGCGGTAATAAGTCAGTGCTACATCCTTCACCACTGTTTTATGTGAAGTATAAACAGGAATCCGGATATCACTCACGTTTTCCATTGTATATTCGGTCTGGTCCAATACCAGATAACGGGAGTCGTTTATATCCACATCGATATCTACGCTACCCCACTCTACAGCAAAATAACTCAGATTTTCCACCTCAAATTCTTCACTTGGCGTGAAACTACCTAACATATCCACATTGATATTGATGCGGTAAGAAATGTTTCTGCCAATTTGAGTCACTCCCTGAGGAGTGACAGGAATAGTGTAATAACAAGTGCGATATTCACTAGTACCCACCACACGCCAAGGCACTAACAAGGTGAGATATGTGATGCGCTTGTCGGAATCATCGGCATTCCATTGATGAGGATAAGTATAAAAAGGAGCTTTCAACACATAGGGGAATTCCCCGGTCCCAGTATTTTCGAGAGGACGTTGCCGATGACCCTCTTCTGTCGCACTGGTAGAAGTACTATAAAAATCACCGGATTGCGCAACATAGTCCGCAGTAGCCAGGCAAGTAACCTGCAACCCATCGGTAATGAGCACACTCATATTTTCCACTTGCGGCTCCCACTCTTGTATATTCTCGCCTTCGCCCACACTCACTTTATCCGTCACTTTTACAGCCAAAGTGAATTTAGAAGCACAACGCTGCAAATTAATCGTACCCGATGCACTTTCATTGGCTGTTCCTGCCCCGGTACGTGTAATTTCACTTGTCCCATCCATTACAAACGACTCTTGCTTGTTATTAGCAAAATCGGACTTCACGGTCTGCTTTTTGATGTCCTCCAACGTCATATCGACAGTCGGCACCCAGTCGGAAGGCGGATTGGCTATCACGTATGCCCCACATGTATTTTCCTCATTGGGAAACAATATGCGACGGATTTCAGCTGTCAATTTAATGGACAAGTCGGCCGTTGTATTTCGATTTATCCCCGACACCAGTTGAACAAAAGCCGGTTTACCTTCAGGATTTTCTTTCGGATAAAGGCATACATAGGCCGATTGGATTAAATTCTCATGCAACCCATCTATGTCCGCTTCTGTAGCCCGTGTACCACCGACAGCATTACGAAGATGAATAGTAATATATCCGTCTGCATCCGACAAAGCGTCCTTTTCAAGGGAATCGCTCACACAGCCACCGCACACAAAGGCCATTGCCAGAACAGCCATCAATAGATGCAGATGCTTATTGAAAGAGATTATTCGTAACATATCATTTATAAATTAGCATTCTGAACAATTGTAAAATACTTATTATTACCATACTTTCCATTCAGCACATCGGCATTCATGGTACGCCCATTGGGTAATGTAACCGCAATTTGCAAACGTGCGGTATTATTTTCCTGACCAGGTGATCCTTTTGCTTTAATGCGGAGTGCAACCACCGTTTCACCGTCAATCGTTCCTCCCGGTTGTGCAATCTCCTTCCCCGCCTCATCAACAAACATAAAAGCATCTTTTTCTCCCGATGCATAAACTAAAGAGGCATGCCAACTAGCATTCTTTGGTGTGGAAATCCTGAATTTACATTCAGCCGCAACAGAAATATCCTGAAGAAGAATCAAATGTGCATTGGCGTCATTCAGATTTTGATAAGTCCCTTCCATCCATGTCAAACGGTCAAGGCCAGTAATACCAATATTATCATTATAGTCCCAAGTCAGTTCTTCCCCTTGTTCCCAATCGAGCACATTCAATGTAATGTTAGCCGAAAAAGCATCAATACCTGTCACCGTATAACGGTAAATATGATTCCTCAGCAAAGCCTGCCATGGATAGT
>CAMWGU010000073.1 GCA_947173895.1 uncultured Bacteroides sp. | reverse complement strand
ATATTAAGGTGGAGCCGGAAGGACAGACGGCAAACGAGATTATTATCACTTCCTACCAAACCAACCAGCCACTAGATAACGCATTATTCATATTTGACAAAAAGAAATTCCCAAATGCCGAAGTGATTGATTTACGATAAAAGGAATAACGATCAAAATAGAGAGAAAGATAACATTCATCCAATCAAATCTAAATGAAAAAATAAATATTATGAGTACAGAAAAAGTTAAATGCCTCATTATCGGCTCAGGCCCTGCGGGCTATACAGCCGCCATTTATACAGGACGTGCCAACCTGTTTCCTGTGTTGTACGAAGGAATACAACCCGGAGGACAGCTGACTATCACCACCGAAGTGGAAAACTTCCCCGGATATCCTGAAGGAATAGGCGGAGTACAACTGATGGAAGATCTGCGCAAGCAAGCCGAACGTTTCGGAGTGGAGATCCGTAGCGGTATTGCCACCGCTGCCGATCTGAGCAAACGTCCTTACCGCATCACCATCGATGACGAGAAAGTGATAGAAGCAGAAACAATTATCATATCGACAGGCGCCACCGCCAAGTATCTGGGACTGGCAGACGAACAGAAATATGCCGGCATGGGAGTAAGTGCCTGCGCTACCTGCGACGGATTCTTCTACCGCAAAAAAACAGTGGCCGTAGTAGGCGGCGGCGACACAGCTTGCGAAGAAGCTATCTATTTGGCTGGATTGGCCAAGCAGGTGTACTTAATTGTACGCAAACCGTTCCTGCGTGCCTCCAAGATTATGCAGGAGCGCGTAATGAATCATCCTAACATTCAAGTACTGTTTGAGCACAATGCCACAGGACTGTATGGAGAAAACGGTGTAGAGGGAGTACACCTGGTGAAACGCCTGGGCGAAAGCAACGAAGAACGCTACGATGTAGCCATCGACGGATTCTTCCTGGCCATTGGACATAAACCTAACTCCGACATCTTCAAGGAGTATCTGGATACGGACGAAACCGGCTATATCCTGACCGAAGAAAACACCCCATGTACCAAAGTTCCCGGAGTGTTCGCCGCCGGCGATGTGGCCGACCCACACTACCGCCAGGCCATCACCGCCGCAGGAAGCGGATGCAAAGCGGCTATAGAAGCAGAAAGATATCTGTCGGCCAACAACTTGTTATGACGACAGTTGGTTAATTATAAATTAAAATCACAACAAACACTATGACACATTTTCTGAAGAAAATGGCAGCTGTCTGGATTATTCTGGGCAGCGTGTCAATGGGCTTTGCACAACAGCAAATGCCTCCCATTCCTACGGACCCTAACGTCCGCATCGGTAAACTGGACAACGGATTAACCTATTACATCCGCCACAATGAACTACCCGAAAACAGAGCCGACTTCTACATCGCACAAAAAGTAGGCTCCATTCTGGAAGAGGACAACCAACGAGGCCTGGCACACTTTCTAGAACACATGTGCTTCAACGGGACAAAGAACTTCCCAGGGAAAAAACTGATCAAATACCTGGAAAGCATCGGAGTAAAATTCGGTGAGAATCTAAATGCGTATACCAGTATAGACGAAACAGTATACAACATCTGCAATGTGCCTGTGGCACGAGACGGAGTAGTAGACTCCTGCCTGCTGATTCTGCACGACTGGGCCGACGATCTGCTCTTGGCTCCGGAAGAGATAGACAGCGAACGAGGAGTGATTCATGAAGAATGGCGTACCAGCACAGGGGCCATGATGCGCATGCTGGAAAGAATGATGCCCACCATGTATCCCGACAGCAAATATGCCTACCGCCTGCCCATCGGCACCATGGAAGTGATAGACAACTTCCCCCATCAGGCGCTGCGCGACTATTATGAAAAATGGTATCGT
Source organism: uncultured Bacteroides sp. (assembly GCA_947173895.1). Taxonomy (GTDB): domain Bacteria; phylum Bacteroidota; class Bacteroidia; order Bacteroidales; family Bacteroidaceae; genus Phocaeicola. The sequence goes on along the minus strand of CAMWGU010000073.1, from coordinate 14,969 downwards.
CCCGACCAACAAGGCATCATCGTAGTGGGTGACATCGATGTAGACAAGGTGGAAACCCGGATAAAATCGATTTTCTCACCCATCCAAATGCCCGAGAATGCTGCGAAACGCGAATATTTCCCTGTTCCCGACAACAAAGAACCGCTTATTGCCATTGACAAGGACAAAGAACAAACCGTTCCGGTCATCTATCTGTTCTTTAAACACGAAGCCATAGTAAACGAGCAGAAAAATAACATGGACTATCTGGTGCTGAACTATATGAAATCCATGATAGAAAACATGCTGAACGCACGCCTCAATGAACTGATCCAGTCGGCCGAACCTCCTTTTATTCAAGCACAAGCTTATGACGGAGAGTTCTTCCTTGCCAAATCCAAAGATGCCTTCAACGGTATTGCGGTCAGCAAAGAAGACGGCATAGAACATGCACTGGCTTCCTTGTTGCGCGAGATAGAACGAATGCACAAATACGGTTTCACTGCTTCTGAATACACACGGGCAAAAGCCGACTACCTACGCATGCTGGAATCAGCATATAATGAACGTAACAAGACCAAGAACAACGCATATGTGAAAGAATATGTCCGCCATTTCATTGACAACGAACCCATACCGGGAATCGAGACCGAATATGCGGTGATGAATCAAATTGTCCCCAACATTCCAGTAGAGGCCATCAACAGTCTGATACCTAGCCTGGTGACCGACAGTAACATGGTAGTAGGCATATTCTGTCCCGAAAAGGAAGGCATGAAATATCCCACCCGAGAAGACATCATATCGGTCATTAACAAAGTAAAGAGCGAAGACATCACAGCTTATGAGGACAAAGTGTCCGACGAACCACTGTTGGCTGAAAGGCCCCAAGGAGGAAAAGTACAAAAGAGCGAGACCGGCCCATTCGGATCCACTGTCCTGACATTATCCAATGGAGTACGCGTCATACTGAAATCCACCGACTTCAAAGCCGATGAAATCCGGATGAAAGCATTCAGCCCGGGTGGAAGCTCCTTGTTCCCCAACGACGAAATCGTCAATATCAACATGCTGAATTCCGTGGCAAGCCTAGGAGGGCTAGGCAATTTCAGCAATGTGGATTTGGAAAAAGTACTGGCCGGCAAAAAAGCAAAAGTCAGCGCATCCATCGGCGGAACCACCGAAGGATTGAGCGGAAGCTGTTCGCCTAAAGACTTTGAAACTCTCATGCAACTGATCTATCTGTCATTCACGGCTCCGCGCATGGACAATGACGCCTTCACTTCTTTCAAGAGTCGCATGCAGGCATCACTGGCCAATCAGGAAGCCAACCCGATGACTGCCCTGCAGGACACATTGAAGAAAGCTCTTTATATGGACCATCCGCGTAACATCCGCATGAAAGCCGACATGGTGGATAAGATAGACTACGCCAAAATTATGGAAATGTATAATGACCGCTTCAAAGATGCCAGCGACTTTACATTCATCTTTGTAGGAAACATCAATCCAGAAGAGGCAACACCGCTGATTGAAACCTACCTAGGAGGATTGCCGGCCATCAACCGGAAAGAATCTTTCCGCGACAACAAGCTCTATATCCGCCAAGGCAATTACAAGAACGTATTCGAAAAACAATTGGAGACTCCGAAAGCTACCGTACTGGTCATCTATAGCGGTCAATGCGCCTATACACTGAAAAACCAAGTTATGATGAGCATGCTTTCTCAGATACTGGACATCATGTACACCGAAAGCGTGCGCGAGAAAGAAGGTGGAACGTATGGAGTAAGCACATACGGCATTGTGGACAAATATCCGAAAGAAGAAGCCTTGTTGCAGATCTACTTCGATACAGATCCGGCCAAACGTGCAAAGATGACAGAGATCATCCAAAAAGAACTGAAACAGTTTGCCGAAGAAGGCCCGACGGCTGAAAACCTGAACAAGGTGAAAGAGTTCAAACTGAAGAAATACAAGGAGGATGCAAAAGAAAACGGTTACTGGATGAGTGTACTGAGCACGTACTTCTGGGAAAAGACAGATATGAACACCGGTTATGAAGATCTGGTAAACAGCATCACTCCCAAAGACTTGCAGGAATTTGCCAAGAGCCTGTTGGATCAAAACAACTGCATAGAGGTAAGCATGACTTCGAAAGATAATAAATAATCCGTCCCAACTTATGCTTCTATCTATAATCAGACAGAATCAGAAACTTGCAGCCAAGCGGAATCCTGCCTTTGACAGGAACCGCTTTGCCAAGTTCCTGATCTATTTTATGGTCGCATTCTGGGCAGCATATCTCATTTTCATAGGGGTCATGCTGTCCTTTGCTTTTGAAGGAATATTTCCCAGCATGGAACCCTATCACATCATGAACCAAGGGCTGATATATCTTTTGGCTATTGATTTCCTTTTGCGCTTTATGCTACAACCGGCCATGTCGCAGGAAATCAAACCTTACTTATTATTACCGGTAAAGAAGAACAAACTGGTGGATACCCTGCTGTTACAGTCGGGAGCCAGCAGTTACAATTTCTTCTGGTTCTTCCTGATGATCCCTTTCGCCCTGCTCACGGTACTCCGCTTTTACGGGTTCACCGGCATCCTATGCTACATGGCAGGTATCTGGCTACTGATGGTAATGAACAATTACTGGTTCTTGATATGCAAAACCCTGCTGAACGAGAAATGGCTTTATCTGCTGCTCCCCGCCGGAGTATACGGACTGTTGGCTGTAGCCGAATTTATTCCGGAAGGAAATCCCATATCCACATTCACAATGAATCTGAGCGAAAAATTCATTGAAGGAAACATAGGAGCCCATCTGGGTGTACTAGCAGCCATCTTGTTGCTCTTGCTGGTAAACCGCAAGCTGCAACTACATTTCATCTATAACGAAATGGCCAAGGTGGAAGACACCAAGATGAAACACGTGTCCGAATACAAGTTTCTGGAACGCTATGGCGACACAGGTGAATACCTGCGCCTGGAACTGAAATTATGTCTTCGCAACAAAACGGTAAAGACACAATTCCGCATGGGATTCATTATCATGCTGGCCTTTTCGGCTCTGCTGGCGTTTACAGACGCGTACAATGGAGCAGGAATGAGCAATTTTATCTGCATCTACAATTTCGCCATCCTGAGCATCATGACACTGGGACAGGTGATGTCTTTTGAAGGAAACTATCTGGACGGACTAATGAGCCGAAAGGAGTCTATCTATAACCTGCTCCGGGCCAAGTATTATACGAACTGCATCATTTTATTCATCCCTTTCCTAATCATGATGATCCCTGTGGCCAAAGGTAAGATAAGTTTCCTTATGGCCCTGTCCTATATGCTGTTTACCGCCGGATTCGTATTCGCCATGATGTTGCAACTGGCCGTCTACAACAAAAAGACCATCCCGCTGAACGCCAATGTCATGCGAAGCAACCGAGGAAGCTCTCTGTTTCAAAGCATCATCATTTCGTGCGCATTTTTCCTGCCCATGATGCTGAACAAAATGCTGACAACCTTTTTTGAGCAAGACACAGCATGCCTCATCATGATGGCAATAGGGCTGATACTGATAGGCAGCCACAACCTTTGGATAAAGAACATTTATAACCGGTTCATGAAACGCCGCTATGAAAATATGGAAGGCTTCCGTGATTCACGTTAAAAAACAAACTGTGTATGAACATCACAATAGACCAACTGCAAAAGAACTTCGGCACCAAAGTGGCCGTAGACATAGAAAACTATACCATTCAGAGCGGCGACATGCTGGGACTGGTGGGTAACAACGGAGCAGGGAAAACCACCTTGTTCCGCCTGATGCTAGACCTGTTGAGAACCGACAGAGGCAACGTATGCATCGGAGATACCGACGTAAGCCGGAGTGAAGAATGGAAAAACACGACGGGAGCCTTCATTGATGAAGGTTTCCTGATAGATTACCTCACACCCGAGGAATACTTCTATTTTGTAGGGAAAATGTACAAACTGAAAAAAGAAGAAGTAGACGAACGTGTAGCCGGATTCGAACGCTTCATGAACGGCGAAGTCATAGGCCACAAGAAACTGATCCGCAACTACTCGGCAGGAAACAAACAGAAAATAGGCATCATCTCGGCCATGCTGCATAAGCCGCAGGTGCTGATCTTGGACGAACCGTTCAACTTTCTGGACCCTAGCTCGCAATCCATCATCAAGCACCTGCTGAAAGCATATAACGAGGAAACTGGAGCCACCATTTTGGTCTCCAGCCATAACCTGAACCACACGGTGGATATATGCACACGCATCGCCCTGCTGGAAAACGGAAAAATCATTCGCGACATGGACAACAATGACAACTCTGCCGAAAAAGAATTGGAAGACTATTTTAACGTAACAGAATGAAAAGACTACTCTCCCATCTGCTGATACTAGGTACACTGGCCGCGATGCTGGCTTCATGCGCCACCTCCGCTCCGCATTATAACTACAAGGAGCTGGCACGTGCCTCCATACGTATGGACATGGACATCGACATGAAAGACAATCACCGGTTGTACGTAGAATCAGCCGGATGGCTGGGAGTCCCCTATCGGAGAGGAGGCAACAGCAAACGGGGAGTGGACTGCTCAGGACTGACCTCTCACCTATATAAAAAGGTATATCATAAGAAGCTGGAACGGAACTCGGACGAACAACGAACCAAGAACTGCCATAAAGTGAGCAAAAGAAACCTGCGCGAAGGCGACCTGGTATTCTTTCATAACGGCAGAAAAAAGCGGACTGCCAGCCATGTGGGCATTTATTTGAAAAATAATAAATTTATTCATGCCAGTACCAGTAAAGGAGTGATAATCAGCAACCTGAATGAAGATTACTACCGGAAACACTGGTTAAGTGGAGGCCGCCCTTGACGCAAGGTCCTTTCTGGCAACATTTTCATCACATTAAAACGAATTTAATTTGATACGAAATGAAATACACGACATACCTTTTTGACTTTGATTACACACTAGCCGATTCTTCACGCGGCATCGTCATTTGTTTTCGTAATGTACTGGAACGTCATGGACATACGGACATCAGTGATGAGGCCATAAAACGCACCATAGGGAAAACACTGGAAGACTCATTCAGTATTCTGAGCGGAATCACTGCTCCCAAAACACTAACCGAATATAAAAAAGAATATGTAAAGGAAGCAGACACATATATGACCGTCAACACTTTCTTTTTTCCTGAAACGGTTACCGTACTGGAAAGACTGAAAAGCCAAGGTGCCAAAATAGGTATCATCTCCACCAAATACCGCTTTCGCATCCGCGAAATGGTAGATCAACATTTCCCGAAAGATTTTTTCGATATCATTATTGGTGGAGAAGACGTGAAGAAAGCGAAGCCAGACCCTCAAGGTATAAAAAAGGCACTACGCCGGTTGCATCGCCAGAAAAGCGAAACACTCTACATCGGTGACAGCACCGTGGATGCTGAAACCGCCCAAGCAGCCAAAGTGGATTTTGTAGGAGTACTCAATGGTATGACAACTCGTAAAGAACTGACAGCCTACCCGCATCGGCAAATATTAGATGACCTCTCTTTGCTTCCGCTAATTCATAAATTCAATCCTTACGAACCAGAGAAACATTTTCCGGAAAAAATCTTTTATTCTTCCTGTTTTCCCAAAAAGATAGTAGCCTTCTACAAACTGCTCCACCAAAAACAAATAAGAGGAAAACATGAAGTAAAAGAGAATCCGGCATGTTGCATCTGTAAGAACTGCGGAAACACGTTTCAAGGGAATCATTGTCCCCATTGCGGACAAAACCGCCACACACCACGTTTTACCACACGAAATGCATTTCAGAATATTCTAAGCGGATTCTTCAACATAGACAATGGCTTCAGCCGTAACTTGATAGAACTACTCTACCGGCCAGGGTACATGATACGGGATTATCTAAAAGGAAAACGTGTACATTATTATAAGCCATTCCAAACCTTGTTCGTTCTGGCTGCTCTATATATCATGGGTGTACAGCTCATTGATCCGGAAGCGATAAATTTATCGGAAAAAAAAATGGAAGAAAAGCCCACTATCGCCAGCCTGATGGACAACATCAAATACCAGCAGGAACATACATCGGACAGTTGTACTAAATATTATCTGGAACAAAGTTTTACTTATGCAGACAGTGCACGGTTAGCCCAAACCCGCTATCTGTCAGAATCAATGCACGCACAAATCGATGTCAAATTCAGCAACCAAGACAGGCTAAAAAAAGAGATAAACAAACAAATAAAAAAGGAACTTAGACAAAAAATAAAAGCAAAAAATGGAGAGATTGACGACTGGAGAGGCTTAATAAAAGAAATTGATACGGCTTTGGCTGAACAAGACAGCTTGCGGATAGCCACTTCAGGAAGAGAAGCCAGCAAACAAGACTCAACCGTATCGGAAATAAGAAAAAACATATTGGCAAACATAGCCCAACAAGATACCCCCTATGAGGACCAAGATATCTGGAACGATTTGAGCGAAGCCGGAAGTGAGATAAAAAATGTCTTCAACGAAATGACAAATAATTATTTTACAGAAAATAGTTTTTTCACTGCAGTCTGTAATCTGATGAAAAGTTGGATACATGGCAACAAAGCCTTCAGCATCCTGGCTCTGCTTCCCCTTTTCACCATAAGCACCCGGTTAAGTTTCTGTCGGACTTCCATCGGGCGCCGGCTGAACCTGACAGAAAATTTTTTTGCACAAGTTTATATAGCCTGCCAAATCTTATGGATTTCTTTACTGATCCTTCCATTTACCGGAAAAGCACATTTGAATGATATTTTTGATTTAAGTTATAAGGTGATCTTCATCTTATTTGTCTGGGACTACCGCCAACTGTTCGGACTCTCCTGGTGGAAAAGTTTCTGTCGCACGATAATCATGTTTTGGTATTGTTTCTTGGGACTGTTACTAGTCTGTTCCATCATTATAGGCATCCTTGTATTGACAGCCTACTTTATACAATGAGGCAACTAAAAATAGGGACAGACAAATCTCATTTATACATTCCACCCGATGTATTACGAACAAAAAACATTGAATACAAGAAAAAAGAGATAGATTTTCTTTGTCGATATAAATAAATATAGTAATTTTGTGCCCGATTTAGTCCGTGGAGGTAGAACAAGTGAAGGCAGTGATGCATTCCACCTTACGGAAAAACCGTTTAAATTATAAAACATGTACGTAATTGTAGAAATTAACGGTCAGCAGTTCAAAGCAGAAGAAGGCAAGAAACTGTTTGTACACCACATTCAGAACGCTGAAAACGGCGCAACTGTTGAATTTGAAAAAGTATTGTTGGTAGACAACAATGGAACAGTAACTGTAGGCGCTCCTACTGTAGAAGGTGCCAAAGTAGTTTGTGAAGTAGTATCTCCGCTGGTAAAAGGCGACAAAGTACTCGTATTCCACAAGAAGAGAAGAAAAGGTTATAGAAAACTGAACGGCCACCGCCAACAGTTTACGGAGTTAACTATTAAACAAGTTATTGCTTAATCATTTAAAAATTTAAGAAGAAATGGCACATAAAAAAGGTGTAGGTAGTTCTAAGAACGGCCGCGAATCAGCAAGTAAGAGATTAGGCGTTAAGATATTTGGTGGACAGGCTTGCAAAGCCGGCAACATCATTGTTCGTCAGAGAGGTACAGAATTCCACCCGGGTAAAAACATCGGTATGGGACGTGACCACACTCTTTTCGCCCTGGTAGACGGTACAGTATGTTTCAAAGTAGGTCGTGACGACAAAAGATCAGTATCTGTTGTCCCTGCCGTAGAAGCATAATCGGTTACGGAATAAGAAATCAAAAAGGCTTTTCATTCAGAATGAAAGGCCTTTCTTCTTTTTTATATCCATAGAGGGCAACAAACCTGGCAACCTCATCCATGCATCGGACAACAAATCGCCCCATCTTTACTTTTCATCCCTTCCTCTCATACCCGGGCATAAAAGTAACAGATAAATCATACATCTTACCATTTTTTTATCTATCTTTGTCCATTAATTCAAGAAATATCAAAAAGACTGAAAAGATATGCTTACCATTAAACAAATTACAGACAACACGGAAGGAGTAATCCGCGGACTGGAAAAAAAGCACTTCAAAGATGCAAAAGCCACAATAGAACAAGTGCTTGCCTTCAATGACAAACGACGCAGCACACAGAACCTATTAGATAAAAACCTGGCAGAGGTGAACTCGCTCTCCAAATCCATCGGCCAACTGATGAAAGAAGGAAAAAAAGAGGAAGCCGAAGCAGCCAAGACACGGGTAGCAGAAATCAAAGAGACCAGCAAAACGCTGCAAGCCGAAATGGACAAGGCGCAGGAAGACATGAACAACCTGCTTTACACCATTCCCAATGTGCCTTATGACAGTGTGCCCGAAGGCGCAGGAGCCGAAGACAACGTGGTAGAAAAAATGGGCGGTATGGAAACTGAACTCCCCAAAAACGCACTCCCCCACTGGGAACTTGCCAAGAAATACGACTTGATAGACTTTGACCTGGGAGTAAAAATCACAGGCGCAGGTTTTCCTGTATATAAAGGTAAAGGCGCACGCCTGCAACGTGCATTGATCAACTTCTTCCTCGATGAAGCCCGCGCTTCCGGCTATGAAGAGATCATGCCACCCACGGTGGTGAACACTGCATCCGGTTACGGGACAGGACAACTTCCCGACAAAGAAGGACAAATGTATCATTGCGAAGCAGACGACTTGTATCTGATTCCAACGGCTGAAGTTCCCGTAACCAATATTTATCGTGACGTGATTTTGGAAGAAAAGCAATTGCCCATCAAGAACTGCGCATACACCCAATGCTTCCGCCGCGAAGCCGGATCTTATGGCAAAGACGTGCGCGGCCTGAACCGTTTGCACGAATTCTCCAAAGTGGAACTGGTGCGCATCGATAAGCCCGAACACTCCAAACAGTCACATCAGGAAATGCTGGATCACGTAGAAGGTTTGCTGAAAAAACTGGAACTTCCCTACCGTATCCTCCGCCTTTGTGGTGGCGACATGAGCTTTACAGCCGCACTTTGTTTCGACTTCGAGGTGTACTCGGAAGCCCAACAACGCTGGTTGGAAGTCAGCTCTGTATCCAACTTCGACACCTATCAGGCCAACCGTCTGAAATGCCGCTACCGTTCGGCCGAAAAGAAAACAGAACTATGCCACACATTGAACGGTTCCGCATTGGCATTGCCACGCATCGTCGCTGCCCTGCTAGAGAACAACCAGACACCGGAAGGAATCCGCATCCCCAAAGCCCTGGTTCCCTATTGCGGGTTCGAAATGATTGACTGATAAACGGCCAGTCACACATATTGAATGTCATTCTGCATACAGACATGAAATCCGATCTTTCCCGACAGATTCCATGTCTGTATGTGGAATGACATTCTCTTTTTTACTATTCCAATCCTAATAGAATCATCCGCTCCTCACAAAAGAGCAGCTTTTCTTTTGTCTTTAAGAAAGATAATCCTACCTTTGCACAAATATTATCAATTTGACAATCAAGTCAGAAGAACAACTAACTTATAGTATAGCAAAATGAACAAGATTATTTCAAAAGAACATTTTTCGGAAAAGGTTTTAAAACTGGTCATAGAAGCACCTCTGATTGCCAAGTCCCGCAAAGCCGGACACTTTGTCATCGTACGCGTAGGCGAAAAAGGCGAACGTATGCCACTTACCATTGCCGGTGCCGACCCCGTTAAAGGTACCATCACACTAGTAGTACAGAAAGTTGGTCTTTCTTCTACACGGCTTTGTGAATTAAACGAAGGAGATTATATTACAGATATTGTAGGCCCGCTAGGCCAAGCCACTCACATTGAAAACTTCGGGACAGTGGTATGCGCCGGAGGTGGTGTAGGTGTAGCCCCGATGCTCCCCATCGTACAAGCACTGAAGGCAGCCGGAAACCGTGTAGTCACCGTATTGGCAGGACGAACCAAAGAATTGATAATCCTAGAAAAAGAAATGCGCGAAAGTTCTGATGAAGTAATCATTATGACAGACGACGGATCATACGGGCGCAAAGGACTAGTGACCGAAGGCGTGGAAGAAGTGATCAAGCGGGAAACCGTAAACAAATGTTTTGCTATCGGTCCTGCCGTCATGATGAAATTTGTCTGTCTGCTGACCAAGAAATATGAAATACCCACAGATGTTTCACTCAATACCATCATGGTGGACGGAACCGGCATGTGTGGTGCCTGCCGCATTACCGTAGGCGGCAAAACACGTTTCGTATGTGTAGATGGTCCGGAATTCGATGGTCATCAGGTGGACTTCGACGAAATGTTGAAACGTATGGGAGCTTTCAAAGACATTGAACAGAAAGAGATCCACAAACTGGATACTCAAAGCCCTGCCGGTTGCGAAACTGCCAAAGAACCGGATGGACGGGATTCGGCATGGCGCACAGAACTGCGCAAAGCCATGAAACCCAAAGAACGCATGACCATCCCCCGTGTAAAAATGAACGAACTAGATGCCGATTATCGTTCGCACAGCCGCAAGGAAGAGGTCAATTTGGGACTTAGCGAGGAACAGGCCGTCACCGAAGCCAAACGTTGCCTGGACTGCCCTAACCCGACCTGCATGAACGGTTGTCCTGTAGGTATCAACATTCCAAAGTTTATCAAGAACATAGAACGCGGCGAATATCTGGAAGCGGCAAAAACCCTGAAGGAAACCAGTGCATTGCCGGCTGTCTGTGGCCGCGTATGTCCCCAAGAAAAACAATGCGAGTCACAATGTACTCATCTCAAAGCCGGACACGAAGCCGTTGCCATAGGCTATCTGGAGCGTTTTGCCGCCGATTACGAACGCGAAAGCGGACAAATCTCCATCCCCGAAGTGGCCGCTGCCAATCATATCAAGGTGGCCGTTATCGGTTCAGGACCTGCCGGACTCTCATTTGCCGGCGATATGGCCAAATATGGTTACGAAGTGACTGTGTTCGAAGCATTGCACGAAATAGGCGGTGTGTTAAAATACGGCATCCCTGAGTTCCGCTTACCCAACAAAATAGTAGACATAGAAATCGACAACCTGTCCAAGATAGGCGTCAAGTTCCAGAAAGATTGCATTATAGGCAAGACAATCAGTGTGGAAGACCTGGAAGCGGAAGGATTCAAGGGCATATTCGTGGCATCAGGTGCCGGACTGCCCAACTTTATGAACATTCCGGGCGAGAATTCCATCAACATCATGTCTTCCAACGAATACCTGACCCGCGTAAATCTGATGGATGCAGCCAGCGAGGATTCGGATACCCCCGTGACTTTCGGTAAACACGTAGCGGTGATTGGCGGCGGAAACACAGCAATGGACTCAGTCCGTACGGCACGCCGCCTAGGAGCAGAACGGGCCATGATTATCTACCGCCGCTCGGAAGAAGAAATGCCCGCCCGACTGGAAGAAGTAAAACATGCCAAAGAAGAGGGAGTAGAATTCCTGACACTGCACAATCCCATAGAATACATTGCCGATGAAAAAGGCCGTGTGAAACAAGTAGTCTTACAGAAAATGGAATTAGGTGAGCCCGACGCTTCAGGACGTCGCAGCCCGATAGCCATTCCGGGTGCAACGGAAACCATTGACATCGACATGGCCATAGTCAGCGTGGGAGTTTCTCCCAACCCGATAGTCCCCAGCTCCATCCAAGGACTGGAATTAGGACGCAAAGGCACCATCGCCGTAAATGAAAACATGCAATCGTCAATCCCGACCATCTATGCAGGTGGCGATATTGTGCGTGGCGGAGCCACGGTTATCCTGGCAATGGGAGACGGACGCAAAGCTGCGGCAGCCATGCATACACAACTCTCGCAAAAACAACTCTCGCAAAAGTAATATCGCATTGCACCCCCATAAGATGCCGGCAAACGCCTAAACAGGAAAAAGCCGTATGCCGGCATCGGGGTACTCCCCTCGGGCTGCCGCAAAGATGGCAGTACCGAGTAATTTTGACATAATAAACATGCAAAGCGGATCAAGATAGATGTAATCTGCGAGATTATCCGTACCTTCGTACGGAAATTCACCCCCCCGAAACAGATTGGCAAAAGAAAAAACAGATGAAAGAATCGGTACACTTAACCCGCTTTGCTATAGTGGGAACCTTGAATTATCTGATCACCATGCTGGTGATTTGGCTCATGATGAACCACTTCTCGTTCGAAGGAGACTATATAGTGGCAAACATTACGGCATATCTCATTGCCCAAACCCATAATTTTATATGGAGCAAATACTGGATCTTTCCATCGGACACCCACCAGCATAGTCTTTGGCAACAGATAGCCCTCTTCTGCACCGCTTTCGGCATCGCCTACGGCACACAACTTCTTTTGGTGATACTACTGGTAGAAATAATGGGATTCCATGAGTTTACGGCCCAATTTTTGGGGATCATAATTTATGGAGCCGTTAACTTTATAGCAAACAAACGAATCACATTCCGATAACTATTATTTCAGAACTTATGGCAGACAATTACATAGAAAGACAATACGAACAATACGAAGCCCGCAAGGCTGCATGGGAAAAATCGCGCAAACTAGGCAAAAAGAAAACATCCGCACCCAAGCCCTTGCCGAACAGTTTAGCCGGAAATGCAACTAGACCGTCCAAAAGAGTATTTGTAACAGGAGGAGCCGAAGGCATAGGAAAAGCCATCGTAAAAGCATTCTGTGATTCGCAATGCCGGGTAGCATTTTGTGACAAGAACAACGTGTCGGGAAAACAGACAGCCAAGGAAAGCGGAGCTCTTTTCTTGGCAGCCGATGTAAGCGACAAAGAAGCTCTCGAGAAGTGCATGCACGAACTTTTTGAAAGATGGGGCGATATAGACATCCTTATCAACAACGCCGGAGTAAGCAGCTTTTCCCCCATCACGGAAACCAGTGTAGAGGACTTTGACAGGATTCTATCCGTCAACCTTCGCCCCACGTTCATTACCTCGCACGCATGGGCCTTGCACCGCCAGTCACAAGCCGGCAACCCAGCATATGGCAGAATCATTAACATCTGTTCCACCCGTTACCTGATGAGCGAACCGGGAAGCGAAGGATATGCAGCCTCCAAAGGAGGAATCTATTCGCTGACCCACGCACTGGCCCTGTCGCTGGCCGATCTACACATTACGGCAAACTGCATCTCACCAGGATGGATACAGACACAGCACTACGGACAACTACGCCACGAGGATCACGCCCAGCACCCCTCCGGACGGGTGGGCCAGCTAGAGGACATAGCACGCATGTGCCTGTTTCTGTGTCAGGAGGAAAACAATTTTATCAACGGACAGAATATCACCATAGATGGAGGAATGACCAAAAAGATGGTTTATCTGGAATAACCGCGTAGCCGAAAAAACATTTAACAACCCAAACAAGACCAAGCATGAAAATACATCACATCGCCATGTGGACATTCCACCTGGAAGAATTGAGGGACTTTTACATCCGCTATTTTAACGGAACAAGCAACGAGAAATATATCAATGATGGAAAAGGATTCGCATCCTATTTCATTTCGTTTGAAAGCGGCCCCGACCTGGAACTGATGAGCCGGACGGACGTGCAGAACATAGCAATAGAAGAAAACAGATTGGGACTGCCCCACCTAGCATTTGCTTTCGACAGCCGGGAAGCTGTCCTTACACTTACAGAGCAACTGCGAGCCGATGGCCACACCATAGCAAGCGAGCCCCGCACCTCGGGAGACGGCTATTTTGAAAGCGTGATACTAGACCCCGACGGAAACCGGATAGAATGTGTCTGCAAAATCATATAAAGCTGTGCCCCACCGTTTCCGGACAACCGACTGCCAAAGAAACAGCGGAGCATAGCCGATATTTTCAGGTAAGGCCTAAAAATGTCATTTAAAGTAATACAAGAAAGTAGCAATACCTTCAAGAGCTTTCTTCGGATGGTCCTTGATGTCGATCGTAAACTTAATCTCGGCCTTGGCCACACCACGCAGATTCTGTAAAGAATGAAGGCTTGCGGTCAAGCGGATACTTTGGCCGGACAAGACAGCCTGCCCGAATTTCATTTTGTCCATACCATAGTTGATCATCATCTTCAAATTATTCACTTCTATAATTTGATTCCATAGATACGGAAGCAGAGACAGAGTCAGATAGCCATGCACAATCGTATTGTGATAGGGGCTTTCCACTTTAGCACGTTCCGTATCCACATGAATCCATTGATGATCCAGCGTAGCATCTGCAAAACAATTGATACGCTCCTGCGGCACTTCCACATAGTTAGACACCCCTATCTGCCGACCTACCAATTTCTCAAAATCCTCATACGAGTTAATAATTACTTTTTCCATTATTCTTCTATTAAGGTGATATACTAAAATCAGAGACAAAAATACAAAAAATAGCCCTATTCTTGCACCTTATTTACATAAAAACGTCACTCCAAATGATCCGAATTTATTGCCACACATTAAAGAAGTAAACAATAAAGCAGACATGAAGGGACATATATAGAAAATAATAAAATAGCGAATCCGCAGATGTTCTTTTTCATCCTCTAATAAATACTTCATTCACCAATAGTGAAGAAAAAACAAAAAAAATCGCGCCTTTATTTTGCAATTTAAAAATAATCCCTTACCTTTGCAGAGAATTCAGAAATAAAGAGTAGGGGAAATATGGCGGTATCGTCTAGTGGCCTAGGACGCAGCCCTCTCACGGCTGAAACTCGGGTTCGATTCCCGGTTCCGCTACATAAAGAGGTATCCTTTTGGATTCCTCTTTATTTTTTATCTCTTTTTTTATTGATCGGAAAGAACTTCACCCCCCTGCTTATCTGTTTGTCACCACCCGATACACATTCCCCTTGGCCGTATGCACCCGCTCGCCCAGCTGGGGCAGGATGCGGCTCAGGCTGTAGGCGGTC
>CAMWGU010000072.1 GCA_947173895.1 uncultured Bacteroides sp. | reverse complement strand
GCAGCTGTTCGGCGGTGTAGTCGCGGTGGTAGCGGGTGGCAGAGCAGTGAATCACAAGATACTTCACTTTGCGCATCACGGGGCCGTCTTCCGTCTGTGTCAGGAGCTGGCGCTCGTCCATGATTTCCTCTCCGCCAATCAGTAGGGGGAATGTCTCTTCTGTCATTGTGTGTCGGTTTTATTCTTTTCGGAGTGTTAAAAATGAATCAATGTCGAACAGCTGGTTACTCCCAGCGCGGTGAGGGCGGCGATGGCTGCCTGAATGACGGCACGAAGTATTTTCTGCCAGGTGATTTTGTTGCTTGTATCGGTCATATTTCTTGAAGTTTTTTTTTGAGTTCTACGATGGAAGTTTCATTCGCGTGTTTCGGAGAGCGGGCCGTAGGGCCCGTCTCCCGAGGGTCATTCCTGTGCCGGAGTTTCCGTTTCCGCCGCGTCGTTGTCGGCTATTGTTCTTGCGGTGTCTTCGTTGCCGTTGTCGGCCGATTCGCCGCCCGTCAGGTCCACTATGGTGTCGCCTGCCTTGATGCCCTTCATCAGGATCTTGGCTGCGCGTCGCGACGGCATCAGCTGGAACGTGGCGTTGTCCATCAGGTTGCTGAATCGGCTGCCCGGGGTCCAGTTCACGTTGAGCTGTTCGATATGGAAAATGGGGTTGAAGGCTTCCAGGCTTTCCGCTCCGCGGCTCTGGATGCTGACGCTGAATACGCCCAGGTCGCCCATTTCGATGCGTTTTCCTTCCAGAAGCATTTCGCGCATGCAGTCCACGGTCTGTATCAGCACGGCATAGATGTCGGCGCGGTTGTATTTCGATCCGTGGCTGGCTATGTGGTCGGCAAATTTGTCGATAGTCAGGATGTCGGTGTACTGTGCTTTGGCGTACGCTTTTTTAGGGGCTTCTTTGTCATGTGGGTTGGGATACATGGCGATGCTGTAGTTGATTGGCATAATTGTTCTGTTTTTTTACGGTTAATACAAAATTCGCAGGGGAGGCGGATGATCCGGAATTTCCGTCGTTCCTACGGTCTGGGTGTGATACGGTGCCGACAGTGCTGTCCTGTTTGCCGGAGGCGTCGGCCTTCGTTCGCCGCACGGGCTTGCCTTGTTCGCTGCACGAGCCTGCTTTGTTTGCTGCACAAGCCTGCCTTGTTTGCCGTACGAGGCTACCTTGTCCGCCGCACGGGGCTGCTCTGTCTGCCGTATCTCCTTGACGCTGCAAAGATAATACCTCCTCAAAACGCACTGTCACTCTATGTCACTTTGTGTTACTCTAGCGCCCAAAAATGGCGATTGTACTTTTTCGGGCCTTGTGGGGATGCCCAAATGGCGGTGGATCAGCTCCACCTGGCGCCAGGTGAACGAGCGGTTGCGAGGCCGGTAGCCCGCGGCGCGGAGTTCGTCGGCCAGTTGCGGACAGCTGGTTATCCAGCGCATCAGGTGGCGCACGGCGGTTTTGGTGGCGGACTGCGGAAAATACTGCATGGCAAGTTGTTGTTTGGTCATACGGGTTGTGGTTTTTGGGGTTGTGGATGATATGGGTTTCTGCAAGTATTTGATAATCAGCAGGGGTGGAGGATGTGGATCTTTGTTTTCAAACTTTTCTATATACATGTCCAAAGGGTGTTACCTTTAAAGGTGAGACTATTTTCTTTTATTTCTATAAAGTTAAGAAAAATGGGTCTATATCCTCCATATCCTCCACTGAGGGGTGGGTCATTCGGGAGGCGTTGGCGTGTGTTCTGCCGCTTCGGGCAGGAGGTGGCGCACTTCGTCGGCGGTGCGTTCCACCACTACCCAGTAGTTGGCGTTGGCCGTTTTCACCTGCTGGAATCCCAGCTCGCGCAGGGCTCGTCCCACTTTCTGGAGGCTCAGGCGCAGCGAGGTGGTTCCAAGGCGGTTGATGAGCTGGCTACAGGTGATGTAGGTGCCTCTTTCCAGGTCGGTAGGCCGGCGGAAGTAGGTGAGTATCAGCTCGTATTCGGGTCGGGGCACTTCGAACTGTTGCACGTGTCTGCTCAGCCGGTGCACTTCGTCGTCGGTAAACCAGAAGCGGAAGGAGTTGTCGCGATAGAGGGCGTAGGCCTGGCTGTAGATTCCCTCGTAGGGGATGTCGGCCTGCCACGGGCTGTCGATGCTTTCTATCTCGAAGGGCAGCCAGCGGCGGTTTCCGGTGTCGTCGGTAAGAAACTGGCGGTTGTTTCCGGTGGCCACGAAGCTGGCCACGTGGGGCAGGTGTACTTTGTTTCGTCCGTAGGGCGGACGTTCGTCCACATAGCGCTGGGTCACCATGGCCTTCAGCTGGTTCAGGTCCGATGCCGACATGGTGTCTATTTCCTCCAGGTTGATGATCAGTTTTTCGGTCATGGTGAACATGTCGTCTTTGGTCATGCGGCTGGAGTTGCTTTTGGTGGTGTAATATTCGGACAGTTCGGGTGGCAGTATGTGTTCCATGAACGAGGTCTTGTAGCTTCCCTGACGGCCTATCAGCACCAGAATCACCTGGTTCACTACCTTGTCGTCAAGTGCGGAGGCAATCATGGATACGAGCCATCGCTTGAAGATGTGTGGAAAGCTGAAATGAGACGGTTTCGTGCCGTTTCCTTCAGGGGTGTTCCTGCTTTTGCCGGGGGCGTTTTTCACATGGACCATTGCGGCAAACCGGCCTATGTGGTCGGTCTGTCCGTCCCAGGACGGCAGGCTGTCAAGGTACTGGAGGAAGGGGTTATATTGTTTTACATAGTCGCTGGTGAGAAGCGTGTGCAGGTCGGTGAGGCTGACATTCATGCCTGCGCGTTGCATGGCACACCACAGCGAGTTTTCGGTGAGGTCGGTCAGACGTTCCCACGGGGTGTTCGGTTTGTAGGTTGTTTCGTCGCCGGTGTTGTTTTCGCTGTCTGGCTGTGGGGCTGCGGCTCTTGTTTCTATCTGGTGGGTGATGGTGTTGATTCGGATTTCCATGTGTTTTTCGATGAAGGCTTCCATTTCTTCCAGGGTGGCGCGTCTTGGGCGGTTGGTGCCGTCGTCCTTTTGTTTGGCGGGGCGGGGCAGGGCCATGGTGGCAAATTCGGCCGTCAGGGCGTAGCAGCTTCGTACGATGGAGGTGATTTGTGTCTCGGGATATTCGGTAAAGGTTCTGAGTGCGAAGCCTTCTGCTTCTTCGCGGGCCACTCCGTAGCGGTTCATGAGGTAGAGGCACCGGCTGATGTAGTTGTTGTGGTTTCCGGGTGCATAGGCGATGCCTTCTTGTTCCAGTTTTTCGTTGATGACACTGTAGGCTTGTTCGGCGGTGGCTGTTTGGCGGCGTTTTTTGGGGGCGGGCTTTATGTGGCTCACTTCGAAGGGAGTGGCTTCGGGGCGGAACAGTGCTTCGGGGTCGTGGCAGATGACGGACATGCGGGTAGTGTTTTTACACTGGCTGTCTGTTTTCACTCCGCACAGGTCGGCGTAGTAGTCGTTTACCGACTGCCACACCAGGCGGAAGTTGTGTTTGTCCACTTTGCCTTCCGTGCGGCTGATGATCCGTATTCCGCATCCCGACAGGGTGATGTATACCAGGAAGGAATGGGTGTCGGCCTTTACGCAGGCAAGGATTTTTCCGAGTTGTTCGGTGGGGATTCCGTCCAGGTCCACCATGATGAATCCGGTGAATCCCTTGATGTGTGCGGTGGTTCTTCCGTCTTCGAGGATGACGGAGGGGACGAAGGCGGGCTGGGCGCTTTTGAGGTTGGTTTTGATGAGTTTCCACTGTCTCATCCGTGCGGGGTCTACTGCCGTTTCGGCGGCGCTCAGTGTGGCCAGGTGCTTGCGATAGTGTGCGGTGGCGGTGGCGTGTGTGCCGTTGGTAATTTCCTCGTACAGGGCCTTCCAGGTGGTAGGCTCGGGTTGTGTGTCGCGTAGCGACTTAAAACGTGATGGTTCTTTTGAACCTGCTGGTTTGTTATTCATGATTTTACGATTTGTTTAAATGAATATCTACAAAACTCGATAAAATATTTGTAGTTGTCAATAGTGATTTAAAATGATTTGTATGGATTTAAAATAATCCGTAATAATTTAAAAAAGAAGGAGAAACTAATGAAAAAGAACGAAGAAAAGAAAAGCTATTATCGTGTGGAAGGAAATGTGATTAATGTGAATGGCGAGTACAATCAGATAATGTCTAATGTGTACAAAGTGGTGCAACACATTTATTGTTCTGCTTCCGCTCCGCCGTCGGCACAGGCGGCTGTGCAGTCTGTAGTTTCGGCAAAGCCGCGCAAGGAAGCGAAATGGAGCAAGGAGGAGTGTGTGGCTCGCGGCACGCTGTGCATTTATTATTCGGACGAGCGCGACCTGGAGATGATAATCCGTCGCATATCCGAGTGTCGCAATGCGGCCGACCTGGCCAATCTGGTGGTAAACGATATGTTGCAACACACCATCCTGACGGCAGACCGCATGGTGAGTCGCGATTTTATCAGGGCGCTCCAGTACTTCTTGACGTTCAAGTCGGGGACGTCGACGGGGAATATCCGCACACAGATAAATAATGCGCGGCGAAATAGTCTGAAGGATTAATGGGATGGTAGGTATGAGGACGGTTATTACTTATGGGACCTATGATCTGCTTCATCAGGGGCATATCAATTTGTTGCGCAGGGCTAAGGCTTTGGGTGATTACCTCATTGTGGGTGTCACCAGCGACAGTTTCGACAAGGAAAGGGGCAAGCTGAATGTGCGTGGCAATGTGTTGGAACGGGTGGAGGCGGTGCGGGCCACGGGGCTTGCCGACCGGATTGTTATAGAGGATTATGTGGGACAGAAAATAGATGATATACAAAAGTACGAGGTGGATATTTTTGCTATTGGCTCGGATTGGGAGGGGCATTTCGATTATCTGAGCGAGTTTTGCCAGGTGGTCTATTTGCCTCGTACGGAAGGTATTTCCAGCACGATGCTTCGGGCTCGGAATCAGCGGACTGTGAGGCTTGGTATTGTGGGTACAGGAAGAATTGCCGAACGTTTTATGAGCGAAGTGCCGTGTGTGAACGGTGTGGATGTGGTTTCGGCGTTCAATCCCCGAAAGGGTGAGGCGGATGCCTTCTCTTTGCGGCATGGACTTTCTTCTCATTCGGATTCTTATGATGTTTTTTTGAAAGAAGTGGACAGTGTGTATATAGCCTCTCCTCATCCAACGCATTATGAGTATGTCAGACGGGCCTTGTTGGCGGGCAGGCATGTGTTGTGTGAGATTCCTTTCGTGCTTTCCGGTCGGGAGGCCCGGGAACTTTATGAACTGGCTGGGGCAAGAAATCTGGTGTTGCTGGAAGCTAGCAAGACGGCTCATTGTCCGGCGTGGACACATTTGTTGGTGCTTGCCAAGAGTGGGGTTATTGGCGATATTGTGGATGTGAAAGCTTCCCTTTCGAAACTGATGGCTGATACTTCGTTGCGCGAGTTTGACGCGGCTCAGGCTGGAGGGGCGATGTCTGAGCTGGCCCCGCTTTGCCTGATGGCTATTGTCAAACTGCTGGGGATCGGCTATAAGGATTTGCGTTTCTATACCAAGATGTGCAATGGTGTGGATGTGTTTACTAAAGGCGAGGTGGTTTATGGCAGTTCGGTGGCAAGCTTTACGTTGGGGCTGGGAGTGAAGACAGAAGGGAATCTGGTGATTTCGGGAACCAAAGGGTATATTTTGGTTCCTTCTCCCTGGTGGCTGACTAATTATTTTAAAGTGTGTTATGAGGACCGCAACAAGAACAAACGTTATTTCTATGCTTATCAGGGTGAGGGTTTGCGCTACGAACTTCAGGAGTTTGTTTCTATGATTTTGGGCGGCCGGATGAGCAGTTACCGACTTCGCCGGAGGGAGTCGGTAGCTATAGCGGAAATTATTGAGGAATATCGTAAAGGAAAAAATACCATTATATTAGATTAGATTATGTCAAAAGCATTTGTCTGCCCTTGTGGCAAGTCGGTGGTTGTAGGAGGAAGTAATGGAGTGGGGTTGGCTGTAGCACTTACACTCTCTGAGACTGAACAGGTGGTGATAGTGGACAAGGTGGAGCCTGATGCCCAATTGCCCGAGAATGTAGAATTTGTCAGGTTCAATTTATTGTCGGAGGATTATTCATTGTTTGACCGTCTTCAGGATGTTGATAAATTGGTTATCACAGCAGGTTTTGGACGATTATCGCTATTTGAGAATGTTAGCGAAGAGGAGTTGGTGAGAATGATGCAGGTAAATGCAGTGGGTGTGATGCGTATCATTCATCATTATTATAACAAACTTCATAGTAAGGAAGATTTCTTTTGTGCAGTGATGGTTAGTATCTCGGGTTTTATGTCTTCTCCTTTTTTTGCCGTATATGGTGCATCGAAAGCAGCATTGAAAATTTTTATCGAAAGTTTGAATGTGGAACTTTTGAAAAGTGGTACTACCAATCAGATTCTGAATGTATCGCCGGGATCGTTGGGAGGTACTCGTTTTGAGGGGGCGAAGAATGATCTTTCGCTTACACTTCCTTTTGCTAAAGAACTGATTGATCGCATGATGAATAAAGAGGATTTGTTTATTCCTCATTATGAAGAGACATTCAAGGAGGTACTTGCCCGCTATGCTGCCGATTTTAGAAAGGAAGGAGCGCACAGTTATGACTACAAATTGAATAGTGGTAGACTGAAATAAGTATCGTGATTATAAAAAGAATATATTGATGATGAATTATAAAAAACTGTTTGAAAAGGCAGGAGGAAAGGATATATTGAGACAATATTTGCATACAGGTATGTGGTGGCGTGGACTATTACAGATTATGGCATCAGGTTGGAATATAAAAAGTATGGAGATATTTCGTCACACTGCTAATTTGCGTGTATATCTTTACATTAAGAAACGATATTGGAAGGAATTTGATAGTATAAACCTGAATAAATTTAAGGGTAAACGTGAATTTTGCAATAAGGTGTGGGTGTGTTGGTTTCAGGGTATGGAACAAGCACCGCTTATAGTAAGATATTGTTATGAACAGATGAAGCGCAATTTAAAAAATGAAGAGGTGGTGCTGATAACGGATAAGAATATGGAACGTTATGTGCAGTTTCCCGACTACATTGTGCGGAAATATCGTAGTGGCGTCATTACGCGCACTCATTTGACTGATCTTCTTCGTTTGGAACTGCTGACTCGCTACGGAGGGACTTGGATTGACTCTACTGTTCTTTGTACGGGGGAACTTCCTGATTTTGTGACACATTCAGAACTTTTCTTCTATCGTACGTTGAAACCGGGACTTGATGGTCATACTATTGGGCTGTCCAGTTGGTTTATGTCTGCTAGAAGTAACAGTCGTTTATTGGTGGCTGTGAGGGAATTGATGTATAATTACTGGCGTGGTAACAATCATCTGATAGAATATTTTCTTATTCATATTTTTATGCAAATGGCAATGGAAAAATATCCCGAAGAAATAGCTACAATGCCGAAACATTGCAATAGTATTCCTCATATCCTTCAGTTACAACTTTTTGAACCTTATAGTGATTTTTTATTCCGTGATGTTTGTGCGCAGACTTCTATCCATAAGTTGAGCTATAAATTGAATGAAAAGGATATGGCGAAGGAAGGAACTTTTTATGATGTGATAATCAATAAAAAATAAATTCAGAGAAATGATATGAAAACAAATATTGAAAAACTCCATGCGGTAAATATAGAAATTATGAAGAAAATAGTAGACATATGTGATGCAAACGGACTACTTTATTATGCATTGGGAGGTACTATGTTAGGCGCCATACGACATAAAGGTTTTATCCCTTGGGATGATGATATTGATTTGGGAATGCCAAGAAAAGATTATGAGTTGTTTTTGCAGATAGCTCCGGAATTACTTGGTAAGAGTTTTAAAGTTACTAATTATAAGACCGATTCGGATTATCATTATTATATTACACGTGTACAAGATATAAACACTAAGGTCGTAGAGACTCGTTATGAACATGAAGGGAATTTTTCACATGTAAGTGTTGATATATTTCCTATTGATGGTTCTCCTAATAATAGGGTGCTACGCCGTATTTTCTATTTTAGAATATTGAGTCATAGAGCAATGATGTCTCTTCATTATAAGAATGGTATTGATCCGGACAGAAAAAGAGGTGTGTTGGAGAAAATTTTGCTTGCTTTTATGAAAATGTTACCAACCGATAAAATGTTTAATGCCTATAATCAAAAAAATATAATTGATAGAATCCTGAAAAGATATGATATGTGGAAGAGTGTGGTATCAGGTAACATTATGGGAGCCTACAGGACAGTTGAAATGGTTCCCACGGAATGGTATGGTAAAGATACATTTTATCAGTTTGAGGATATGCAAATCAGAGGCTTGAGGGAGTTTGATAAATATTTGTCTCATCTCTATGGCGATTATATGAGAATACCTTCTGAAAATGAGAGGAAAATTCATTATAAGATAATAGAAATCCATGGAGAAAAAGTCGAATGAGACAGTTGCTTTGTGAGCATTTATAATGATATAATAAGCGACTCAAATATTTACTGCTTATGCTGCTCTTCGTTTTTTGATCCATATATATGAAATAACAAAATGATGATTTTTATTATTTTGTAATTATTGCTTCACAAAAAAACGTATTGAATTTCTGAATAGAGCAGTTGAATACTAAATAATATTTCTGCATTTTTCTCGGTCATATCTTGTGGCCGATCAAATCTTTATATACTTATTTTTCAATGAAAATAGCATTTATCAGCACCCGTGGTATTCCTAATAACTATGGGGGCTTCGAACAGTTTGCCGAATACATCTCTGTAGGTTTGGCAAAAAGAGGTCATGAAGTGACTGTTTATTCTCCTCATTTTCATCCTTATAAAGAAAAATTTTATAATGGAGTTCGTATCAAACATATTTATAGCCCGGAGACATGGATGGGAAGCTCCGTAGGAAGTTTCTTCTATGACTTCTTTTCGTTGCGTGATGCGCTGAAACGGGAAAAGTTTGATATCATTTATGAGGCTGGATATACTTCCATTGTACCTGCTTATATATGGTTTGATGTGAAGAACATCAAGCGTCCTGTGTTTACTACCAATATGGATGGGTTGGAATATAAACGGACGAAATTTAATAAATGGGTACAGAAATTCCTGTTTTGGGAGGAACGTACTGCGGTGAGATACAGTCATTATCTGATAGCCGACAACATGGGCATCTATGATTACTACAAGGAAAAATATGGCAAGGAGAGCAAGTTTTTGGCATATGGGGCGGATATTCACGATGATCATGATCCGGAGCTATTGAAGGAGTTCGGTTTGGAACCTGATAATTTCTACTTACTGGTGGCAAGATTGGAACCCGAAAATAATATAGTAATGGCTATTGACGGTTATCTGGCATCCGAAGAAAATGGGCGTAAGCCGCTGGTTATTGTGGGTAAGACTAATACTTCTCACGGTAAAGAATTGGTGGCCCGATATGCAACAGAGAAATCAGTGCGTTTTGTAGGTGGAATCTACGACTTTAAAAAACTGGATTCGATGCGAAAGTTCTCTTACGCTTATTTCCACGGACATTCGGTGGGAGGAACGAACCCTTCTTTGCTGGAAGCTATGGCTTCGGGGTGTTTTATTCTGGCCAATGACAACTTGTTCAATCGGGCTGTTTTAAAGGATAATGCAGAGTATTATGGCACATCGGCAGAAGTGGCGGAGTTATTGAATACTATGGCTTCGCTTGCCGTTTGTGACAAGGAAAGATTCATTGCTGCCAATTTGGAAAAAATCCGTACGGAGTATTCATGGAAACATTTGGTAGATGAACATGAGAAGTACTTTAAGTGGTTGATGGAGCAGGAACGGTTATGAGAACCAGAATGAAAGAACTGAAATGTATGGTATTGGCAGTGGCTCCCTTTTTGCTACCTCTGTCAGCCAAAGCACAATACGTATATGGCACCACAGGCCTGCTGCATGCTCCAAGTGCGGATATGCAACGCGACAAGACTTTTATGTGCGGATTTTCTTATTTGCAAGTGGCGGCCACGCCGAAACACTGGAATTATGATACATGGAATTACTACATCAACATCACGCTCTTTCCGTGGCTGGAGATGGGCTACACCTGTACGCTGCACAAGATAGGCCTGCCTGCATACGGCTATTCCTACAAATTCCGAAACCAGGACCGGCAGTTTTCGGGACGCCTGCGTGTGTGGAAGGAGGGATGGTGGAAGGACTGGACACCACAGGTGGTGATCGGGGTGAACGATCCGTCGACCAACGATGTGCTGGGCGATCCGGATAAGGATGACTATGGATTTACGGCCACTTCGGCGGTGGGAAACGGACACTGGAACCGTTACTACATTGCTGCCACAAAGCATTTCGGATTTGACGGAACGGGCACACTGGGAACGCACCTGGGTTATGTGTACAACAAGCGTATGGACTATCGTCGCAACGGACCTGTGGCGGGGGTGAACTTCCGTTTCGGCCTGCCCGAAACTTCCTTTTGGACCCGCGCCTTGAACGGCATGGATGTGATAGCGGAATATGACAGCCATTCGCTGAACTGCGGGGTGGGGTATCACTTCTGGAAGGATTGCATCAGTGGCGTGGTAGAGCTGACCCGATGCAAATATCCCAGTGCGGGAATGGTGTTCAGGGTGCATTTGAAATAGAGGTATGGGTGGTAAGAACGAGGGCCTGCGCAACTATCAGCAGGAGATGAGGGACCGGATCTTTGCTGAGTGGGAACACTGCCGGAGCGTGATGGTGCAGATGCCTACCGGCACAGGAAAAACCCATCTGCTGGCAGCGGTGGTGAGGGAGTTTCTTTATCGGCCGGAGGCCCGGGTGTGGATTGTGGTCCACCGTAGGGAGCTGGTGGAACAGATAGAGGAGACTGTGGCCCGCTATGGCATGGACAAGGAGGAAGGAACTGTGAGCGTGCTGTCTGTGCAATGGTTGTCGCGCAACTGGACGAAAACGGGATGCGCTCCGGATTTGGTCGTGATAGACGAGGCACATCATGCGCCGGCAGAGACCTACAGGGAAATATGGAAAAGGTGTCCGGAGGCCAAGAAACTGGGGGTGACAGCTACTCCTTGCCGCCTGAACGGAAAGGGGTTCACCGATTTGTTTGATGTGCTGGTCACTTCATGGAGTGTTGCGGAGTTTATTGGGGCGGGGTGGCTGTCGGCGTTTGATTACGTATCTATCCGCGCAAACAGCAAGGAGCAGCAGTTGATAGACGCGCTGAAGAAACGCGGGGCGGACGGAGACTTTCAGGTGAAGGAAATGGACAAGGTGCTGAACAGGTCGGCCGGTATAGGAAAACTGTATGAAAGCGTCCGACGGTATGCTCATGGCAAAAAGGGTATAGTGTATGCTGTCAGCATTGCTCATGCCCGCCGGATTGCCGCTTATTATAGCCGCCACGGAATGGAGGCGGTGGCCATAGACAGCAAGATGCCTTTGGCCGACCGGAAACGGATGGTGGAAGAATTCAGACAGGGACGGATCAGGGTGCTAGTCAATGTGGATATTTTCTCCGAAGGGTTTGACTGTCCGGATGTGGAGTTTGTTCAGCTGGCACGCCCAACGCTTTCGCTGGCAAAGTACCTGCAACAGGTGGGGAGGGGACTGCGGAAAACGTGTGGCAAGGAGACCTGCATGCTGATTGACAACGTGGGGCTGTATCGGATTTTCGGATTACCCGTCGGCAACCGAGACTGGAAGGCAATGTTCGAAGGAAGGCTGGTGGGCGGCGCATTGTCGCAGGCCGGGGCGGGGGTGGGCAGAAGCCTGCCGGCCGCTGTGCTGCCCGAGGACGGGGAAAGGGATGAGGAACTGGAGGTGGTGATGACGCACGGACAGTTGTTGGAGGCAATCAGAAACGGGGTGGCTACCGTTTGGGGAGAAAGCACACAGACCCATGCGGGAATGGAACTGAGGGCTTGGCACGACCGGCACACCGGACTGTGGGGACTGAGGCGGGGAGACAGAATGACGGTGATGCCCTGCTTTGGCGAGGTGTTCGACCTGGGTGAGGAACGGGCGGCGGTTCGTTTTGCAAATGGCCGGGCAGGGGTGGTGGATGCTTCGGGAAAGGCGGTGATGATGCTGGCTGACGATTGTCGGAGGCTGAGGTTACTGAAAGGGGAATTGCTGGATGCGGAGCTTGAAGGTGGCACGCACTGTTACACCGACCTGAGAACGGGAAGGGGGTATAGGGAGAGACCGGTGGTTTGCTCGTATGGCAGCGTGGAATTGCTGAGGGCAGGCGGCATTTTTTACAGCCGTACGCGGAAGGGGTATGCTTCGACAGACGGGCTGCACAAGGATAGTCTTTGCTTTTATGATTTCTATCTGAAGATACCGGACCATCGTGTTCCCCGTGGATGCAGACTGGCCGATCCGGTGTGGTCTACGGTGTTTGATGTGTTTGCCTGCGTGCTGGAAGGAGACGACGAGGAGGTATACTGGTGTTGTGGTAGGCTGGCCGACCGGAGCATTGTGGTGATGGACTCGGAAGGGAAGTATTATCATGCGGAAAGAGGGAAGGAAAAGCGATATGTGGCAGGCAACTCGCCTCGGCCCGGCGAGGCGGATTTCTGTACGGTGATGGAACGGCTGAGGGAAGAAGCCAGGCGGCGAGCCGAGGCGGCCGACCGGCAACAGCTGCTGGCCCGGGAGGAGAAAAGGCGCCGGAGACTGGAGGCTATGAAGGATGTGGAACCTTTTTGCATGGGCACAAAGTGGGGGCTGAAGTGGAGCGGTCGTATTGTGGTGCCTCCCTGTTATCGGAAGATTCTGTCTCCGGTGGGCGATTATTGTGCTTTTGAGGAAAATGCCTGTCAGTGGGGGGTGATGGCTCTGGACGGAAAGGTGGTGGTAGAGGCACGCTATCAGGCGGTGGACCTTGATGCCGACGGTACGGCTAGGCTCACTGTCATCCCGGGCAAGGTGAAGACGGTAAAGCTGTGATCGGCCCGGACAAGAAATGAAGAAGAGCCGTGTCCCGACTTGTTCTTATAAATCGGAGAAAACATGGCTCTTCTATTTTGTGCTTTGAGGAACGTATCCTGTGCTTGGCAATTTATTTCATTTCACGCAATGCTTTGCATAGCTGGTCCGGACAGGATGTAGGGCGGTTGCCGCATCGTATTCCTTCCAGTCTGTCCAGCACGTCGTCTACTTTCATTCCTTTTACCAGGCGGCTGATGCCTTGCAGATTTCCGTTGCATCCTCCCCAGAAGGTAACCTGACAGACTATTCCGTCTTCCACTTCCAG
The DNA here is from genome assembly GCA_947173895.1 of uncultured Bacteroides sp. Lineage (GTDB taxonomy): Bacteria > Bacteroidota > Bacteroidia > Bacteroidales > Bacteroidaceae > Phocaeicola. The sequence goes on along the minus strand of CAMWGU010000072.1, from coordinate 4,398 downwards.
TTCGATGTGGCTGCTGCATGTGCCCTGCGTCTTATAAGTCATTTTCATATTACTCTTCTTCGGGCTTCATGTTGGTATAGACGGTTTGAACATCGTCAAATTCTTCCAGACGTTCCACCATCTTGTCAATAGTCTCGCGTTGTTCGGGAGTCACTTCCTTCAGATCGTTAGGAATATAAGTGAAGTCGCCGCCCACTTCTTCGAATCCGCATTCTTCCAGGTGCTTCTGAATGGCTGCATAGCTTTTCGGATCGCCATAGATGGTGATTGTTCCTTCTTCTTCGTCTTCATCGAATTCGTCTTCTACATTGTAGTCTATCAGATCCAGAATCAGTTCTTCCATATCCATGCCTTCTTTTTTCTTGAAGGTGAATATGCATTTGTGGTCGAACAAGAAAGCCAATGAACCGGTGGTACCCAGGTTGCCTCCGAATTTATTGAATACCGAGCGGACGTCTGCCACCGTACGGGTGGTGTTGTCGGTCAGGGTATCGACAAATACAGCTACTCCGTGAGGACCGTATCCTTCGTAAGTCATTCCTTTGTAGTCGCTGGTGTCCTTGCCCATTGCGTTCTTTATGGCGCGTTCGATGTTGTCCTTAGGCATGTTTTCGCGCTTGCAAGTGGCAATTACACCACGTAGGGTCGGGTTGTTTTCCGGTTCCGGACCGCCTGCTTTCACTGCAATGGCGATTTGTTTACCCAGTCTTGTAAATGTCTTGGCCATGTGGCCCCATCTTTTCATTTTTGTAGCTTTTCTATATTCAAATGCTCTTCCCATTGGATTGTAGTTTTTATTACGGTTATTTTTTTTATTGTTATCTTAATTTGGCACCTAGTTTATTTTCCAGGTTGGCTATCAGTTTAGACATGATTTTGTCTATCTGTTTGTCGTTCAGCGTTGCGCTTTCGTCTTGCAGCAGGAAGCTCACGGCATAGCTCTTCTTGCCCGGTTCCAGGTTCTTGCCTTCGTACACATCGAACAGTTCCACTTGTTTCAGCAGTTTCTTTTCGGTGTCATAGGCTATTTTTTCGATCTCGGCAAACTGTACGTTCTTGTCGATCAGCAGGGCCAAGTCGCGTTTTACGGCGGGGAACTTGGACAGTTCTTTGAAGTTGACTTTGGTCGACTTGACGGCCTTCATCAGTTCTTTCCAGTTGATTTCGGCATAGTACACCTCATTGTCTATGTCGAACGCCTTCTGGATTTTTTTGCTGATGATGCCGAATGTGGCCAGTAACTTGCCGCCGCGTGTATGTACACTGATAGCGGTAGAATAGACATCGTTGGTCAAAGAGCCGAATACGACGCCGGCTACATTCAGTCCCAGGCGGCTGAAGATATTCAGCACATAGGCTTTCAGTTCGTATACGTTGCTGTTCTCGTCGGGGTGTGCCCATGAGTTGCTGACACGTTTGCCTGTCACCCATAGTCCCAGATGGTATGCTTCGGTATAGGCGGCCAGCGGCTTTTCGGGATTCTTCTTTTCGGCGTTATAGAAGTAGCAGTTACCGAATTCAAAGAACTTCAGATCGGCGTTTTTGCGGTTGGCATTGTGTTGGATGCTTTCCAGTCCTCCGAACAGCAAAGTCTGACGCATGACATTCAGGTCGTTGCTCAGCGGGTTCATCAGGTAGACCAGGTTTTCGCTCTTGTATGTTTCCGATCCTTCATAATAGGAGGCAGCAGTCAGCGAATTGTTCAGTATTTCATTGAAGCCGCATCCCACCAGCTGTTCTGATATCAGGTTCTGCAATTTTTGCGAACGGTCTACTTCTCCTTTGGTGGTCAGGCTTGATTTCAGTGTGGAAGGGATTTCCACATTGTTATATCCGTAGATGCGGAGGATATCTTCTATCACGTCGCAATCGCGCTGCACGTCTACTCTGTATGGGGGTACTTGCAAGGTCAGGCCTTCGGGTGTTTCGCCCACAATCTTCATTTCGAGGCTGCCGACAATGCTTTTTATGGTTTCCGCCGGTATGGTTTTGCCGATCAGTGCGTTTACTTTCTCGTAAGTCAGTTCTACGTTAAAGTCGGCTATTGGGGCGGGATAGTTGTCTTTTATATCGGATGAGATGGTGCCTCCAGCCAGTTCCTGAACCAGTAATGCTGCTTCTTTCAGGGCATAGAGGGTGCCGTTGGGGTCGATGCCGCGTTCGAAACGGAAAGATGAGTCGGTGCTAAGTCCGTGGCGGCGGGCTGTCTTGCGCACCCAAGTGGGGTTGAAGTAGGCGCTTTCCAGGAATATATCGACGGTTTGTTCGGTGGTTCCTGAATCCAGACCGCCAAATACGCCGGCAATGCACATCGGTTCTTCGGCGTTGCATATCATCAGGTCCTTGTCGGACAGTTTGCGTTCCACTTCGTCCAGGGTGACGAACGGGGTGCCTTCGGTTACGGTCTTCACCACTATTTTGCCGCCTTTTATCTTGTTGGCATCAAAGCAGTGCAGGGGCTGGCCGTATGCGTGAAGGATGTAGTTAGTGATGTCTACAATGTTGTTGATGGGGCGCAGACCGATCAGGCGCAGTTTGTTTTGCAGCCATTCGGGACTTTCTTTTACTGTCACTCCTTTTATGGAGACTCCCGCATAGCGCGGACAAGCTTCGGTGTTCTCTACTTCGATGGCGATGTCCAGATCGTGGTTGTCCACTTTGAAAGCTTCGACGGACGGGCGTTTCAGGGTGGCTTGCTTGCCGTTCTGAATCAGATAGGCATACAGGTCGCGAGCTACGCCGTAATGCGAGCAGGCGTCTGCACGGTTCGGGGTGATGTCTACCTCCAGCACGTATTCGCTTTTGATGTTGAAGTAGTCTTTGGCAGGTGTGCCCGGTATGGCGTCTGCCGGCAACACGATGATGCCTTCGTGGCTAGTTCCGATGCCTATCTCGTCTTCGGCGCAGATCATGCCCACAGATTCGATGCCGCGTAGTTTTGATTTTTTAATGGTGAAGCATTCCTCGCCATGATATAGTTTGGTGCCCAGTGTGGCTACCACTACTTTTTGTCCGGCAGCTACGTTTGGGGCTCCGCAGACAATCTGTACGGGCTCGCCTTGTCCTAAGTTGACAGTTGTGACATGCATGTGGTCGGAGTTGGGATGGGGTTCGCAGGTCAGCACTTCGCCTATCACGATACCTTCCAGGCCTCCTTTGATGGTTTGAACTTCTTCTACGCTTCCGGTCTCCAATCCGATGGAAGTCAGCGCAGTGGCCACTTCATTGGGTGTCAGATCGAAGTCGACGTATTCTTTCAGCCAATTATAAGAGATATTCATATATGATATTTTTTTATGTATTTCAAAATGACTTGCAAAATTAGTAATTATTTTCATTTATTCTGTTATGAATGTGCCATAGATTGCTCAGATTAACACATTTTTCTGCTTTGCTTTTTCTGCTTTGCGTCAGAAGGGCAAGGGGCCGTCGGGCATCGGTGCTCCGAACGGGGTGTTGTCGGCCGGTGCCGCTTCGGGCGGAGGCGGAGGTACGGGGGAGACACTGTTCAGCTTGGAACGGATAACGCCCGGCTCTTCGCCCGGCAGGGGGATAATCATGTCGTCGTCCGGATTTTGGAAACGGGCGAATTCTCCGCGGAAGCGCAGCAACACGTCGCCTACGGCACCGTTACGGTGCTTGGCGATAATGATTTCCGCCATGCCGTGCAGGTCGTTTCCTTTCTCGTCCGAGTAGATCTTGTAATACTCCGGCCGGTGGATGAAGCATACCATGTCGGCATCCTGCTCGATGGCTCCCGACTCGCGGAGGTCGCTGAGCTGCGGGCGTTTCCCGTCGATGCCCTCGCGGTTCTCCACGCCACGATTCAGCTGGCTCAGCGCGATGATGGGGATGTTCAGTTCTTTGGCCAGTCCTTTCAGCGACCGCGAGATGGTGCTGACTTCTTCCTGGCGGCTGCCGAACGACATGCCGCTGGCGTTCATTAGCTGGAGGTAGTCGATGATGATGATTTTCACTCCATGTTCGCGCACGAGTCGCCGTGCTTTGGTGCGTAGTTCGAAGACGGACAAGGACGGTGTGTCGTCTACGTACATCGGCGCGTCGTACAGTTCTTTTATCTTGTAGTCCAGCTGTCCCCACTCGTAGGGCGCTAGCTGTCCGCTCTTGATCTTTTCGCCCGGGATTTCGCACACGTTGACAATCATACGGTTGACCAACTGTACGTTCGACATTTCGAGCGAGAACAGGGCGACAGGGATTTTGGCATTTACCGCCATGTTTTTTGCCATGGAGAGCACGAAAGCCGTTTTACCCATGGCCGGGCGGGCGGCTATGATCACCAGGTCGGAGTTCTGCCATCCCGAGGTCATTTTGTCCAATGCGTGGAATCCGCTTTCCAGACCGCTCAGACCATCGGTTCGCGCCGCCGCTTTCTGA
>CAMWGU010000071.1 GCA_947173895.1 uncultured Bacteroides sp. | reverse complement strand
CTAGCTGCCTGTGTCGTGGGCCCGTCCATGTGTATAAGAGACAGGTTCAGTTCAACAACTTTTCGGAACATCAGCTGGCACAGGCGTACATAAAATATCGTATGCCTGTCACCTTTGGTGCTTCTTTGCGCTTTGACTTGAGCAAAGAATGGGCGTTGGAAACGGGAGTGATGTATACCCAACTTTCGTCTGAGATACGGTCGGGAACCGAAAAGAACAATTACGGATGGGAAGAGAAACTGCATTATGTGGGTATTCCTCTCAAAGTGAACCGAAGTGTATGGAGTAACAAGAGACTGGAGGTTTATGCATCGGCCGGCGGAGCGGTGGAGAAGTGTGTGGCCGGAAAGCGGAGTGTCATGGGGAGCGTGTCGACGTTTGGCGAGGACAGGAACGAACAGATTCAGCAGCGCGAGGAAACCCTGAAGGTGGAACCGTTGCAGTGGTCTTTGTCGGCAGCAGCCGGTGCGCAATTCAAGGTGACGGAAAAGTGGGGAATCTATGTGGAGCCGGGGGTGGTTTATTACTTTGACGACGGAAGCAAGGTGAACACGGTACGCAAGGAACATCCGTTGAACTTCAATCTGCAATTGGGCATGAGGTTTAGTTTGCTAAAATAAAATCGGCTTTTTTGTGCTTCTTATATAAAATATGCCTACTTTTGTCTTACTAAAGAAAATATAAAAGCAGTAGACAATGAGTAGACCTTTGATTTCTCCTTCTTTATTATCAGCCAATTTTGCTAATCTACAGGCGGATATAGAACGTATCAATCGCAGCGAGGCCGATTGGTTGCATATTGACATCATGGATGGTGTGTTTGTGCCCAATATTTCTTTTGGGTTTCCTGTATTAAAATATGTGGGCGAATTGTCTGAAAAGCCATTGGATGTGCATTTGATGATTGTCAATCCCGAAAAGTTCATAAACGAAGTGAAAGGGCTGGGGACGATGATGATGAATGTGCATTATGAGGCATGTGTGCATCTGCACAGGGTGGTCCAGCAGATTAAGGATGCCGGCATGAAAGCGGGTGTGACGCTGAATCCCTCTACTCCTGTGGCTATGTTGGCAGATATTATCCGTGATGTGGACATGGTATTGCTGATGAGTGTGAATCCGGGTTTTGGCGGTCAAAAATTCATAATGCACACGTTGGAAAAGGTGAAAGAGTTGCGTGAGCTGATAGCTCGTACGGGTTCGCAGGCGTTAATAGAAGTGGATGGAGGTGTGAATTTGGAAACGGGCCGACTGCTTGTTGAGTCCGGTGCGGATGTGTTGGTAGCAGGAAATGCCGTGTTCAAGGCGCCCGACATGGTGGATATGATACATCAGTTGAAATCTCTTTGAACCGAAGGACAGGGTGCGCGATAGGAAAACGGTAAGTCCTATGTGCCGGCTGCTCCTGCCTTGGGTTGGAGGTATTTTTTTGTCCGACCGTCTTTTCCAAGGGGCGTTGCCGGTATGGGGCGTGGGGGCGGTTGCTATTGTCTGCCTGGCCGGTATGGCTCTATGGCTACGGAGCCGGAAGTATGCTTCTCGCTGGTGCTACGGATGGCTGGCCTGCCTGTTTCTGTTTTGTGCAGGGGCGTTGCGGATGCAGCATGAGTGGCAAGGCGTGGACTATGAATGGCCTTCCGGTAAGGCTTTGTATCAAGGTGTTGTCGTTGAGGCTCCTCGGGCGAAGGCAAAAACCTACCTTTGCAAACTTCGGGTGGATAGCAGATGGTCTGACGGAAAGGCGTTGCCTGTATGCCGTCAGGCGTTGGTTTATATCATGAAGGACAGCCTTTCAGGCATGTTGCAATGTGGAGACCGTTTGGATTTTTATGCGCGTATCACTCCTCCTGAGAGGGAGGATATTTTCGGTAACTTCGATTATGCAGCTTTTCTTTTCAGGCGGCAGATCAGCGGAACGGCTGTAGTTTTCTCGGGGCATTGGTGGCATGCAGGCAAGGAAATGCCGCTCATGTGGAAGCAGTATGCCGATGTGTGGCGCGAGAAAATATTGGACTGTTATCGGGACTGGGGAGTCTCGGGAGACGAGTTTGCTATATTGTCGGCGTTGACTGTGGGCTATAAAGATGAGTTGGGCGAGGATTTGCGTGAGACCTATCGGCGGGTGGGAGCCAGTCATATCTTGGCCTTGTCGGGGATGCATGTGGCTATTTTGTGGGGACTGTTGTGTTTTGTTTTGTGTCCGCTGAGAGGAAGGCGTTTCATGCGGTGGCTTCGGTTTGGCTTGATAGTGCTGCTGTTGTGGGCGTTTGCTTTTCTGGTTGGATTGCCCGCTTCGGTCATACGGGCGGTGGTCATGTGTATGTTGATGACTTTGGCACGTGCGGCTGGCGAACGGCCCTTGTCTCTGAACACATTGGCCATAACGGCATTTTTCATGTTGCTTTATAATCCTTTCTACCTGTTCGATATTGGGTTTCAGCTGTCGTTTCTGGCCGTGTTTTCCATCTTGCTTGTCTATCCCTTTCTTGTTCGCTATTGGGAAGTGCGTCATCCGTTGTTGCGGTATTTTGTGGGAATTGTGGTTGTGTCTTTGGCGGCCCAATTGGGCACGGCTCCTGTCGTCTTGTATTGTTTTTCTTATTTTCCTCTTTATTTTCTGCCGGCCAATCTGATTGTGGCTCCTTTGCTCCCTCTCATTTTGTATGGGGCGGTGGTTGCTTTTGTTCTGTCTCCGTTTGCGATCTTGCATTCGGGTGTGTTGGTAGGGCTGAATGGATTGTTGGAATGGTTGAACCGTGGTGTTCGCTGGGTGGAGCGTTGGCCTGCGCCGCATTGGGGCGATATTCATCTCTCTCTGCTCCAAGTGGTCGTGCTCTATGTATGGTTGTGGATGATGTGGATTTATGTGTCGCGCTTTTCGCGAAAAGGATTAATCGGAGCCTTGTTGGCGCTGAATCTTTTCATTATGGTTTCAGGTTGGCAATATGTTGGCGGCGAAGAACCTTCCCGGTTGATATTCAGACGTTCGAAGGTAGAAGTTTATCCTGAAAAGGAGCTTTGGCAGCAAGACGGCCTTTATTGTCATGAAGGGCTGAATATATGTGTCGTGTCCGATGACCGGTGGTTGAACAAAACGTCCGGTCAATTATTGGATGTTGATTATATGTATGTGTGCAAAGGCTTCAAGGGAAAGATTGCAGCATTGCAGAGAATCTTTAGAATCCGGAAAGTCATATTGGATACTTCGCTTGGCGATTACAGGTTGCATCTGCTGAAAAAGGAGTGCGAATCGCTTGGATTGGATTATGTGGATATGTCGCCCAAAGGTTCTTTCCGTATTCTTCTGTGATTATAGAATAAATTTGTAATTTTGCCATTTCAAAAGAAAAGAATTGAATATGTTGACAAAAGTAATAGCACAGGCTAATATAGACCATGCCAGAAAATGGTTTGAAAGAGCGGATAAAATAGTTATAGTCACCCATGTATCGCCGGATGGGGATGCCATCGGCTCTTCATTAGGCTTATCCCATTTTTTAGAGTCGCAAGAGAAAAACGTGAATATCATTGTTCCCAATGCTTTCCCCGATTTTTTAAGATGGATGCCGGGAGCCAAGGATATTATCCGCTATGACAAGTATGCTGAGTTTGCCAATAAACTGTTGAACGAGGCGGATGTCATCTGTTGTCTGGATTTTAATGCATTGTCACGCATTGATGCGATGGCGGATGCAGTGGCCGGATCGCCGGCACGTAAGATGATGATTGACCATCACCTTAATCCGGAAGAGTTTTGCCGGATCGTTATTTCTCATCCCGAGATTTCCTCTACTTCCGAACTGGTTTTCCGCCTGATATGCCGGTTGGGGTATTTTGAGGATATCACCAAGGAAGGAGCGGAGTGTATTTACACAGGTATGATGACCGATACTGGTGGTTTCACTTATAACTCCAATGACCAGGAGATTTACTTCATTATCAGCGAACTGCTTTCAACGGGTATTGATAAGGATGAGATTTATCGTAAGGTATACAACACCTATTCGGAAGGACGCCTACGCCTGATGGGGTATGTGCTGTATGATAAGATGCAGGTTTTTCCGCAGTTCAATGCGGCATTGATCTGGCTGACAAAAGAGGAACAAGGCAAGTTCCAGTATGTGAAAGGAGACACGGAAGGATTTGTGAATATCCCTCTTTCTATAAAGAATGTCATTTTCTCTGTTTTCTTGCGCGAGGATACGGAAAAGAATATGATAAAGGTGTCTTTGCGTTCTGTCGGTTCGTTTCCGTGCAACAAGGTGGCAGCCGAATTTTTCAACGGGGGAGGGCATCTGAATGCTTCCGGAGGTGAATTCTATGGGACGATGGAGGAAGCCATCGAACGTTTTAAGCAAGCTTTGGTGAAGTATGAGGAACAGCTTTTGGCAAAAAAATAGTTATTTTAGTATAATTGCATGCAAACAATAGAAAAGTTAGGGGCTTATTTATTATTTTTGTCCCAAAATAGAATAAAGAAACAGATGAAAAAGAGTGTATTGTTAATGTTTGCTTTTCTCTTGGGATTATCTTTTCAGGCTTGCAACAACGATAAGACGTATGCCGAAATGAAAGAAGAGGAAAGAGAAGCGATCAAACGATTTATAGAGAAAGAAAATATAAACGTAATCAGTTTTGAACAGTTTCAGTCGCAGGACTCTACGACTAATGTAGATAAAAACCAGTTTGTCTTATTTTCGGAGAACGGGATCTATATGCAGATTGTGGAGAAAGGCGATGGAGAATACTTGGAAGACGGACGCCATGAAGTATTGGCACGTTATCTGGAGAAGAAAATCACGGCGGAAGGAACCGATTCTTTGTCATGGAATACGGATTATGAAAATTCATCCATGCTATATCCGGACGATATGATTGTGACACGAAGTGGAAAAACGTTCTCGGCCACGTTCACTTCGGGCATCATGAGTTCTGTATGGGGATCTTATGTACCTTCCGGATGGTTGGTTCCTTTCAACTACATTAAAGTAGGGCGTGAAATTTCCGGCCGATCCAAAATCAGGCTGATTGTTCCTCACAGTCAGGGACAGTCGGATGCCACCAGGTATGTTTATCCTTGTTACTATGAAATAACTTATCAATTAGCACGATGACATTAATAAAATCAATATCCGGAATCCGTGGAACTATCGGCGGACACGCGGGGGAAGGTTTGAACCCGCTGGATATAGTAAAATTCACATCAGCATATGCAACGCTGATACGTAAAACAACTACAGTAAAAAGTAATAAAATCGTTGTAGGGCGCGATGCGCGCATCTCAGGCGAAATGGTGAAGAATGTGGTATGCGGTACTTTGATGGGGATGGGCTTTGATGTGGTAAACATCGGACTGGCCTCTACGCCTACTACCGAACTGGCTGTTACAATGGAAGGAGCTTGTGGCGGTATCATTCTGACTGCCAGCCATAATCCCCGGCAGTGGAATGCTTTGAAATTGCTGAACGAGCATGGAGAATTCTTGAATAAGGAAGAAGGAAACGAAGTGCTGCGCATTGCAGAAGCCGAAGCTTTTGAATTTGCCGATATCGATCATCTGGGAAAATATAGCGAAGACAATACATATAATCAGAAGCATATAGATAGCGTGTTGGCTCTGAAACTGGTGGATGTGGATGCAATCCGCAAGGCTGGTTTCCGTGTTGCTATCGATTGTGTCAATTCGGTGGGTGGCATCATCCTTCCTGAACTGTTGGACCGCTTGGGAGTGAAGCATGTGGAAAAACTTTATTGTGAAGCAACAGGCGATTTCCAGCACAATCCGGAACCTTTGGAAAAGAACCTGGGAGACATCATGGGACTGATGGCCAAGGGTGGATGCGATGTAGCTTTTGTGGTAGATCCGGATGTGGATCGTCTGGCCATGATTTGTGAAGATGGAAAGATGTATGGTGAAGAATATACTTTGGTGACTGTAGCAGATTATGTATTGAAACATACTCCGGGCAATACGGTGTCTAATTTGAGTTCTACTCGTGCGTTGCGTGATGTGACTCGCAAATATGGCTGCGAATACAATGCGTCTGCTGTGGGAGAAGTGAATGTGGTCACTAAGATGAGGGATACTCATGCGGTGATTGGCGGTGAAGGAAATGGCGGGGTGATCTATCCTGAAAGCCATTGCGGACGCGATGCCTTGGTGGGGATTGCTTTGTTCCTGAGTCATCTGGCTCATGAAGGAAAGAAGGTGAGCGAGCTGCGTGCCACTTATCCTCCTTACTTTATAGCGAAAAACCGTATTGATCTGACTCCGGAGACTGATGTGGACGCCATTTTGGCCAAAGTGAAGGAATTGTATCAGAATGAGGAAATAAACGATATAGACGGTGTGAAGATTGATTTCCCCGACAAGTGGGTGCATCTGCGTAAAAGCAATACGGAACCGATTATCCGTGTGTATTCGGAAGCTGCTACAATGGAAGCAGCCGAGGAAATCGGCCGGAAGATTATGGATGTAGTCTATAGTTTAGCAAAATAGAATTGCGTTTTTATATTTAGATTTGCCGTATTGAATGAGATTTTATTTCGTTTGGTACGGCAAAAAGTTTTTAAACAGAAAGGAATATCAATGAGAAAAAGTTTTTTGTTTCTTTGGGGGTGTATGGCCCTTGTCTGCCTCATGGGAGCTTGTGGGACATCTGTAAAGAATGAAGAGTGGAAATTAGTCTGGATGGAGGACTTTGAGCAGAAGGATTGTTTTGATGATTCGGTTTGGACCAAGATTCCTCGCGGAGGATCGGATTGGAACAACTACATGTCTTCTTTCGATTCATGTTATGCCATGCGCGATGGCAATTTGGTGCTTAGGGGCATAAAGAATTACACCCAGCTGAATGATACGGCACCTTATCTGACCGGAGGAGTTTATACCAAGGGAAAGAAGTTTTTTACCGGAGGAAGAGTGGAGGTGCGTGCCCGATTGCAAGCCGCCAAAGGAGCCTGGCCTGCTATATGGATGCTGCCCGAATCAGCAGAATGGCCTAAAGGGGGAGAGATTGATATCATGGAGCGTTTGAACCACGACACTATTGCTTATCAGACAACTCATTCTTATTATACGCATGTGCTGGGCATAAAGGATAATCCGCCTCATGGGGGAATCCACAAGATAAATCCGGAGGAATATAACATTTATTCGGTAGATATTTATCCGGACAGTTTGGTTTTTGCGGTGAATCATGACTACACTTATACTTATCCGCGCGTGGATACGGACAAGGAAGGACAGTTTCCTTTTTACCAACCCTATTATTTGCTGATTGATATGCAGCTGGGTGGTTCCTGGGTAGGTGCCGTCGATCCGGAAGAACTGCCCGTAGAAATGTGGGTGGACTGGGTGAAATATTATGAGAAGCGTTGATGGCACCCGATGTCTAGTTTGATCCGGCAGCGGCAGTATCTTTCATCTCGATTGGTTTGAGCGGAAGAATTGTTACTGCCGGATTTTCTATGGCAAAGATGCCGGCTCCTCCTTTGATGTTGCCGGGAAATAAGACCGGTGTTTTCAGCAGGTTGCTGTTATTATGGTCGGCGTATGCGTTGGCGGCCCGTAGATATTGGTATTCTTCTTCCGAAATGGCATAATATATCACAATTGCCTTGCCGGTTATTTGGGTTGTCTTGTATAGCTTGTTGTCTATGGCAAAGCTGCTGTAGCCTTCTATATTCATGGTGTATTCACCGTTGGTGAAGTAGGCTTCATTGAACACATTATAATAATTGTTTATCGTAGGGATAAAGTTGATGCCGGGATCCTGGCTATTGGGTATTCCCGGTTTTCCGTCCATCAATGCCATGTCGTAATAGCCGCTGCATCCCCAATAGGTGTGGATGGTTGTAGAGTCTTGTAATGTGTTGCGGTTGATTAGGTGACATGTGTATTCATTCTTTATATTGACCCGATAATATCCGGGACTGGCTGCCGATGGGATATGTAACCCTATTTTCAGATCGGTGCTCTGATACACCCAAAGTTTTTCCAGAATGTCTGTCAATGTATAATCGGATTTGAGGGTGTCTGCTTCGACAATCTCGATAGGTTCCGGCACTCTGGTCTCTGCATGCGCCTTGTATTTTCCGTCTGTGGTTTCCACTTCAATGCGTACCAGGTCGCCTGTGTGGAAACGGCTGCTTATCGGGTAATAATAGTTTTGATATACCGAAGTATATGGATTGGGACGGTGGACACATTCGGAAACAGTTTCTGCACATATATTATTAATGTAAAGGCGGATGATGCCATTTTTCACCAGTTGGGGCTCGCGATAGTCTGATAGAGCCAGAAATATGGCATTGTCTGTTCTGTCTGCACTTATCAGTGCATTCACTATTAGTTTTTTCGGCTCACTATCGGACAACATTTCGAGATTGTTGGTGCAGGCGGCCAGCAGATGGATGGACGAAAGGAATAAAAGAATTTGTTTCATTATAGGCTAGAATTTGTAGGTATACGAAAATGACGGTAAGAAGGGAAGGAAAGTGACTTTTTGTATGACAGGGATTTTTTTTCCTTCCAATTGCTTGTCTTCGTGGTAATCAATGAACACATGGTTGGGGTTCAATGCATTATAGACATTGATGATGCTGACATTCCAAATCCGTTCTCCATGTTTGGTTTGCTTGTAAAAGTTGAACCCCAGATTTAACTGATGACTGGCGGGCAGGCGATAGTTGTTTCGTGAAGAATTGTATTCTATAGGAAAAACAATCCCCTGGTTGGTATTTTCCATATGTTCGTATCCGTAGCTTCCTTCGGGCAGGATGAGGGTCGCTTTTTCGCGGGGCAGGGTGGCGGTGTTTCCCGAAGCATAGGTCCAGGAAGCACTTGCATCCACTTTTCTTCCCAGCCGATGGTTCAGAGTGACATTTATGGAGTGGCGTCGGTCGTACTGATAAGGGAAGCGCTTTCCTCCGTTCACAGTGCCTGTGCTAAATAGGCGGTCGCTTTTTGCTAGGGTGTAGTTCATCCATCCGGTGGTGCGTCCTGTTTTCTTTTCCAACATGAATTCGATCCCCAGGCAGCGTCCTTTTCCCATTTCTACTTTTTCTTCCCAGTAGATGGAATTGCCTGTCGGTGGTATATTACCATCTTTATATTCCAGCACGTTGGTTATCATCTTGATATATCCCTCTACCGAAAATTCCCATCCCGGAATGCCTGTGTAATAAGCTCCGGCCGAATATTGCCGTGCTTGCATCGGGCGTATTTTCCGTGTGACCGGCACCCACAGGTCGCTGGGCAGGGAGAGATTGGACGATGACAACAGGTGTATATATTGTGTCATGTGTGTATAGGAGGCTTTGAAAGTAAGGCTGGGGGTGGCCTGAAAACAAAGGGTGAGGCGGGGCTCCAGCGAGGTGTAGGTGTTTCCTTGAACCCGGAAGAGCGAGAGTCGTGCGCCTATGTTCGCATTCCAGCGGTTGCCCCATCCGAAGTCGTTTTCTGCATAGAGCGATGCTTCATGCGAACGAATGGTGCCGTATCCTTGGGCAGTATATACTTTGTCTGGCTGTTTCTGTCCGTCCGGAGAATATACAAGCGTATGTTGGGTTTCAGGACGAAAGGTATGGCGAAGGTAGTTTCCTCCGAATCTGACGAAGTGGGAGGGAGACGGATGAAAATCGAAGTCGGAGGTCAGTCCCCAGTCTTCTATGCCGGAGTCATACCGATGGGTGGAGCGGTGGCTTTCGGAGGTAGCCCGGTTTTTGGAGTCGAACCGGAACCGGTTGTAGGCTACGGTGATGTTGTGAAACAGGCGTTCGTTCACGATGTGGTTCCATCTCATCGTGCCCAGCGTGCTTCCCCAGGCTGTCGCCTGCCTTTTTTTGTTTTCTTTTCGGTTGGTATAATCGTAATCGGTATTTTTAAAGCTGAGGTGATCCGTGCCGTGATACAGAGAGAGAAATAGACGGTCGCGATTGCCGAACCGGTGGTTTAGTTTGGCATTGATGTCGTACAGGTAGTAACTTGGTTTTATACCCGATTTGATGAAAGGCTTGATTATCAGGTCGGCATAGCTGCGCCGGGCGGACAATACAAAGGAGGTTCGGTCCTTCCATATCGGGCCTTCAGCGTGCATTCGCGAGGTCAATAGTCCGATGGTCAGGCTACCGTGGTAGTGCCTCATGTCGCCATCGTTGGTCCGTACGTCAATCACCGACGATAGTCTTCCACCGAAACGGGCGGGAAAGCTGCTTTTGTACACATCGACTTTCTTTACGGATTCCGGAGTGAAAATGGAAAACAGCCCCAATGTATGTTCTATGTTATATAGCGGAACTCCGTCCAGCAGATAAAGGTTCTGGTCCGGACTTCCTCCTCGTACGTGCAGGCCGCTGGTGCCGCTGATTCCTCCTTGCACGCCGGGCAATAATTGAATGGATTTCATCACATCTGTTTCGCTCAGTAGGGCCGGCATGTTTCTGATGTGGGCCAGGGGCACGTTGTTTGTTCCCATACGGCTGCTCTGTATGCCGGTTTCTGTCTTGTCGGGCCGGATGACGATTTCCTTCAGGGCGTTGTCGTCTCTTAGCAAGACGATCATCAAGGTGTCTTTGTTCAGGCGGAAGGCCGTATGTTTCGGGCGGTAGCCTACGTAGGAAAAGACGAGTTCTGTGTCGCCTTCGGGCAATGTCATGCTGAAGAATCCGAATGGATTTGTGGCGGTTGCCTGTTGGTGTCGCTGTTCCTGAATGTGGGCTCCTATCAGCACTTCCTTTGACATTGCATCTTGTATGTAACCGTTGATGGTGAAATTCTTCCCGGTTGGTTGCCGGTTTGTCTTTTTCAGTATGATGTGTCGTTTGTTTATTTCGCAGCCGATGTCTTGTCTGGCAAATATCTTTTTCAGGGCGGCTTGAAGCGGAATGTTTTTCAGCCGGATGGTTATGGGGTGTTTCAGTGCCACTTCTTCCCCGTATATGAAGGAGTATCCTGTCGCTTTTTCTATTTTGCAGGTAGTTTCTTTCAGTCCGGCTTGTTCCAGCCGTATGCTGACAGAAGGTTCTGTTGTTTGTGCCGGCAGGGCTGAAGAATGAAAAATTCCCGACAATATGAGACAGAAAAGGAGTGTGCAGTGTGTGTTGAAGGATGAAAAAATCATTCGTCTTTAGTTTGTTCTTTTTAGTTCGATGGTGTTGTTCTTTGTCGCGTGGTATGTAAATCTTCCGATCGGTGCCAGCATGTCCAGAATATCTGTCAGTGTTTCGTCTTGATGGAAATGTGCGTTCAGTTTGTAGTTCCGTAGCTGTTTGTCGGCTATTTGTATGTCGACGTTGAAGTGATGGGACAGTTCGCGGGCGATTTCTTCCATCGGTGCATCTTCGAAATCCAGGATGCCTTCACGCCATGTTATTTCTTTTTGTGCGTCCTTCATGGCATGTATGGACAGGGTTCCGGTTGTTTTCCGATAAATGGCGGTCTCGTTTGGTTTCAATATTTTTTGTTCGCCGTTGGCGTTGTTGCATACCGATACGCTTCCTTCCAACAAGGTTGTTTCCACCAGCGAGTCGGCTGCATAGGCGTTGACGTTGAAGTGTGTGCCCAGCACGCTGACTGTCACTCCGTTTGCTTTTACCCGAAAAGGCTTTTGCGGGTTTTTGCTGACTTCAAAGTAGGCTTCTCCGTTTAGTTCCACTATTCTTTCTTTGCCGAAACTTTCCGGATAGTTCAGCCGGGAGTGTCGGTTCAGTGTCACTTCCGATCCGTCCGGCAGCCGTACGCACCGGGTTTGTGTTCGGGTGGAGGCTGTCAGTGTGCGTACTGGATGCAGATAAGGATGAAATGCCCATCCCAAACCTACCAGCACAAGAAGTCCGGCCACCGCAGTCCGAACCTGCTGAATGGAAAACAGGTTTTGCTTGCGGCGTGCCGGCTTCAGTCGTTGTTGCAACATACTGTAACTTTTTTCTGCCGAGAAATCTCCCTTCGGCGAATGAGTGGCAGAAGATAACTGCTCTAACCATTTGTCTGTGTCGTTGTCAGAGTGGGGTGAATTCATGTTTTGTTTGTTTGCCGGCAAAGATACTACTTCTTTTGTAGACGAATGGAAATTTCAGAAACTTTTGCGTCTTTGCCTTCAGGAATACAAACCAGCCGGAGGGCCCGTAGTGTGCCATTCATCTTCTTTGGGAAGAGGATGAGGTTTGTTTTCACCGATTTCTTTCCTTTCGGAATCACCGGATGAATTTCCTGAATGCGGAATGCGTTGCTGTTTGCCGAACTGCGTATGGTCAGTCGGCGGTCGGTGTGTTGTTTCTCACCGGCTATTATCTTTAGGGTGATGGTCTCTTCTTCGTTTTTGGTGTCGAAGAAATGTTCCAGCGAGGTTTGTTCAAAGCCTACGTATTCGGCCGGATAGTAATCTTGGTTGCTGCATGAGCTTGTCAGCAGGAGGTAGAAAAAGGGTAATGCAAAGTGTGTACTTGTTTTCATGTCTTTTCGTTTTTTAGTTTTCTATAGATAAAGACAGGTTGGTTTGTACATTTCCCTATGGCTTTCCTTTGAAATAATTGTTAATTTTCTGCTTCAGCCTTCCGACTGCTTTTTGCAGCTGTGCGTCTACGGTTTTGGGGCTGATGTTCAGTTCTTCGGCCACTGTGGTGTAGCTTTGTTTTTCTTCGCGGATCTTGATGAAGATTTCCCGGCATCGTTCGGGCAATTCGTTCAGCGAGTCCTCGTACAGGCTGAAGAGTTCTTCGCTCATGATGCTCTCTTCGGGCGAAGGTGTATGTGCGGAGGTTTCCGGCATGTTCTCCAGCGGGGAGGCTTCTCGCCGCTGTTCTTTCTCCAGATAGTTCAGGGCGGCGTTTTTCACCAGGATGTAGCTGTATTTGTCGAAGTTGTCGGGAATCAGCCGTCGCTTCCGGTTGTTCCACAGCGAGGTGAATACGTCCAGGGTTACTTCTTGCGCCCATTCGTCTTGTTGCAGGTAGTAAAAGGCAATACGGAAGAAGCGGTCGTAATACTTATCGTATAAGGACCGGAAAGCCTGTTGGGAATCATGCTCTTGTATTTCTTTAAGTAGTAGGGTTGCTTCCATTGCCGTGCGCAGACGTGTCTGTTGTTTATGCTTCAATCGGATGCAAAGCTAGTAAAATGTAAGTAGATGTGCGATTCATTTTAGAACTTTTAGTTTAGATTTATTGTCGATATGATATTTGTTGCAGGCGGGGTGTGTTCGAACTGTGTGTGTGGATTGGAAACGTGGCCCACAGAAGCTCGGTCGGTATTCCGTCGGCGAGGCTTCCTCTGCAGGCCGTGTTCCGGTTGAGAATTTAGTTTTTAGTTTTCCGGCCCGAAATGGTTTCGGTGTCTTTTCTATGTATAAAGACAGGCCTACGTGCCGGTTTCCCTATTCGTTTCTTCGAAAAAAAACATTTTTTTATTCCACCCATAGCAGGTCGCTCATGATTCCGTCGGATATGAACAACCCCTTGCGCGTCAGTTTCAGGATGTTGTCCTTTATTTCCAGGGTGCCTTGTTGCAGATGGGGGCGTGCCATGCGCAGGCAGTATTCGTATAGCTCTTCTCCATATTTTTCCTTGAGAGCGGCGAGCGCCATGCCCCATCGGGTGCGTATGCCGGTAATGACGGAATCGTTGTAGCGTGTGTACAGGTCCAGCTCTTCTGTTTCGTACACGGGCGTTCCGTGTTCCATACCGTCGATGTATGTGTCTAGCGACGCCACGTTCCATTGTCGCGAAAGTCCGTTGTACGAATGGGCGGACGGTCCGCATCCCAAGTATTTTTTTTCGGTCCAATAGCCGGAGTTGTGTCGCGAATGCAATCCGGGCAGGCAGAAGTTCGATATTTCATAATGCTCATATCCGGCGTGTGCAAGTTCGTCTATCAGGGTGCCAAACAGGGAAAGGCTCAGTTCCTCGTCGGCTTCCTCCACTTTGTGTTGTTCGCGAAGTTGCCACAGGGCAGTTCCTTCTTCGTAGATCAGGTGATAGGCCGAGATGTGTTCCGGATGCAGTCCGATGGCTTGTTTCAGGTCTTCTTTCCACAAGGCAAGCGTTTCGCCGGGCAGCCCGTACATCAGGTCGATGCTGATATTGCGGACCCCCGCATCTCGACAGTCGTGGAAGGCGCGGACGGCCTGAGCGGCTGTATGCCTTCGTTGGAGCACTTTCAGGGTTGTTTCTCGAAAAGTCTGTATTCCCATGCTGATCCGGTTGAAAGGAAAGCGTCGCAACATGGCGATGTATGTCGGTGTCAGGTCGTCCGGATTGGCTTCCAGGGTGATTTCTGCCTCGGGTGCTACCGGATATACCTTATATATATATGAGAAGATGGTTTCGAAATCCTCTTCGGCCAGTTGGGATGGGGTGCCTCCGCCCAGATAAATGGTTTCTACGGTTTCGTTTCCCAGATAGTCTTTCCGGTCGGCCAATTCGCGGCAAAGGGCATGGATGTATGCCGTTTTTTGTTCTCCACGGGTGGTAGAGAAGAAGTCGCAATAAATACAACGTTTTTTACAGAAGGGTATATGTATATAGATGCCTGCCATGTGATATTTATTTTGCTGCAAAGCTACAAAAAAAGAACGATAAGGCCCCGTAAATGGGTTGTTTTCCTTGGGTCGATTTTGCTGTTCTGCCGCGTCAACACACACGTACGTATGTGTGGCCTTGCGCGACCGTATGTGTAGGCCTACACGTACGTATGTGTAGGCTCACACGTACGTACGTGTGGACAGCCGTGTCTGTGCAGGCAAAACGAGTGCTTTTTTTTGCTGTGCAAACGGGGATGAAGGATGTTTTTTCATGAAGCTGATGCCTTGTCCGAAGGACGCCGATATAATAAAATTCAGGATACTTCGGTAGATTTTTTTTATTGTAGTTTCGTGGGGTTCTCTTAATAGGAGAACCCCACAGAAGGATAACCAATTGATGCGCTGATTATTACAAACCACTCTTCATCTTCATTTTGTAAACTATCTGCCCCAGTTTTCCTAAGAAAGAGTACTTTTCCATATAAAAATTTTTGTAATTAGGGAATTATACCTACATTTGCAGCCTAATGGGGTTCTCCTATTAAGAGAACCCTACAGAAGAGGTATTCATAATCCTCATTTTTAGGAATATAATAACATAAAGGATGTTTTGATGGTAGTAAACAATGCAGTGGAAGCTACTTTGGTTCCTTCCTCCATGAACAGTCAAAACATAACGGGCGAAGCGCCTAGGTTACTGCCAAGCAGTTCAATCGCTTCCAGCCCAGACCAGGGGTCGGTATCCATAACCACGTTGCAAACGGGGGTAGAGAGATTGTGTCCGTCCGCAGGGTGGTACTACCTGTTTCTTCGCAATAAGGAATTGCGGCGTTATGTCGATATTTTCTCCGGCCGGCAGTCCGTTCAGGTCAAGTCTTTTCCTGGCGGCCGGGAGGAAGAAAGGCATTTTCGCTTTAAGATATTTTCGTACACTACAGCCAATCACAAGAAGCGTTTTGAGCATTGTCCTTACAATAAGGAAGAATACCGCCAGCGGAGTGCTTCGGCCATAGCCGTGCGCGAAGCTTTTGCCACCGGCGATATGGACAAGCTGAACGCGCTGACAGATGCAAAAGAGATCGTCGGCGACGGATACCTGTTTGTGTGCGCTCCACTGGATGACTTGAACCTGATTCTCGGTAGCCAGTTTCCCCGTCAATATCTTGTCACCGGTTATAAAGGTTACGGTCCGGCCCTGATTCCCCACCGTCAGATGGAAGAATTCATCTACCTGTACGAGTCCATGCCCTATAACATCGAGCTGCTGGACCGTCCGCTGGAGGAATATGCCCAAAAGAAGCAGCGCATTCGCATTACGGGTGGTATTTTCCGCGGCAAAGAAGGCTGCATTATGCGCTTGCACCGCAATACCCGGCTGGTGTTTGCCTTTGGCAACATGACGGTGGCCATCAATTATCTTCATGCTTTTCCGTTCGAGAAGATTGATTAACCTTTTTTCGGTGCCGGCATTGCTGTTGAGACTTTGCGGCTGGGGTAAAAATATAAGCGACTTCATGAAATTTAATGGATGTGGGGGATTATGTTAACATGATTCCTGTCAAAATCACTTTGGCTACCAATCAATGTTAATTTCAAAACTAATTAATTAACAAAACTCGATTTAGGGTACTGAAAAGTGCCTTTTCAAAGGGGGATGCCCTAAATTGAGTGCTTACATAAAGTATTTCTTTCTAACCATATTTGTAGGGAAACCGGAGTGTTGTGTTTTCCCTATGCTACGTGTCATTTTTATATTTAATATGGGTATTCAATATTTAAGATATAAAATCAATGCTTTTTTCACGAAAGGTAATGAACGCAGTATTGCAGTAAAAAAGAATATTGCCGCTTCGTTAGTTTTGAAATGCATCAACATCTTGGTTTCCTTGCAAGTGGTTCCACTAACCATAGGCTATGTCAACCCAACGAAATACGGCATTTGGTTGACGCTAAGTTCCATCATCGCTTGGCTCTCTTATTTCGATTTGGGCTTTGCGCATGGATTCCGCAACCGGTTTGCCGAGGCGAAGGCAAAAGGTAATATCAGGTTGGCTAAAGAATATGTTAGCACCACATACGCGGTATTGTTTCTCTTGTTCTCTGTCATATTATTAATAACATTAATTGTGAACAAATATTTAGACTGGAGCAGTATTCTGAATATAGATGCTATATACAATGAAGAATTGCATGTGGTATTCGCTTTGCTGGCCTGTTTCTTTTGTCTGAATATCGTAGCAAGCGTTTTTACTACCATGCTGACGGCAGATCAAAAACCAGCTTTGACTTCATTGGTTCAAACAAGCGGGCAAGTGCTTGCTTTCGCTTGCATCTATGCACTGACAAAAACTACTTCAGGCAGTCTGAGTGCATTGGCAGTAGCTTTTTCAGGTGTCCCTTGCCTATTACTGGTGGTCGTTTCGCTGGTGGTTTTTCATGGAAAAAGGTATAAAGATGTGGCTCCCTCTTTGCGAAACATTCGTTTTTCGCTGACAAAGAGTATATTGGGACTTGGAGGTCAGTTCTTTGTTATTATGATTTCCATGTTGTTTATATTTCAGTTTATCAATATTATTTTATCACGGGTGCAGGGTCCTGATGCGGTGGCTCAGTATAATATTGCCTATAAATATTTTAATGTGTTAAATATGGCGTTTACAATTATTTTGACTCCGTTTTGGTCAGCTTTTACAGATGCGTATGTAAAGAAGGATTATGTATGGATGCGTGGAATAGTACGAAAATTGGAGTGCTTATGGTTGCTATGTGTCCCTATATTGATAGGAATGGTGTTATGCTCTATGTGTTTTTATCGATGGTGGATTGGCGATTCTGTAACTATTCCTTTCACTTTGTCTGTATATATGGGTATATACATTCTTTTTCAAATAGGAGGCAATATGTATATGTTTCTAATTAATGGAACAAGCAAAGTACGTTTGCAATTGATTATTTATTTATCTTTTGCCTTTATAGCTTTGCCTTTGATGAATTTCTTTTGCAGGAAGTTTGGAATGGAAGGTCTGTTGGTTGTTCCTATTACAGTTTTTGGTTTACAAGCTGTTGTGGGACGAGTACAGATATTGAAAATAATAACAGGCAGAGCTGAAGGTATTTGGTTGCAATAAAATATACAATGAACGAAATGTGTATCCGGGCGTGAAATAATTGCGACATAGAGTAGGAAAAGTGGCGGAAAATTTGTTTCTTTGCGAAAAGAAAGGAGAATATTGGCATGAAGAAAGATAAGAAAATGGTATTGCAATCCATCCGAAGTACTTTGCAGCAAATAGCTCCTGCGGGTACCAAAGTGATTCTTTTTGGTTCGCAAGCCCGTGGGGATGCCCATACGGATTCTGATTGGGATATCTTGATCATACTTGACAAGGCCAAATTGGAAGTTGCCGATTATGATACTATTTCCTATCCTCTCCGGGAATTGGGATGGCACCTGCAAGAGTGCATCAATCCTGTGATGTACACTCTGAAGGATTGGATGAAGTACAGTTTTTCTCCTTTTTATCATAATGTTGACAAGGAAGGGATTGTGTTGCTATGAATGCTAATGACATAGAAGCAATTGTCTATTACCGCAAGCAGAAATCGTATGCGGCGTTGAAAGAAGCTGAAGATATGATAAAGACCGCCCATTGGAATTTGGCAATACAGCGGTTTTATTATGCTTCATTCTATATGGCTTCTGCCTTGTTGCTGAAAAACAATATTTCGGCTCAAAGCCATAATGGAGTGGTCAGCCAGTTGGGTTTTCATTTTGTAACTACAGGAAAACTGGATAAAACAGAAGGCAGGCTGTATTCTCGTTTATTACAAAACAGAATAACAGGAGACTACAATGATTTTTTTGACTTCACGGAAGAAGATGCCACGGAATTGTTGGAACCGACCCGAGCGTTGATAAACAAACTGGAAAAATTAATAGAAGAAAGCAAGTAAGCGTTTTCGAT
Source organism: uncultured Bacteroides sp. (assembly GCA_947173895.1). GTDB lineage: Bacteria > Bacteroidota > Bacteroidia > Bacteroidales > Bacteroidaceae > Phocaeicola. The sequence goes on along the minus strand of CAMWGU010000071.1, from coordinate 153 downwards.
ATATTTTTGACGCTACAGTCATCCATGCCCAATTGTTTTACATTTTTCTGCACAGAGCATAATACCCATATCTGGATTCTTTTTAAAACAAAAAATAGGTAAGCAGTCAAAAAAAGGCTATTAATTGAAAGTGCTACCTTCGCTGCCCACCCA
>CAMWGU010000070.1 GCA_947173895.1 uncultured Bacteroides sp. | reverse complement strand
GAAGGGGGAAGAGGGAGAAGCAACCCGATGAGGGGATGGTGTACTTTGCACGTACATACGTGTTTTTACAACAAGACGGAATGTGTATCGGGTGGGGACAAACAGATAAGCGGAGGGGACTGTTGTGAAGTCCTTTCTATTCGGATTGATATATAAAGGAAATGGATACCAACCAAAAATATCCGCTGATCCGTTACGGTACAGATCCTATGACCGATTTTTCCCTTTCACTTGAGATGAATCCCAAAAGCAACGATGTTGATGAAAATTTGCAGCTTCCGGAAAAAATAACACAGAAGAAAGGCTGCAATAGCGCGTATAGGACTAGAACGCAAATGCGTCCAGAACGGTAGTCGGCTTTCCGTCTTTGTCAAAAGCGCCCATGTCGTATCCGTTCCATCCGTGGCATTCCGGTTCCCAGTAGCACACGCCGGCACATGCCTCTATGTCCTGGGCTTTGCCGATGAATTCGGCAAGGACTTGGGCGGAAACAGGTTCGCCTTGCTTCACTCCTACTTCGGCTATCATGACTTTCACTCCGAACGTATCGGCCAGCCGGCTGATGTGTTCCAACGCCAGTGAGTTCATTTCCTGCCATGATTTCGTGGCGTGGGTCTGCGGATAGTGCGACAGCCCAATCATGTCCATTTTTCCTCCGGCTTCCTTGAATTGCTTGAACCACCAAGTCTGGTCGTCCCAGGCATTGTCTATGTGTACAATGACGGTACTTTCGGGGAACACGCTTTTTACCGCGTCATAGCCTGCATTGACAAAGGCAGCCAGATTTTGCACATTCTTGGGATACTTCACCTGCGTGTTGGTGCTGTTCAGTCCTTTCACATCGCATTCGCGTATGTCATAGGACGCACCGCTACGCGTAGCATCCTCGTCCCACAACATGCCCGGACGTATCTCGTTGCCCACCTGTACCCAGCGGGGGGATATGCCCTCGGCTTTCAGTGCCTGCAACACTTCGGCGGTATGGGCGGCAATAGCAGCTTTCAGTTCGTCCGCCGATTTGCCTTCCCATGACTTGGGCTTGAATTGTTGGCCGGGATCGGCCCAGGAGTCACTATAATGAAAGTCAATCATGACATCCAGCCCTTGTTCCTTGGCACGCAGTGCCTTGGCTGTTACGTCCTGCTTTCCGTTCCAGCCGTCACGAGGATCTACCCATACGCGCAGGCGGATGGCGTTCATGCCCAGTTCCTTCATCAACCGGAAGCAATCGGTCTCCACACCGTCACGATTATAAAACTTCAGTCCGTCATGTTCCATTTCGCTCACCCAGCTGATGTCAGCTCCTCGGGCAAAGGTGGTTACGGAAGGAAGGGGCGTATCGGGTTCCCCGTTTTCGGGCTGTTCATTACCAGGATGGTTGCTTCCGCACGCCGATGCGGCTATTGCCAGGATGGTTGCCAGCAGGCAATTCCTGAGGATATAATAGTTCGTTCTCATTTCTTTTTATCTTTATAACATATGTGGGTTAATTTTTCAACAGATAAACCACTGAGGAATATCTGTCCAGCTTCAAAGAGCGGCTTCCGTTTTCTTCCTTCTCCTGTACTCCTCCAGAAACAGCTACAGCCTTGTCCGTGCGGTCGGCCAACGGTATTTCTATTCCGGCATTACCGAAGTTATGGATAACCAGCAATTTCTGATCGTCCTTGGTCATATACCAAGCTGCAATGCTTTTGTACCTCTTCTCTCCTTCACCCGATTCATTGAACACGGCGTGGCGGGACAGGGTGCCTTGAGCCAATGCGGGATAGGTGTTGCGCAGGCGGGCAAAGGTCCGGTAGGTGTTCAGCAACGAGTGTCCGTCACTTGCCTGCTTGGCTGCATCGGCTATATTGACGGCCACCGTGGCATCAGTCTTATCGGTATATGCGGTGGTATATCCGTCACCCCACAACATGGGACCGCGCACATATTCATCTCCTTTGTCTTTGGTGCCATACAGTCCCAGCTCTTCACCATAATATATATAAGGTGATCCGGGAGCGGTAAGCAAGACGGCGGCAGCCAATTTCTCCTTGGGAGCAAACCGGCCTAGTTTGGAAGCGGAACGGTCTTCGTCATGGTTACTCAGTTTGGTGGCTACTATGTAGTCGTTCCGGTAGGCAGCATATTCTTGCCTGTAATCCTGTATGTCTTTGGCAAAATAACATCCGGTAGCATTGTTGATGGCCCATTCCAACCGATACCAGAACGAGAATTCGAACAAGGCAGGCAGACCGGTATAGTAAGGCGCCACTTCGTTGTGTTCGGACAAGACTTCGCCCACCATATAGAAGTCATCCGTATGCCCCTTTTGCTTGTAATAAGCATTCATGTCTTCATAAAACCGGTGCAAGAAACGCGGGTTTTCATCGCTGGAAGCATTGTGGTAGATGTGTTTGACGGCATCCAGACGAAGCCCATCTACCCCTCTGTCTATCCATCCGCGGGCTGCATCTGCCATAGCCACGTAAGCAGGTGAAGAAGCGGCTTGCTCCACCGGGCCATAGTTCAAGTCGGCAAACCAGTCGGTGGTGAAGTGGGAATGATAGTACCATAGCTCCATCGAGTCGAACAAAATGTTTGCTGCGGTTTTATTGTCAAGCCCGAATGAGGTTCCCAGTGTGAGTTTATGATTGCCGGAAGGTGCTCCGTACTTGCTTCCCGAAGGCCACGAGTCGCCGTTACTGGTTCTGATCAGGAATCCCCACGAAGAAGCGAAATCTACTGTCAGTTCATATTGGTTGTTTCCTTTATCATAGAACTTCTTGCATACTCCGTTGCCAAAATAAAGGTATTTGGCTCCGTCCGTGCTTTTGTCCGGATTATCGGCATCGGCCTTTTCGGCCAGGGTGACAGTAACAGTAGGCTGTGATGCCTTGCTCCAATCGAGACAGAATTTATAGACGCCTTTCACTTCCGCATCAGTGGAAGGGAGAGCAAGCCATTCGTCAGCACGATATTCATTTTGAGGAATCATGGCTATCTTGCCTTCGGCTATCTCTGCCTGTGGAAATTGAGAGAAAAGGTAGTAATCACGATAAGGGCTATCGACCGATGAAGCGGCATCCTTGAACCAAGGATGTTCTTTGCCGGTGTGGTTCATCACGTAGTCCAGATAGATTTTTATGTTGCGCTTGTGTGCTTCGGCAATGAGGCGGTCGAAGTCGGCTTCCGTGCCTAGCTTGGGATTCACCTTGGTATAGTCGGTCACATCATAACCGTGGTACGACATGGCAGGATGGATGGGGGATAACCAGATGGCTTTCACGCCCAGTTCGTTGATATAGTCCAGCTTGTCGATAAGTCCGCCGAGGTCTCCCTGTTTGTCCCCATCTTTGTCGGCAAAAGAATAGACCAGCAGTTGATAGGAAAGATCGGCCCGCTTGATGCCATCCCAATCGGCAGGAGAAGCTGTGACGTCTTTCCAAGCGACAGTAGGTGGATCAGGCTCTTCGGGTGTAGGAGGAACGGGAGTCGGAGCATCATCACTACATGCCACAAAAATGGAAAATAAAAACCAATAGAATATAGCAAACGGATTAGTATGAAACTTGTTTTTCAAAATATTCATGAGATGGTAGTTTAAAGGAATAATTTTTTGGGAAAGAGAGAAATAAGGTCATCTCAACATTGGGATGGCCTTATTTCTTGAAAATAAAATGAAACAGAATCTTATTTCTTTGTCAAGGTGCAATAAATCTTATCAGAATCCGTACGTTCTGCATACAGGCAGATGTCGTATGTGCCGGCAGTTACGGCAATATTGTCACCTCCTTCTACCAGATTATCTGTTGCTCCTCCTAAGTTAATGTCCCATCCATCGTTTGCACGGAATTTGATTGTACCGTCTGTCAAGATGATAGTAGCAGTCCAACATTTCTTTTCACTGTCCCAAACCATATCCTGATCTGCATCCCATTGCCCGGGAGTAGCATCACCAATGATTCCCCATTGAACGGGCACTGCACTCAACTCGCCTTTGGCAATATTGGCCTTAATCTGATAGAATCCAGCTTCGGGCATGTTGATGTTTCCTCCGCCCTCACCCAACACGAAACCTCCGGTTACGGTTGTGAAGTGTGAACTGTTGTATTCTCCATCCTCCCAACTATGTCCTTTGGTAAATTTGAATTCTCCGTTCAGATAACTATATCCAGTATAAATGCCGTCAAAAGACGCCGATTGAAGTGCCGGTGCCGTGGCAGGAGCCCAACCTTGGTGATTGCCCGGAACATAAATGAATTCTTCGAAGGACAATGCTACAATGGTATATGTATAATCCATCATGTTCAATGTAATCTGGTAGAATTTGGCGTTATCACCCGCAGGCATTTTAATAGACCCCGGTTCTGTATCATCCACTTTACCCATCAGGTTTCCGCTTAGTGCTTCATCTCCATTAGTAGCACAACCCAAAACGGTATTCCATTCTCCACTATCGAAAGCAGATTGGGGAGCAATCTTGAACCACATGTCATCGCGCGTCCCGTCTTCTTTATAAGGTGCAGGAATGATAAGGGTAAATTCGGGATCGTCATAAACATCTTTTCCGCTATGGTTAAATTTGTATGTTTCATCCTGAACATTCCAGTTATTGTTTGTTCCTGCAAAATAGTAGGCGTTTTCAATAACCGGGGCAGTCGGTATGGCTTTTACTTCTATTGAAGAGTTTTTTTTAATAGATTGCCCATGGATATTGATGTAGGCTTCTACCGTACTGCTCATAACACGTTCAGTCGGGCGTTTGCCATATAAATCGACAAGTGCATTACTCAGATCTTTGGCAGCTACCATGCCCTGATTGTTAGCAATCAAGACATGTTTTCCTTCTATGACCAGCTTGTAACTGACTTTGGCTCCCTCTTCTGCTGTCACGGAAGGAGAAAAAACGGTAATAGAATCGGTAGTGACATCTGCTAAGTCGATAGCAGGTACGGGAGTAGCAGTGAAACTGACATTCTTTGCTTCTTCCTGATCATTATATTGGGGATCTGCCCAATCGGTATAATCATCGGTGCAGGCTACCAATGAGGTAGCCAGCGCCAAAATGGATAATAAATTCTTTTTCATGATACTTTGTGTGCTTTTTAAAAATTACTCAATAGCCGTAAATGTGTATGAACCGTCAATATCATTGAATACGACAGCATATTTGCCGGCATTGACAGGAATGTTGGCTCCACCATTTGTCCCGACACCGTACGGGAAATTTTCTGCCCCCCAGTTGGTATCCCAACTTCCGGCAATCTTGAATTTAACAGTGGTGTCGCCATTGCTTGCATCCAAAATAAATGACCAAATATGGTTGTTAGTCACAACCGCATTTACCGGAGTCATGGCAGAGTCACTCCAGTCATTAAAGTCGCCAGTGATACAGATAGATTCATATACAACAGGCGTAATATCAGCCTTTTCTATGGTAAGTTGATCATTCTTAGTATTCAGCTTCAATGTATAATATCCAGCTCCAGACACACAAATGTTTCCTGAACCTCCATCATTCATTACCATATTTGTTCCTCCGTCACTGGAACCCCATTGGTCATCCCAACCTCCAGGTACCTTGATGAGTTTAAAACCATCGGGAGTAAACCAGCCAGTGAAAATCAATTCACCTTTTCCTGTCTTTTTATCGTATTCATAGTCTTCTACGATAGACATCGGGTAAAGAGAGGTTCCGATTGCAGCAGAATTATTACTCCATTGACCATCACCGATACAAGAGCCTATCAAATACCACATCTCAGGTAACGCATCCTTCAGTTCAACATAATAAGGAATAACATTGATTTCTACTACATTTGAAATGATGGGATTAATCAGTTCGGTTGCAGTAGCAGAATAAATGGACGCCAACACACGTACATATACTTTTTGAGTTGCGGGTACTGCGTTTTCTTCCCACTGATTGAGTTGCATTAACATTTTAGCAAATGTAGCAGCTTCTACTTTTACATTGCAGGAAGTAACCTCTCCATCCTCCGAAACATAATCGGCAACAGTTGCGCCTGTTTCATCCGCTTCGGCCTCAGCCAAGGAGTGCGTAAAAGTTCCCGTAGTGGATACTTGCAATTTATAGGATACAACGGCTGTATATCCGTAATCAGGTTGTGACCAAGTAAAGTTTACGGTTTGTGAGGATAACAGGTCAATCTCTGAATCAGCGTATGCCGGTGTATTCAGAACAAACTCGGTAGGTTGCTGGATGATGGGATTGGAATCGCGGTCATCGTCACAGGCTGTGAAAAGGTTCAGTCCTGCAAAGAGCAACAGAGTAGGTATGATATATTTTCTCATTTTTCTAAATCTTTTAAATCTGTAGTTTATTAATAGCCCGGATTTTGTACCAAATTATGATTGGCATTCAGGTCTGTATCAGGTATTGCGAAAATATTTAGGCTCGTGCTGAATGTACCTCCTTCTTTTATTCCGCCTTTCCATTGCCATTTATAATCGGAGTTACCTCCAAAGTGTCCAAAACGAATTAAGTCAATACGGCGACGACCTTCATAATAAAACTCGCGCGACCACTCATCACAAATGTCATTCAATGAATAAGTGTTCTTGATGTTGGCATTGGCACGGTTACGGATAGCATCGATGGCAGCCTTTCCTTCCGGAGTAATCGTGTTACTGTTGCTGCGGCAAGTTGCTTCCGCATAGGTAAGGTAAGCCTCAGCTGCACGCATCAAGAAGAAATCAGAATCAACAAATTGTGAATTATGTGAGTCGCCTCCTGTTGAATACAAATTGGTGAACTTTGCTACAGAATAGCCTTCTGTAAATTCACTTGTGTTTTCAATAGTGAGGGTACGGTCTTTTCCCCATAACAAAGCACGGTCATCACCGGCAGCTTTTACCATCTCGTCAGAAGTAACCTGCGGCGCATCTCCCTTGGGGAAGAATTTGGCTACAAATTCCGGACGCGCACGGTTCCCGGCCCAAGTCTCAGAAGTTCCACAAGAAGACATATCCGCCTTGAAAGTAGATGCTATCAAGAACAGAGTTGTACCCCAGCTGGTAGTGGTAACTCCGTCTTGCAACAACGGAAGAAGCGCTTCGACAGAAGCTCCGTTTTCTCCGTTGTCCCCCATGAATAACATTTGATAAGCACTATACTTGCCATTGCCCTGAGTAAACAGTTTATAGGGAGAATCCATTACTTTTTTGGCATATTCGGCTGCTTTATTCCACTGAGCGGTTCCGGTATAAACCTCGGCGTTCAGGTAGAGACGTGATAAAAGTAACCAAGCTGCAGCCTTGTCTGCACGTCCATATCCTTCTGTAGAAGAAGTTTTAGCTTTCGGTTCGCTCATGTCGTTTACACATTCCAACAACTCATTTTCAATCCAATCGAACATCTCTTTCCGGCTTACTTGAGGAGCACTCTCAGAACTCATGGCTGTCAAGAAAGGAATGTTTCCAAAACTATCCATCAGATAATAGTAATAAAGAGCACGAAGGAAACGTACTTCAGCGGTCATGGTAGCATCGTGTTCGCTCTCGGATTCCAAATAGAAATTACATACAGTCACACCAAAATAAAGACGGTAGTAAAATCCTTTCAACATCGGATGACTGGCACTCCATTGATTGAAGTTGAAAGCGGGAATTCCCTCATCTCCCCAACAACAGATAGATTCATCGGTAGTCAGTTCATTGGCATTGAATAGTTGGCGTACGAATCCGGTGGTACCACCGTCCAGTCCGTCAATATCACAATCTCCATTAGCTCCTCCTTGTCCAGCCATAGCCATATTGGCATAGCATTTGTTGAAAAGTGCGTTTGCGTCAGCAGTCATATTCGTGCTTGGATCTTTAGGAGTTACATCCAGATCACCTACGCAGGAACTCATTCCCATAGCCAGTACGAATGCTGTGGCGGGAAGTAGTTGTTTCATATATTTCAAATTCATAATGACTTGTTTTTAAGATTAGAAATTAAGATTTAAACCAAAGATCAAAGAGAATGGACGAGGATAGATATTATTATCTATTCCTCCAAATACTTCTGGATCAATACCTTGATAGTTGGTTATAGTAAACACATTGCTGGCTGTAGCAAAGACACGACCGCTGATCCCCTTGTAGGAAGGGCTCTTGAAAAGTTTGTCGAAACTGTAGCCTAAAGTTATATTATCACATTTCAAGAATGATGCGTTTTGTACCCAATAATCAGACAGCGCATTGTCGTATGTCTTCCAACCCATTAATATGGAAGACATTGGACGATTTTGCAAGTAACCGAACGAACTATCATAAGTTTTGTCTATATTGGCAAATCCGTCTGCTACATCATTGAAGACATAATTACCGATGCTGGCACGAAGTGAGAATCCAAAATCCCAATTCTTATACCCCAATCTTGAACTTAGACCGACAGTCCAAGGAGCCATCGGGCTTTTATAGAAATAGCGGTCATCCTGATTGATGCGTCCGTCACCATTGCGGTCCACATAAACACCTTCCAAGGCATTTCCATTTTTGTCATACGCTTGTTGATATACATAGAACGAACTTGCAGGATAACCTACAGCGTGAGCCTGACACATGTTTCCAGTTCCAGAAGATATGCCTCCGGTAGGAACATAATAGTCTTCTTCGCCTATAAGTTCTGTGATTTCATTTTCATTGTAGGTGGCATTAGCTGTAATTTCCCAATTCCAATTTTGCGTCTGAACAGGACGATAAGTCAATGCAAACTCAATTCCGGTATTTTTTAATGAACCGATATTTGAAGTCACTTGATTGCGGAAATTGGAGCCGGCTGAAACATATACAGTGTTCAGCAAGTCGGTTGTTTTACGATAATAGTAATCTACGCTACCTGTCAGTTTGGCGTCCAAAATGCTGAAATCAATACCGGCATTATAAGTGGTGGTGGTTTCCCAAGTCAGGTTGTTATTGTAAGCATCCGGACGATTCAATGTACCATCGCCGATGATAGGATAATAGCTGTCCGGATTGGTATTGACATTATAAGACGCAAAGTAAGTATAGTCTCCGATACCTTCTTGTTGTCCTGTCTGTCCATATCCCAGACGGAGTTTCAGGTCAGAAAGGAAGTCCACATCTTTCAAGAATGCTTCTTCTTTTATTTTCCAACCGAAAGCAAATGATGGGAAAAGCGCCCAATGATCCTTAAAGCGTGAAGAACCATCATAACGTACAGTTGCGGTAAACAAATAGCGTTCTGCTAATGTATAGTTGGCACGTCCAAAGAAACTTACCAGATAATTTTCTGTCTCCCATTCTTTAAAGCTACGTCCGTGAGGTGTATTTGCCAAAGGATTTCCCTTGTCATCCAATGCGGTATTGGTAGATTGATAAAGTCCCCATCCGTCATAGGCCCCGTCTCTGTGGAAATGCTGCCATTCGTAGCCGCCCATGATGTCGAAATGATGTTTTGCATTAAAATCTTTATAGTATTGTGCGTATGCGTTGTAAGACAGATTGTATTTATTTTCTTTGTTCCAACCATTCCAACCATAGTATGCATTGTCGCCTGACACATTCGGAGATTCCCAGGTAGTTTGTTTTCCTGTGGAATAATCTGCACCAAAATTCATGTGAAGCCTCAAGTCTTCAAATCCATGTATTTTATAATCCAGTTCAAGATTTCCGATGAATGATTTTGATTTAGCTTTGTCATTATATTGTTCCAGCATAGCGACAGGATTGCGCACGGCATTGCGCTCTGCCATCATCGGCCAATTAGGGTCACTATAGTCTTTCCCCACTTTAAGCCATTGGAAGTATCCTCCATAGTTACGATATGGATTGATAGTTTCTTCCATATCTGTATAGGGATTGGTAATAGTCATTGTGGCATCAGACTTTACACTTTGAGTGGGATCCATACGGGTTGCAGCACTGATAGCACCTGTATTGGCATAACGCGTATTTGCCAACATCCCTTTCATATTGACATTGATTTTCAGATGATCATCTAATAGGGATGGGTTCAGGCTGGCACTGGCTGTATAACGGTCAAAATCGGAAGTTTTTAAAATACCATCCTGATTGGTATATCCCAAAGAGACACGGTAAGGCATATTTTTAAAACCGCCGGTCAGTGTCAGATTGTGGTCATGGCTGATTGCTGTGCGGTATATCTGATCCTGCCAATCTGTATTGGCTGTTCCCATTTTATTGTAAGCCTCGGAACCTTCTCCATAATAATTTGTAATAAACTGCCGATATTCTTCTGCATTCATTACGTTAATAGTCTTCTTCTTGGTATTGATAGACATATTTCCATTATATGAGATAGAAGGAGCCTGTGCAGTGCGCCCTTTTTTAGTAGTAATGATAATTACACCATTAGATCCGCGAGAGCCATAGATGGCCGTGGCTGAAGCATCCTTCAAGACTGTGAATGTTTCAATATCGCTAGGATTTACCATAGAAAGAGGGTTGGACAAGCCTTTTACTCCATTGTTGTCCATTGCCAACCCATCAATAACTATCAGCGGATCATTGCTGGCGTTCAGAGAAGAACCACCACGGATTCGGATATTAGCACCTGTACCTGGAGCACCACCACTGGAAGTGACGTTCACACCCGCAATCTTGCCTTGCATCATATCTTGGGCATTCGTTACCAGCCCACGATTTTTCTCATCCGGCTTCATTGCAGTCACCGAACCGGTCAGGTCATTCTTTTTAGCAACACCATAACCAATTACCACCACTTCATCCAATGTTTCCGTATCATCTTTCAAAATGACGTTAAGAGAAGCGGAAGCAGGAAGTTCCTGAGTTAAATATCCGATAAACGAAATGACAATCAGATCTCCTTTATTGGCAGTCAACTGAAAGTTACCATCGAAATCGGTAATTGTACCATTAGTTGTCCCTTTCACCACAACATTTGCACCAATGACAGGTTCACCTGTTGTGTCCTTTACAAGTCCCTTGACAGTCATTTGCTGGGCAAATGCGTCTATAGACAAGAATAATCCTGTAACTAACATTAACAGGAGCTTGAACAGCAAGTTTCTTTTCATGTCTTTAAATTTAAAGTTAAATAATTATTTCAAGTTTATATTCTCAATTAAAAAATACCTATTAAAAACTGTTTTCCCAAACAACCTGATTCTTACCAAATCCTTATTATATACATTTCACCTTAGCTTCCGTTATTTTATCGAAAAAGAGGGAGGAAACAACCTACCTTCATTTGTCTTGTTTGTTGCAAATGTAGCAGTCTTGCATTTCATTTTTCAAGGCAAGAATAAAAATATAAATAGCTTGGCTGTTTTTTACGCATCACACATTTGGTTATCAATCAATTAACGCATTCACATCTACCTAAAAATATAAGTAACAGTGAACTGATAAAACGTTGTCAGATTTCGACTTATAAGGTTGCTGCATCCTCCACATGTGAAGAAAGTTCTTTTACAGCTTCCTCATTCCTTTCAATTCCGACTTGTTTTTCACTGCTTTCAGACTAATAGCATAACCGCCACCACTTGCTGCATGCAGAGTCAATTTACTCTTGCTAGTCACGACACCTTTGCGAATGGTATATGCTTGCGGATTATCTTTCCAGTCCGCTTCTTTGGCATCTGCATAAACTGTTGCAATATATTGCTTTTCAGAATCAAGGAAATCAAATGCCAGCGTTGAAGTATGACCGTTCTCATCGGCAGTACAACCAATATACCAGTCGTCGGTTCCTTTTGCTTTACGGGCGATAGTGATATAATCTCCCGGTTCAGCTTCCAGATACTTAGTTTCATCCCAGTCTACAGCCACATCTTTAATAAATTGGAAAGCATCCATAAAACGCTCATAGTTTTCAGGGATGTCTGCTGCCATTTGCAACGGACTATACATAGTGACATACAAAGCCAATTGGCGCACCAACGTAGAGCGTACCTGAGAATTATTGGTAGAATTCATTTTATTGCAATGAGTTTCAAAGATTCCCGGTGTGTAGTCCATCGGGCCGCCTACCAGTCGTGTAAAAGGAAGGATGGTGGTATGGTTTACATGATTGCCACCAAACGATTCATATTCGGTGCCACGGGCAGATTCATTACCTATCAAATTGGGATAGGTACGGCAGATTCCGGTAGGACGTACCGCTTCATGGGCATTGACCATGATTTTGTAGTCGGCTGCTTTTTTCACAGCATACAGATAGTGATTGTCCATCCATTGTCCATAATGATGTTCGCCACGTGGAATAATGTTACCCACATAACCACTCTTCACCGCATTGTATCCATTGTCCACCATAAACTGGTATGCCTGATCCAAGTGACGTTCGTAGTTACGTACCGAAGCCGAAGTCTCATGATGCATCATCAGTTTCACACCTTTGGCTGCCGCATAAGCTTGAAGTTCTTTTACATTGAAGTCAGGATAAGGAGTCACAAAGTCGAATACATAATCTTTACTTTTTCCAAACCAGTCTTCCCATCCTTCGTTCCATCCCTCTACCAACACTTGATCAAATCCGTGTTGAGCCGCAAAATCAATATAACGTTTTACATTGGCCGTATTAGCCGAGTGTTTACCGTTAGGTCTAGTCTGGCTGTAATTAGTTTCTCCCAACTTCACGCTTGACAAATCGTCCGTGTAAGCCCATGAACCTTTTCCTGTAATCATGTCCCACCATACACCGATGTATTTCACCGGTTTGATCCATGAAGTATCTTTTATCTTGCAAGGTTCGTTCAGATTCAAGGTGATACGTGATGCCAAAATGTTGCGTGCGTCATCGCTCACAATGACGGTGCGCCACGGAGAAGTACAGGGTGTCTGCATATATCCTTTGTCGCCTTGTGCGTCAGGAGTCAGCCAAGATTCGAAAACCATATTCTTGTCATCCAAGTTCAGGTGCATACAGGCATAGTCTATCAAAGCCGCTTCGTGCAGGTTGATATACAACCCGTCGTCTGTTTTCATCATCAGGGCAGTCTGCACGCCAGTGGGACTGAAAGCAGTTTGCGAGGAATTCTCGGTATAAACTTTTTCAAATAACCCGCGGATTTCGCTCAGGCGGCTGACGGTGTAGTCGTATTCTTGTGTGTCATAGTCTCCCGGAATCCAGTAAGCGGTATGGTCGCCTGCCATGGCAAACTGTGAATGTTCTTCCTTAATGACGAAATAGTTCAGATTTCTCTGCTGCGGGAATTCATAGCGAAATCCCAATCCGTCATTGAACAGGCGGAAACGAATCCTGATATACCGGTCGTTGGCCGGCTGGTTCAGGGTGACAGCCAATTCATTATAATGACTGCGGATTTCTTTTTCCTCGCCCCATACCGGTTGCCAAGTCTCGTCGTTGGTGGAAGTCTGTACATTCTTCAGTTCGAATCCACTGTAGAGGTTCGTCTTGATGTCCAGTTTGTCCACATCTTTCCTGTCGGTCCATTCAAAGTCAGTCTTGGCGTTAGCGTCTTCTTTCTTCAGTTCCAGTCCCAGCTTACTGGGCTTGATGACCGTTTTCTGTTTATAAACCAGCTCGTAGGTTGGAGTCCCTTGTCCGTCGAGCGTGAAAGTCATTTCCAGATTACCATCTGGCGAAATCAGTTTCTGTTGTGCATTTGCAATGAACGAGATGCAAAGAAATGCAGCCAATGAAAGGTTTTTCTTGATATTCATAATTATATATGGGTATTAAATTGTAAGTTTCTTGCCAGATGATGTTAGAATTCCAGGACCATCATTCCACGTTTTTTGAGTGTCAATTCCTTGCCTAGGGTAATTGTGCTGTCCGTCAGCATGTCGTGAGCCGTTTTGCCGGGAAGCACTTCCCGGTAAGGCGTCAGGTCGATGGTCTGATTCTGATCGGTTCCGTTCATGAAAACAACAATGGATTTGTTGCCATGCTTCCGTTCGTAAACATAGACCCCTTTACTAGGCGCAAAGTGTTTCAATGTTCCTTTGGCTATGATCTCGTTGCCTTTTCTCCATTGAAGCAGTTTCCGCATGTAGGCAAAAGCTTCGTTTTGTTTTGTCGTGCGCCCCGATTCATCAAAACAATTGTACTTGTCACCGTTCCATCCTCCGGGGAAGTCACAGCGCAACAACCCGTCACCATTGGCCTTGTCGGCTGCCATCAGAATCTCTGTTCCATAATAAATCTGAGGAATGCCACGCGTAGTCAGCAGGAACACAAGTGCCTGCTTGTAGCGGTCCGTTTTCCGGGCGGCCTCTTCGTTGATGCAGAAGCGTGAAGTGTCATGATTATCCAAGAAGACAAGAAGGTTCATGGGATCGGCATATACCAGATCTTGGGTCAGATAATCATACAGCCGATACAAACCGCCGTGCCAATCTGTTGTCTCCTCATCAAAAGCCTTATTCATCTGTTCCATCAGCGGAAAATCCATTACGGTGCGAAGATTGGAATTTCTAGGAGCAGCCAATTTGCTGTCTTTCTGCCAGAACGAAACCAATACATTACTGTTTAGCCAAGTCTCGCCCACGATATTGAATTCGGGATATTCATCAGTCACCGCTTTACACCATTGCGACATCATGTCGAAGTCGGCATAAGGATGTGTGTCCTGCCGGATGCCATTAATTCCGGTATATTCTATCCACCAAATGCTGCTCTGAATCAGATATCGGGCCACATGGCGGTTGCGCTGGTTCAGGTCGGGCATTGATTCGGTGAACCATCCGTCCACAGCTATCTTGCGTTCGTAAGCGGAAGCATGAATATCTTGCACGCTGGCAGTTTTATAAGATGTCTGTGTGTAACTGCCCTTAAAGTTGAACCAGTCCTTGGACGGCATGTCCTTGAACAGATAGTTCTCGCTGCCGCAATGATTGAAAATCATGTCCATAACGACTTTCATTCCTTTGCCGTGCGCCTGTTCCACCAGTTCGCGAAATTCCTCATTGCTTCCCAGCCTGCGGTCCACTTGGTAATAATCGGTAATGGCATAGCCGTGATAGGAACCTTCTTTCATGTCGTTTTCCTGTATAGGGTTCAGCCAAATGGCCGTAACTCCCAAATTGGACAGATAATCCAAGTGGTCCGTAATGCCTGCCAAATCGCCTCCATGGCGAGCGAACGGATCGTTCCTATCCACTTTTGCCTCCAGCATTCCCGGCACGATGTCATTTGAAGGATCACCGTTGGCAAAACGGTCGGGCATGATCAGATATAACACATCGCCGGAATTAAAACCTTTCACTTCAGACGAACCTGTAGTTCGTTGTTTTATTTCGTATGGAATGACGGTCTGCTTTTTGCCTTGCTTCAGTGTGATATGGAACGTTTGCGGTGTGGCTTCCGACAAGTCCATATATAAAATCAAGTAATTAGGATTCTCTTGCTTCACGACATCCTTCAATTGGATATCCTCCGAAGAAATCGACACATCACTGGAAGAAATATTATCACCATACAACAGGATCTGCAATTCGGGATTCTTCATTCCAGCCCACCAAAAACTTGGAGCCACTTTTTTTATAATGGCTGCAGACGCTGTATGCTGCAAGCCCAATAATGCGAATAATGCCATAAGTACAAATGTTCTTTTCATAATATATAGAAATTAGTTTTACACCTTTGTCATGCTTGGATGGTGCAAATGTAAGGTGAGAATAAATGACTTTGAAAGTCTAGAATAAAAATACAAATACTTTTAGCTCGTAATACACTGATAATTAAAAAACTTACTCATTTCACCCATACCCAAAATATAAGTGCAAATGAAAAGATTTTCACTGAAAAGTTTTAATCTTATTACTTATATTTATATATTTGTAGACCTATAATAAGTATACAAGATGAAAAACGCCATTTGTTCCGTCATATTCATATTGTTGACAGTGTCAACACCTTTGTCGGCCGACAAGACCGACAATGAAGAAGTGCTGAGAAAGTTGGATCAGATCATTGACAACAAGACTTCCCGCCATGTTATGAAAGAAACAGGAATAGCAGACTTAAAACAAGCTCTGCGCCACTCCAAAGACGCCAGAAAGAAATACGAACTTTGCGGTTCCCTATTTGATGCTTATCTGCACTATCAGGCCGACTCTGCCTTATATTATATTGATAAGAAAACAAATCTGATGCCGTTGCTAAATCAGTCGGAGTTGAAGAATGAAATTCTAATAAACCGCGCCGAAGTGATGGGAGTGATGGGAATGTACAATGAAGCCTTGGAACAATTGAAACAGGTAACCCCCCTGGACTTGAATCAGGAGACCCTGGTGTATTACTACCGTACGTGCCGGGCTTATTACGGTTGGGTGGCAGATTACACCACAGCCGATGCTGAGAAGGAAAAGTACCTGAAAAAAACCGATGCCTACCGTGACTCCATCCTGATAGCTATGGCTCCCAGTGTGGACAGAAGCATAGTCTGGGCAGAGAAAAGAATAGTCAGTGATGAGATAGATTCGGCTTTGATTGTGTTGCCCGGGTTGTTAGATCAATCACCGGACGAACGTCAGACCAGCTATATTTACTACACTTTATCCGAAGCACACAGCATGCTGGGAGACATTCAGAAAGAAATCCATTATCTGGCGTTGACTGCCGTTACAGATTTAAAGTCGGCCATCCGTGAATATGCCTCTTTGCAGAAACTGGCACAATTGATGTATGAAGTGGGAGACTTGGACCGTGCCTACAAGTATTTGAACTGCTCGATGGAAGACGCCGTTGCCTGCAACGCACGTTTGCGATTCATTGAAGTAGCCCAGTTCTTCCCCATCATCGATAAAGCCTACAAACAGAAAGAGAAAGAAGAAAAACAGATTTCACGTGCCCTTCTGATCAGTGTTAGTTTGCTTTCTCTGTTTCTGCTTGCGGCCATTTTCTATCTGTACCGCTGGATGAAAAAACTATCGGCTATGCGTAAGAATCTGAGCCTGGCCAACAAACAGCTACAGGAGGTGAATGCCGAACTGGCACAGACCGGAAAAATAAAAGAAGTATATATTGCCCGTTACTTGGACCGTTGTGTAGATTATTTGGACAAACTGGAGCTTTATCGCCGTTCGCTGGCCAAACTGGCAATGGCTTCCCGCATTGATGACTTGTTTAAAGCTATCAAATCCGAGCAGTTCATCCGCGACGAACGCAAGCACTTTTATAACGAGTTCGACAAATCTTTCTTAGAATTGTTCCCCCATTTCATTACTTCATTTAATGCTTTGCTAGTGGAAGAAGGCAGAATATCCCCGAAGGGGGAATTGCTGACCACCGAATTGCGTATCTTCGCACTGATCCGTCTGGGAGTAACCGACAGCAACCGTATTGCCCATTTCTTGGGATACTCTTTGGCTACCATTTACAATTACCGGAGCAAGGTGCGCAACAAGGCGATAGGAAACAAAGAAACTTTTGAGCAGGATGTGATGAACTTGTAGCAATACTCCTTACGCCAGCCAAAGCACGATGCTTTAAAAGAAGATAGAATATAGGCAGATAATGGTTTCCAAAATTATTCTTCAAATCATACGAGATGGAGGCAAAGCAAGTTATTCCTGTTTCATGGAAAAGAGCAATCGAGTTTGCATCATCGTACATGTGGTTCTGCTAGTTCCAGACTTACTTTTCTTACCTG
Source organism: uncultured Bacteroides sp. (assembly GCA_947173895.1). Taxonomy (GTDB): domain Bacteria; phylum Bacteroidota; class Bacteroidia; order Bacteroidales; family Bacteroidaceae; genus Phocaeicola. Next base: position 1,278 of record CAMWGU010000070.1, on the reverse strand, counting down.
ACCGATCAAACTATTGACGCCCATGCACATATCAGTCGGGATGATGCGACATGATGATGCGGTTGTTTCCATTCAAATTAAAATTAGACAATGTTCATGCCAAGCATACAAAAAAGAAGGTGTGTCGTAATACACGATGCGCCTTCTTTTTTTCATTGCCTATAAAAATCGACTCATTTTTTTAAGCTGCGATATTTTGAGGATTTCTTTGGTTTATGTGTTCGCACCATCTAAATAGAACAACCATAAGCTCATAAAACGGTCTAATCAGCCAATCCATACCTTCTTTAGTCATTTTTGCACACATCTTTTTTATATTGAAGGCAATGGCAAAGAAGGCAAAGTTCATGAAGACCTTATCCTTTCCAAAATGGCGGAAACGTTTGTAATTCATATTGTTTTTCATTTGTCCGAACACGGCTTCCGGTTCTATGCATCTCTGCCCTCTGTGTTTCAGTCCTTCCTCTGAGCAGAGCAACTCTTTGGCTTTTTGCTTGTATTTTCTGAGTCTGTGATTCAACTCTATCGTTCTGTTCCCCTTTGCTTTAAAACATCGGCATCTTAGCGGACAGCCTTCACATCTGACGGCTCTGTACCTGGCATTTTCGCTGACATATCCGGATGCTGTTTTCACATGTCTAGTCCCTATCCTTTGCATCTTCTGCCCCATGGGGCAGATACAAAAGTCATGTTCTTCATTGTAGTAGAAGTTTTCCGACCTGAACGGGTCCGGTTTGAATCTCGGCCGCTGCTCCATGTGGAAGTAGTTGTATTTGACGTAGGCTTCCATACCGTTTTCTGACATGAAGCGGTAATTCTCCTCAGAACCGTAGCCGGAATCGGCCACCACCGTATGGGCCGGCCTGTCATATCTGCTTGAGAAGGATTGCAGGAAAGGTATCAGGGTCAGTGTATCCGTAGGGTTCGGGAAGAGTGCAAAGTCGGTAATGAACTGGTTCCCGGTGCCGATCTGGAGGTTGTAACCGGGCTTTGTCTGGCCGTTACCCATGGCATCCTCCTTCATTCTCATGAAAGTAGCGTCATTGTCCGTTTTGGAATAGGAGTTCCTGTCCTGCAGCATGTCCAGACGGTTGTCGTATTCCTGCAGCTTGTCCCTGTCCTCTTCCAGTTCCTTCAGCTGTTTGCGTTTCTTTTTCAACGCAGTCTTTTCCTCTTTCGTGGAGGGCTCAGGAACCTGTTCGAGTGCTTGACGCAATTCTCCGGCCATTTCAGTCAGCATGGCCGGAGTGAATTCTATTTCCTCATTGCTTTCCGATG
>CAMWGU010000069.1 GCA_947173895.1 uncultured Bacteroides sp. | reverse complement strand
TTTCCTTTCATCCTTTCATTATCTGCCGAAACGCCCTGCCGATGGGGATTCCGAGAGTGAGAGGACACTCCGCCGGGTCCTTTCATTCTCCTTTCAGCCCCCTTTCAGCTTCCCTTCATCGGCACGCAAAGGCAGCATGGTGTGAAACCGCCCAGGGCAGATGTGAAAGGACTCACACCGGTGGCTGAAAGGGGCGTGAGGGGATGTACTGTCATTTTTAACCGGTTGATTGATAGATGGTTTTGCCCAAAATGAAAGGATGAAGGGAGAAGGGGGAGAAGCAATCTGATGAGGGGATGGTGTCCTTTGCACGTACGTACGTGTGAGGCTATACATACGTATGTGTAAGCCTATACGTACGTATGTACAAGCCCACACATACGTACGTGTTTTTACGACAAGGCGGAATGTGTTGCGGCGCACATGCAGGTTTGTACAGTGAACAAGCCAGGCTTGTGCAACGAACAAGCTAAGCTTGTACGGCGAACAGGGCATGCTTGTGTGGCGAACAAGCCTTCATGTTCCGATGAACAAGCATGCATGTTACGTGATTTCCGGTATCCAAATGGATACCAACCGGAAATATCCGCTGACCCCTGCGGCATCATCGGGCGAAGCGACGAGGGATGTCGCCGGCCGAAGGATGCCGCAGCCTGTATAAAGACAAACGGGGTTATGCTTTACCGTGTACCGATAGCATGCTGATGGTCGCGGATAGGACGCAATGTAAAGCCGTAAGCGTTGTTTGTGCCATAAATGGCATCAGCCTTACCTTCTGAATTATTTCGGCTATCAATAGAAAACAACATACAACTAGAACCATCGTTGCCAATGCTTCCTTGAAAACCTGAAGTTGCTATAAATGTCAACTTGGAATGAGCAGGCCATGTACCGTATGATGAGGAACGTTGATACAATCCCATATCTCTCAATCCTGTGGAAGGAAAGAAGAACTCCAATCCATTTTTTTTATCTTTTATTTTCCAACCTACATCGTTGACCTTTTTAACGTCTGCAGAAGGAATTTTTATTTTCGAATCTGCGGCTATATCAAAAAAGCCAGAAAATGCGGTAGGAGGCGGTATTTTATATCCTGCCGGAGATGGATCATATATTGTTTTTACAACATACTTCTGATTAGGTTCTTTTACATTTCTGTCTGGACCACTTTCGTCTAATTGCGAATTCCAGAAATTCATAATCGTTTTTTGGTTATAAGAAGTATTTTTACCATCAGCATTCAGCCCATTATGCCAATGACGCCGCTTATAATTGTTAACAGGATCTTTTTTATCGTCATTTGTAGTCGTTGCGGGTCGCTCATGTATAAAAAAACAATAAGGATATTGAATACTTTCTCCTATAGACTGATATGTTTCCCTTGAGGTAAACCTATAACCGGAGGTAGAATAAAACATTTTATTCTCCATATCCAATTCATCTTTATAGTCACCATTTGGAGCTTTATTAAGAATATCCTCATCATATACCCCCGGCAACATCGGGTCTTTACGTCCCCATTGATAATAAGTGTTGTCTCCTGCCATGGATGCAACTATTCGGGGTTGAGTAAACGTAAATATGCCATCCTTATCAGGTGCAGGCATTCCTTCTACTGTGACTTCCTTTAACACTTCCGGTTCTGTCATACCAGGCATAGTAGCTGTTAAACGCATATAAACAGGTCGTTCTGGATTTCCGCCATGAGAATCACAATATCCCAAATTACAAGGCGCAAATAAGAAATTTCGTCCTTCCTCATTTACGGCTGACGACTCTTGAATATGTTCTTCTGTCCAAAAATAATGAGTAACCCATATATGCCAACTCCATAAAATGTCGTTCCTTTCGTTACGTACAGCAATCACCGCATTGCCCTGATTAATCGTTTCCTCAAGTATGCGGAAATGCACCCATCCATCCTTCAAACAAACATCTGTTACAAGATCAGGACTGTCTTGCCATACAATCACGGCATCAGCAATGTCTGGAATAATTTTATCAGTTGACACATCTATCCCCTTATCATCATATCCAACAAAGTGTGTAAGAACAAAATCCTTCAACACACCTTCCCCCTCCAAATCACCTTGATACTTATAAGCTCTATCATTTTCAGAATCATCCCGATAAGTATTGCCATAAGCTGCCGGAAATTTATAATAACCGGGAGTATGAACCATGTAGCAATTGGCACTTTCTTTTTGAAAAGGATTGTTTGCTACCAAATCATAGTAATCGGTTTCAGAACTCTTCACAGGAGCTATTTCAAGCAATTCTTTCCGTGTATCGTTAAAAACTTCTTGCGCTGGCAAACGGATGGCCCCTTTTTTAACTTCATCGGGTTCAGACCGGGATGCTTCCGAAGAAACAGGAATCCATACCGGTTTACTCCCCCCTAATTGGGAAAACCAGTTTTCTTTATCAATTGAATATTCAATAGTGCAAGTAAGCGGCAGTTTCACAGTTTGCTTGTCTGCTTGTGCCATCTGTACAAATGCACTCATCTTCACATTACGCAGATAGCCACTGACAGGAAGATAAGCATTCTTTTCCGCCTCATCCATTTCATCGCCATACAAACCACCATCTATTGTCTGTGTATTTTCCAGTTCTTTAAACCCTCCATTCGGCCAAAGCCCGTCTCTATTTACAGTCAAAGTAACCACCGGCTTCACCACTATTCCTGTGGAATTAATAGAATAGGTAACCATTTTACCCATAGGCCATATTTGGTCTTTAAGGTCGGCTGTCAAAGTCCACTCGGTTTGGGAGAATTCATCAGTAAACACCACAGTCAGTTTAGCCCCTTCGTGTAATTCCTGGGGAATCATCATGAAAGTATACTCGCCCTCCACAATCGACGTGTTTCCTTCCTGATACATACCACGCCCTTTTCCTGTATCCGTATCCGGCTCTTCATTGGCTGCGTCCGGTTCACTATCATTACCCAATGTCACAACAAACTCTCTCTTTTTATCATCACCTTGGGGAATAGTCCAACCCTCAGCTCCTATCTGATACGTTCCTTCACCATAAACGCCTGAAATGGTGACGCTCTTTATAGTGCCTTTCAACATCTCCTCACCGGTCTTTATGGTGACAGCGGTCAGTGCGTGGCTGAATGTCAAATGCGCACATTCAGAACCGTCTCCCTTATAGGTATGATGTGCGGCCATCAGATCAATCTGCTGCGTTACGTCACTGGGCACTGTATAAGCCAATACAGGTTTATTATCCTCCCCTACAGAATAAGAGAAGGAAAGTTTCCGTCCACCGGTTGGTGCATTCTCATCTCCTTCGTCAGCCGGTTCTTCTATCAGAGAAAGGACATCATCTATTCGGGGAGAGTAGGCATAAAAGTCTATTTGGCCTTTGCCGGGCCACTGCCACAACGTTTCAGTCTGTGGCATCCATACGCCGTTAGTGCCTTTCTTCACCTCCATATTTTCATAAGAGGTCTTTTCCGTGCCGCCTTCCGTCCATGACGCGCCATCGGTTCCGAAGGCGAAAAGGCCGAAAGTGCCAGGAAAATTCTGAGTATCCACCGGAGTGCCACGACTTATTACGCCGGAAGCCGCCGTATCAGCGGCGGCTTCCGAAATTTCAGTAACAAGATACAATGGCTTTCCTCCATCGGAACGGGTCATTCGCTTTATGCTGATATCGCTTTGCCCTGCGGCGGAACATGCAGCCTGTCCGCCGGTCCAACTGGCCGGCACTTCCACCTCGAACGTCAGGTAGGGGGAGATTCCCTGCCCGTACTTGTCGAACGTATCGTCCACGCAAGACGACAGGACACAAGCAGCAGCGCATATCCACCCACCGATAGTGCGGAAGAATGTCGGACGAAATATAGAGAAAGTTCTCATCATGGTCTGTTATGTTGGTTCTTGTTGTTGGTATTCTTACTACATGGATGGTTGTTCAACATCATCTGCCTCTGTCCAGCCTTCCACTTCCACAGTAAAGGAAATAGGCTCTTGTACTACCGGATGCCCCGGAACAATACCTGGGGTCTCTTGCCCACCCTCCGGCAATTCCGGTTCTGTAGGAGGAAGAATACCACCGCCACTGCCGTTACAGAAGAAATCAAGCTTGTAAATGTATTTCTTGCCCGGTTTCCATGCACCTTCCGGTGCTGTAATAGGCACACAAGTATATCCATATGCGTCTTCATCATATCCACCATTTTCAGGCTGGGGATATAACTGATGATGATGATATGAGAGGTCGTCGGCATCCTGCACAAAAGCATCCTCAGCATTATGATCGACATATGCTCCGCTATGATGTGACTCTATACGGCATAACATTACTATATAGACCCCATTATTGTTCACACTCCCATCCAATGCCACAATATCCTGTGGAAGCATCATCAGGCTATTTCCTCTTTTCTTTGTTTTATTTTCATCGCCATACTCAGCCAATAATCCTTGGTAAGTATCCGATAATTGTATTGCATCTGAAAATGATTCGCCATAAAGTTGTTTTGAAGGGTTGCTGTCAAATCTCCAGCTCATGTAATTGTTTGCCGATGCATTTGAGTCATACCACAAATTACCTTTACTGTTCAAGTTTGCAATCCAAGCACTTTTTATTTTCACATGCTTGTTTTTATCTCCACATTTAGCTCTTACTTCCACTTGCGACAACGCATGATGGAACATCAACGGCACTGCCCCACTCGTTTTTTTAGATTTTGTATATGCCACAACTAAATCCTTCTGCTTAGAGGGATCTTTATCGGGAGAAAAGTTTGAAAAATGCAGAGCACCACCATCATGCGTAGGCTGTCCAACCCCTTCAGGTCCATAGGCCCAAAATTCTATTTCCGTTGCCTTGTCAGGCCACATGATTTCCTTTTCTAATTTATATATGCCTGTTGAATTATCTCCACTTACTTCTGTTGCCAATTCATGGTCTAGAAATGGTGTTTCACCTTTTGGATCAGTTTCGGCATGCACACGAAAACTTTCCAAATCGGCCACTCCATTTATCACCTGGGCGCGTGACGCTCCCACCTTGGTAGTAAACGTAATCTTCTCGCCCTGATAAGCCTCTTTCAACTCGTCGTTTGAACAAGAGACAAATGTCATGGAGAGCATCGCAACCATTCCTGCTAATTTAATCTTTTTGCTCATAATCTGTTGTTTTTTTGTTTATTGTTTTGCTTTAATTCATTCCAAGCTCTATCGTTATCTCCTCCCAACCCGAGATGGACGGGGACATTCCTTCTCCACCGCCCGAAGGAAGATTAATTTCGGCATCTATCACAACATGGATGGGTCCGGCATAGGAAGCGTCTTCGCCCACATGTATCTGGTTGGTCACATCAAAATCGTAATATGTCTTGCCGGAAGTATAAACGGACAGAAAGTGTTGCCCCGTCTGCACCGGGCAATGGCCGAACACTTGGAAACGGGCCTCCAGCGTGTGATCGTCCGTGCGACGCAACGCAAACGGAACGGTAGCCGACATTCCCGAAGGCGCATTGTCCGCCAGGCGGAGTCCTTCCGCCATGCCGGTCAACGCCGCACTGACGCCCACTGCATCGGACATATTCCTGACATTGCGTAGCTCCACCGTACACTCCACCGCCATACGCACCGGATACAGGGTAACCGACTGTCCGGACACGCCTGCCTGCACCTCCAAGTATTCGCACCGTCCGCCCCACACATCGCCCACGGTTCCACGCACAGGAGCTTCACCGGTATCTCCCGGCCGGGGAGGCACTCCCAACGCCCCACGATCCATCGGTTCCAGAAGTCCGCCAGGCGGAGTCCTTCCGCCATGCCGGTCAACGCCGCACTGACGCCCACTGCATCGGACATATTCCTGACATTGCGTAGCTCCACCGTACACTCCACCGCCATACGCACCGGATACAGGGTAACCGACTGTCCGGACACGCCTGCCTGCACCTCCAAGTATTCGCACCGTCCGCCCCACACATCGCCCACGGTTCCACGCACAGGAGCTTCACCGGTATCTCCCGGCCGGGGAGGCACTCCCAACGCCCCACGATCCATCGGTTCCAGAAGCGACTGCTCCAACGACACAATCTCGTAGCCGGCATAAGTATCTCCGCGCTCGTCCATTCTCTCTATGTCATAGTTATGAAACAAAATTCTGTACTCGCCTGCGGGAATACGCACCTTTCCTCCCTTTATCAGTCCGCGTCCGGTCTCTCCCCTACGGGCCGGAGCGAACTCACACCGATAGCATTGCATGCCGTCATCCACCCGGAAGAACTGCACCACCATGGCTACAGGATCGGCATCGGGCGCATGGGTCCAGTCGAACACCACATCCACGTCCACCATGTGCGAATGGTTCATACACAGATCCTTGTGCTCGCACGAACATATCCCTAGCACACATGTCACCAGCATAAACATCACCAGTACAGTCCGCCCTTTCCTTATCATAATAAGGTGTTTCATCGCGCACCTCCCTTCCTCACACTACGTCCGCCGATATACCACACCAGCGACACTTCCGCCCGAGTGGGGCCGAACCATTCCTTACGGTGAGTGGAATCCCACACATAACAGTCGTCTCCGGGACGATATTTCATATAGTCGCCCTGCAGATAACCCACTCCCAATGTAAAGTCAATATTGAAATGACGCCCCACAGGCAACGAATAGCCGTAGGACACGCCTGCCGCCCAGCTCCAGCGATCTCCCATATAGCCGCGGCCGCCCCATTCTATATCATAAGTCAGCATCTGCCCGTACACCCCCACATGGTGTCCGCACATCAACGAACGCGACGCACGACGGGGAGAGAACCAGCGGCGCACCTCCACATCACCGCCATATACACGCCAAAAGCGATGAGAAGCATTCCGACTCCACCAGGCATACATCCAGTCAGCCCCCACAGACCAGCCGGAACCCAAGGATACTTCCAGCCCGATATTGGGCACGGCAACCGCATCATAAAGCATATTGTTTTTTAATAAGACAGCAGATTTCCGATCCTTATCGCCTGCTGCCTTGGAAGAGGAAAGACAGGGTTGCTCAGATTGTTCCGGCATAGATATAAAATCACGACCCATATTCCCATCATGGGCCGACAAATTAAACCAATGAAATAGCATCAAATGGCACACAACAAGCGTCCTTTGCACAGAATTCATAAGACTAATTTAATTAGCATTAAATGATATTTCGCTTTTTTATGCAAAGAAAAATAAATAAAGAATATAAAGCAAGCATTTTAACCATTTTTGATGTTACTTCCGCTTATTCCGTCTGCTCCTTCGGCCAGTTCACCAGATACAGGATTTCCGTAGCACGAGTGAAAGCCGTATACAGCCAACGGAAATAATCCGGACTCAGCATATCCTCCGTCATATATCCCTGATCTAAAAAGACCCGTTTCCACTGTCCTCCCTGTGCTTTGTGGCAAGTAACAGCATACGCATATTTCACTTGCAGGGCATTGTAATGAGGATCCGCCTTCATCTTCTTCATCCGTTCACGCTTCACGGTAATATCGGCATAATCTTCTAATACTGAATAAAACAGTTTATCGTTCAATTCCTTGGGCAATGCAGGCGTGTCGGTGTGCAAGGTATCCAACAATAGTTTCACTTCCAGTTCCATATCATTATAGTCGGGAAAAGCCAGCACCACATCGGCAAAACGAAAGCCGTATGCCTCGCGCGTACGTCGCACCCTGCGCACCACCACTATGTCGCCATTGGCTATGAAATCCATTTCCTTGCATCCCTCCGACCAGAAATAATTGTTCTTCGCCACCATCAGCAGGTCGCCGCTGTTCAATTCATCCTCACGATATAGAATGGTGTTCCTTATACCTCTATTATATATATTCGCTCGCTTGTTGGAACGACAGAGCACAATAGTTTCATCCATACCCACCCGACCGTAGCAATCATTAATCAACTCGATCAACTCGCTACCGGAAACGGTCCGGATATCCGGAAACCTCTCCACACGTATCGAAGGTAAAGTAAAAAAATCCTCCTCGGAAATGTATCGTCGAAGTTCCGTCGCATTCCAAAGAATGCCCGAGTCATGCATCTGGCGGACTACCTCGGTGAGCTGTGCCTCATACACTTCCATGCCATACCCACGCAACTTGTCGGCCGACAGAGCCGGACTTTCCTCCTCGCCTACGGGTGGAAGCTGCGCCGTATCCCCCACCAACATCAGACGACACCCTGTCCCCGCGTATACATACTGAATCAGATCGTCCAGCAAACGCCCCGTGCCGAAAGCCGCGCCCGCCAATCCGTCATTGGCAATCATGGAAGCCTCGTCCACAATGAACAGTGTATGCTGATGCAGATTATCGTCCAGCGAAAAATTATCCATATTGTTCGAAAAGCTCCGCTGCCGATATATCTTCTTATGAATGGTATACGCCGGATGTTGCGCATAATGCGAAAACACCTTGGCTGCCCTGCCTGTAGGTGCCAACAATACACACCGCCGTTGCAACTGGTCGAGAGTCTTCACCAGTGCCCCGATAAGCGAAGTTTTACCAGTACCGGCATAACCTTTTAACAAAAAAACCGAGTCTGATTGAGGGGAAAAGAGAAAGCCTGCTAAAAAATTAACAGCTTTTTCTTGCTCTAAAGTTGGTTTATATAGAAAATTTCCCTTAATTTGCTGCGCTAAATAACTATTAATCATAATTGCATAATAAAAAGTTCCTTGAACTGTGCGTTATTAGATTTATTTGTTTTATTTTTGCGATGCGAATATAAACTAAAAAAAACACATATTTATCATGAAAACAGTTATTAATGTTGTATTGGCTGCTTGCGTTATCGGTTTGATATACGTATGCTATGGCAGTATCATGGGCCCGATTAACTTCGACAACGCTAAAAAAATCAGAGAAAAACAAGTTATTGCACGCTTGATTGACATCCGTAAGGCACAAGTGGAATACCGCAACCTGCACGATGGACAATACACGGCTAGTTTTGACACCTTGATCAACTTTGTCAAGACGGCTAAGCTTCCGTTCATTAAAAAAGAAGGAGTTTTGTCTGACGCCCAGTTGGAAGCCGGCATGACAGAGAAAAAAGCCATGGCACTTATCAACAAAGCCAAGAAAACAGGTAACTGGAAAGAAGTAGAAAAAGAAGGATTGATGAACTTCAAGCGTGACACAATGTGGGTAGCCGTAACCGACACAATCTATGCTCCGGGATTCAACCCCGACTCGATGAGATATGTTCCTTTTGGAAACGGCGTACAGTTTGAAATGGCCATCCGCAACGATACTACCAAATCAGGTGCTCCCCTGCACCTGTTCCAGGCTCAGACTCCGTATGAGACTTACCTGAACGGACTGAATTCACAGGAATTGCTTAACCTTAAAGACCTTCAGAGCAAATTGGGCAAATACTGTGGCTTAAGAGTTGGTGATATTGAACAGCCTAACAATAATGCAGGTAACTGGGAATAAGAATGACTGAACCTATCGATTTTACTAAATCGGAACAATATACATTATCCATCCGCCTCAGCGCGGATGGATTTTCTTTTTCTATCTACAACCCGCTTACAGACAACGAATTCTGTTTTGTTCCGTATCCGGTGAATGTAAGTTATTCCATGACTGCCAACTTGAAGGAAATGTTATCGCAAACAGAGGCTCTAAAACACCCCTACAAACGGATCAACATCCTGTATGATTCGGTTCGATTCACCCCTGTCCCTACCGAACTGTTTGAAGATGAACAAATGGATACCATCTTCTACCATAACTATCCCAAATGGAAGAATGAAATTGTACTATGCAACATGCTGGAAAAAAGCAATGTAGTGATTTTATTTGCCATGGACAAACATACCCACCAGTTACTGAACGAACAGTTTCCCACAGCAAGATTTTTCTCCACTGCCAGCCCGCTGACTGAATATTTCGCCCAGAAAAGCCGGTTGGGAAACAGCCGGAAACTATATACACACATACGTGAACAACTGATGGAAGTGTATGCCTATGACAAAGGCAGACTTCTGTTAATCAATTCGTTTGTATGCAAACAGAATACCGACCGCATCTATTATTTATTGTATATATGGCAACAATTAAGTTACAACCAGGAACGCGATGAACTGCATCTGACAGGAAAATGGAACGGCAAGGAAGAACTGTTGAAAGAATTGCGCAGCTACCTGCGCCAGGTGTTCGTAATCCATCCGAAAGCGGAATTCAACCGCTCCGAAATAAGTAAAATAGAAGAAATACCATTTGATATGCAAACCTTATTATTATGCGAGTAATCAGCGGAATATACAAACGGCGCCGTTTTGACGTGCCACATACGTTTAAAGCCCGTCCTACTACGGACTTTGCCAAAGAGAACCTTTTTAATGTATTAAGCAACAACTATTTCGACTTCGAAGATGGTGAAATTACAGCCTTAGACCTTTTTGCCGGGACAGGCAGCATCAGTATCGAATTAGTATCGCGTGGCTGCAACCAAGTCATCTCGGTAGAGAAAGACCCGCAACATCTTTCCTTCATCTCACAAATTATGCGTGAGGTGAAAACAGACCGGTGCTTTCCTATCCGTGCGGATGTATTCAAATTTATTGAGAAGTGTAGCGAACATTTCGACTTTATCTTTGCCGATCCTCCATACGCTCTGAAAGACCTGGAAACAATCCCCGCCCGCATTTTTGAAAGCGGCATACTGAAAGAAAACGGGATATTGGTGCTGGAACACGGAAAAGACAACCGTTTCGAGGACGACCCTCACTTTATAGAACGGCGCGTGTATGGCAGCGTCAATTTTTCTTTCTTCAGAGCAACGGTGCCAATAACCGAACAATAGACTCCTGCGCCTTTTGCCGCCAAGGACGGTTCATCCATGTTTTTTCTTGTAACAGGATGGCGTCCTTTTGGTCGCGCAGAAAGATTCCCTTCAATGCCGATGCCAAAGCCGAATCATACATAAAGGCATTCACCTCAAAATTATGCTCAAAACTGCGAAAATCCATATTAGTGGAACCGACCGTAGAGAGCGTATCATCGCTCACCATCAGTTTGGAATGCAAAAAACCTTTTTGATAAAGGTAAATCTTGATGCCTGCGTGCATCATTTCCTCCAGATAAGACAATGAGCCCAAATGAGTGATCCGCGTATCAGTACGAAACGGTATCATGATACGGATATCCACTCCGGCCAAAGCCGCTGTTTTCAATGCCATCAGAATAGGTTCGGTAGGCAGCAGATAGGGCGTCTGTATATAAAAATACTTTCTGGAACTGCTGATAGCTATCAGCAACCCTTGCATGATATCCCTCCATTCACCCACAGGATCGGAAGTAACAATCTGCATTAAAGTATTTCCACACCTTTCTATTTCAGGAAAATAACGGGAAGAAGTGATAAGCGTGCGATCCACCACATACCAGTCTGTGAGAAAAGCCGTCTGCAAGCCATATACGGCTTTTCCCTCTATCCGGATGTGAGTATCTCGCCATATTCCCCAAGAAACCCCTTTCGTATAGCGCAAAGCGATATTCATTCCACCGGTATAGGCCACCCTGCCGTCAATTACCACTATCTTCCGGTGGTTACGATAATTCACTTTACTGGTAAACAACGGAAAACGTACTTTCAGAAAACTGCGTACCTCAATGCCTGCCCCACGTATTTCGTCAAAAAAAGCATGCGGCACCTTCCAACATCCCACGTCATCATACAACAAACGCACTTCCACCCCTTGACGCGCCTTGTCCATCAGTAAATCGCACAGCAACCTGCCTACCGGATCATCCTCAAAAATGTAGAACTGTAAATGAATGTGATGCTTTGCCCGGGCAATATCTCTCATCAACGAATATAGCATGGAACAACCGTCCGTAAAAATTCCGACAGCATTCCCATCAAACGGAAGCGCATTATTTACTTTTTGGAAAAAACGCATCAGCTGATGTTGGTCGTCCGGACAACGGAAAGCTTTCTGCGCTTGATATTCCGCCATAGGACGCTTGATAAGACGAGTAAACCCTTTTTTGCCTATCAATTTCTCCTTACGCGTACTTCTGCCGAAAAAGAAATAAAGTGCAAGCCCTACGACAGGCAGAAAAAAGAGTACAAGCACCCATGCCATTGTCTTAACAGGATTACGATTATCAAGTATCACTATCATAATAGTGCCAACGATAACTATAAAATAAAGCATGTTAAACGCAACAGCAAAGATTTCATTAAAGATACTCCATTCCACCATATCGATTCCATATAACAAACTTATAAGCAAACTTATAAAAAAAATCCCAACCTATAACAATATAGGTTGGGAAAAAGATCAAGACAGAGCTTCATTTAGAAAGAACGCCTGCCGGGAGCACCAGCACTAGGACCGGGGCCAAAGCCGGAATTGCCAAATCCTCTACGGCTATTCATCATCTTATCGCGGGCAGCTTTGCTTCCAAATATATTCAGGCGATAAATGAAATGAACCATACAGTAACTGTTAATGCTGTTATATTCGGTAACCGAACGCAAATCTGCCGTCAAGGATCGACTGATATTGCTCTGTTGTTTTAATATGTCATACATCTCAAAACTTATGGTGGCTGCTCCCTTCAACAGATTTTGTGCTATCTGACCATTCCAAATCAGTTCGTTATTATTCAAGCTGGCATCATCATACCCTCTACGAGACTGATTGGTGATATTGGTAGACAATGTCATCTGCCAAGGCAAAGTGATATTGGTGCTTGCCCCATAAGAGAATGTATATGGGTTCTGATTCTTTTCGGGACGCAACTTGCTACGCTCTGCTGTATATTCAATAGCACCATTCAATGAAAATTCAAACCAGCTATTCCGATAGGAACCATTCAGATTCTCGGCCAATGTCAAGCCCGTAGTAGTGTTTTTATCGTCACGCAGAGTTTCCTTATTATATAAGAAAGCTACTTGATTCTGATAATTCACGCGAGAGAAAGAATTAATGGTAAATTTCTTGTTCTTCAGCGCCGAATTAAATCCAAACATACCGAATGCATTCCAATTACCATTGATATTCTGAGGTGTAGAAGTAGTTCCACCAGTCTTTTCATCATATATCGTACTGTTACTAATGCCGTTCTGAGTAGCAGTGAAGTTTATATGAGTCATTATGCCACGCTGCTTCTCGGCATTGTAAGTATTATAAAACAGACGCATAGTATGAGCAAACGAAGGTTTCAAACCAGGGTTACCCACACGGATGTTTAGCGGATTGGAGTTGTCGACAATCGGCAGCAAGTTCTCCATGCTAGGCTGACTGCTACGTCCACGATAAGTGATACGTAACTGGCTAACTTTAGAGAAGCGATAACGAAAATCCACATTCGGAGCAAAATTAAACACGGTTCTTGTCGTATCGGTCATATAGCTTCCTTTCTTATAAGACAACTTTGTGTTCTGAGGCTGGAAGGACATGCCAGCACTCAATTGATACTTCTCTCGAATAAACCGCAAACCTAAAGAAAGGTCATGATTAAAATATTTATATTCCGCGTCTTTACTCAAGCTATCTACATAAGCACTTTCATAATCGATCGGCAACCCGTCACTTATATTCCACGGATAACCCAAATCAAAGGTAGATTTGTCACTTTGGCTGTTCATATACTGAAACCTATAACTAAACTGCAAGAAAGTGGCACGTGCTATAGGTTCACTGTAAGTAAACTGCGCCGAATAATTATAATTCTTGGTAGGCATCGTAATGTATTGGTTACGGTATTCGATAGAATCGCCTCCCAAGTAATTTCTCAACTGATAATATCTGGTTTCTGATTGAGCGTACTGTTCACTGTCGGTATCTCCATATCCAAATGTTCCACGAAATGTAATATTACGTCCTTTGTCATTCAGTTTCCGGTTCAACTGCAAGGTTGCATTGGCCGATAGATTGTCCGATTTTGATAGATTATGCTCGTTGATAGCATTAATACGAAACTCCTTCAGCGGATCGTCCACCCCTATACGATTGAAATTCAGATAGTCATTCGGATTAGACACATACAGATAAGGATCGTCGTTGAAAGTTCCCGTTTCAGACTCCGTTGCTCTTTGGGTTTTGTTATAAGATACGTTAGGTCGGAAAATGATATTTGTCATAGAATCGGGACGCCATTCCATCCGGAAATCCGCATTAAAGTCAGTCACCTTGTTACGGTTAGCATTGTTTGAATTTGAATAAGAATTTCCCGACTGCAAAAAACGTTGTGAAGATCCTACCGTAGCAATATCCGCATCCCGGTAATTATAGCGCATACTTCCTCCCAGTTCCAGTTTGTCTGTTTCCGTAGCGAAATTAGCTCCCAACATTTTAGTCGCATTCAATCCGTTGTTACGTCTCCATCGGGGTCCTCCTCCCGAAAACCCTTGGTCGTTCACATTATTGGCAGACCCAATTACCGAGAATTGGGTTTTATCATAAAACCGATTGATCATGGCTCTTCCTGCATAGCGGTCTTCCGTTCCGGCAGCCAAATCCACATTTCCAAACCATCCCTGATTCATTCCTTTCTTTACCGTCAAATCAAGCACCGTCTCCTCTTCACCGTCATCAATCCCCGTAATACGCGCTAAATCGGATTTCTTATCGTATGTCTTCAGTTTCTCCACCATGTCGACGGGCAGATTCTTCAAACCGGTTTTCACGTCACCGCCAAAAAATTCCTTTCCGTCCACCATAATCTTCTTCACCTCTTTTCCATTGATTTTGATATTGCCATCATCATCCACCTCCGCTCCCGGAAGCTTCTTCACCAGTTCTTCCAGCATAGCCCCCTCGGGAGTACGGTAAGCAGAAGCATTATATCCGATAGTATCTTCCGAAATAGTTACTTGCGGAGCTTCGGCCACCACTACTGCTTCATTCAGCATAATCGCATCGGTTGGCAAGGCAACCGTTCCCACATTAATTGTGGACTTTTCCTCAGTCAGCCGTAAAGCTTTTTCCTGTGTCAGATAACCTACGAATGAAATTCTAAGAACATACTTTCCCGACCGAGCCGCGATAGAAAAAACACCATTGTTATTCGTCACGTTTCCCACTACCATCGCACTATCAGGTAATGAGAGAAGTTGCACTGTAGCTTGTCCGATCGGGCTTTTATCATCACCATCAATCACAGTACCCGTCACGGTTATGCGCTTGCCATTTTGCGCCCACGAGAAAGTTGTGCAAGTACATACAAGCAACAACAATAAAACTAAATTCTTCATTTTTTATTTTTCCTTGATATTTTAATACCTAATGTCCATTGGACACTCTTGTCCACAAAAGGTTTAATGGGAAAAATATATTTATTTCTTAAAAAAACGGTCCTTCCGATCCTTCAATATACCAAATTCCAAACAAATAACATTGAAGGCCATATAGACAATGGCTATAGAATTGTCAACTCCTTCCAGATTATTGTCATACATCCCTCTAATCAACATAACGACATAATAAACACCCAGTAAATAAAGGGCGCGACACATGGCCTTGATCCGTATTCGGGATGTTTTTTCTGTTTCATCTTTCACCTTTGCTAGAAAAATCATAAACAAAGAAAACCAAATCATCAATTTTACAGAAGCTTTGGTAAACAAAAAATTGCTATCATTTATCATGCCCAGCATAAACATGAACAGTGGTACAAACACAGACAGCAATAGGATGACATATCCCATGATCCGGCAATAAATAGGTAATAGTCCTTTCATTATATTATAAATTAACGCACAAAAGTAATTATTTATAAGCAATAAACACCCATCTTTTTGCTTTTTTACCTAATTTTGCAAGCAAATAAATAGAAAATATGAATAAACAAGAGATTATTATCTGCCACTGTTTAAAAGAGAATCTCGGCCAGGCGATAGCCCGATGTCCACACGACAAACTGTTTGTTCTGGTTGACAAACATACACATGAATGCTGCCTGCCTATCCTGTCTAAATACGAGTGTATAAAAGACTCCCAGTTTATCTGCATACAAGCCGAAGATGTACATAAAAACCTGGAAACACTGGCATACGTATGGAAAGAATTAGGAGACCAAGGGGCAAGCCGCCATTCACTGCTCATCAATTTAGGAGGCGGAATGGTTACTGATTTAGGAGGATTTGCCGCATCTACTTTCAAACGAGGCATCAACTACATCAATATCCCCACTACCCTGCTAGCCATGGTCGATGCCTCCGTAGGGGGTAAAACCGGCATCAATTTCAACGGATTAAAAAATGAAGTCGGAGTCTTCTCTCCGGCCAAGAGTGTTTTGATCGATGCCGAATTCTTGAAAACACTGGATATGCGAAACCTGCTGTCCGGATATGCCGAAATGTTGAAACATGGCCTTATAAGTACCCATGAGCATTGGGCGGAACTGCTGAATTTTGACCTGAACCACATTGACTATACAGCCCTGCAGACCTTAGTGGGAAAATCGGTAAAAATCAAAGAAGGCATTGTAGAGCAGGATCCTTTTGAAAAAGGCATCCGCAAAGCTTTGAACTTGGGACATACCGTAGGCCATGCTTTTGAAAGTCTGGCACTAGAGACTCATCGGCCGGTATTGCATGGTTACGCTGTGGCTTGGGGAATAGTCTGCGAACTTTATTTCTCCTGTATCAAGACTGGTTTCCCAAAAGAAAAACTACGCCAAACTTTGCAATTCATCAAAGAGCATTATGGAGTGATGACTTTTGATTGTAAACAATACGAACGCCTTTATGAATTCATGAAGCACGACAAAAAGAATTCGGCAGGCATCATCAATTTCACGTTATTATCCGAAATAGGAGACATAAAAATCAACCAACAGGCAAACAAAGAGGAAATCTTTGAGATGTTGGACTTTTACCGGGAATCCATGGGGTGCTAACAAGGATATTTTCCGTAAAAACAAAAACATATCTTCGTAGATTCATGAACATATATTCATGACCCTACGAAGATATATTCACGATTATACCAAAAACTTTCTCCGTATTCCATAGACGATTTTATATTTATAACTATACCCTCCATCATAGTTCATAAGTATACAGCTGATACATAACACATTACAAACAGAACCAACAAGAAATATATTTTTAATCAAAAAAAAACGCATAAAAAGTTTGCATATTCCCCATAAATACGTACCTTTGCACCCGTTAAACAAAAACAACGGGGTGTAGCTCAGCCCGGTTAGAGTACGCGTCTGGGGGGCGTGTGGTCGCTGGTTCGAATCCAGTCACCCCGACTGGTAAAAAAGCATTGATAATCTGACGGTTGTCGATGTTTTTTTGCTTTTTAGGCAATTCTCGTAACTATGGCGGTTGACGTGACGGTTGACCGCAATTCCCCCTGCTTATCTGTTTGTCACCACCCGATACACATTCCCCTTGGCCGTATGCACCCGCTCGCCCAGCTGGGGCAGGATGCGGCTTAGGCTGTAGGCGGTCATGCCGCGCATGGCCGAAGGATGAGACGCCTTCATGCGTTCGAACAGTTGGGTGGCGGAAAGTGCCTGCACTTCCTGCGGATCATCTTCCGCCGTGGCAAAGCGGAAGCAGAGACGGAACACCTCCTCTTCGGGCACATGCTTGTAAAACAAGGCATTGTTTCGCTGAATGGCCTCTTCCTCCTCTTTATTGAACCAGCAGCGTTCGCCGGACAGGAGTTCCGCTTTGAGCTGGGCGTACAACTGCTCGTGGTCGACAGGAGTGGCACAATCTATGGCGTGTTCCAGGCTGACACAGAGGAAGCGGCGCGAGCCGGTGCGGTCTACCAACAGGTCCTCCCGATTGCTGGTGCCGATGAACGAGGCGATGCGCGGAAGCGCGGATGCACTACGTCGGTAAGCCTTGCGGACATTCAGCGCGGAAGCCTGCATCAAGTTCTTCAGCAGGGGCATCTTGGATGCGCCCAACTTGTCGAACTCGTCTAGGTTAATCAAGCCGTAGGCGGCGAGCTTCGCTTCGGCGGATGCCGGCGAACTAAGGTCGTAACTTTCCGTATAATAAGCCTTTAGCGCATCGGGCATCAGCAGACGGCAGAACGTACTTTTCCCCAGTCCTTGGCGGCTGCTCACCAGCAAGGGGGCCACGCTGTTGGCGCGGCTAACGCTGTTGCTGTCCGGACGGAATTGCATCCATTGTGCCGAAAGCCCCAGCATCCAGCGGTGGAAACCGTTCACCCATACCGGATTGTCGGACACCCGGCGGGCGAGTGCTGTCACACGGTCCGTGCCATCCCATTCGGGAAGCCCCTCGAAGTAGGCAGTGAAAGGATGGTATTCGGCGATGCGGCGCGAGCGCACAAAGCGTTGAATATCTCTGTCCCAGCAGTCTATGCCTGCCTCGATGGTCTCCAGACTGAGTGAGTTCATCCACCGTTCGTCCACTTTGGCATAGCGCAAATGGGTGTCGGGGATGTCGCTTTCCACGGGTGCCACTTCTGTTTCCTCAGTCAGCACATTGAAGCGGAAATGGTAGCGGGAAGTCAGGAAAGCAGCCACTTCCTGCATTAGGGAGCACGATTTTGCCTTCTTTTTGTTGGCAGATTTGGGGGATGCCTCCATGGTTGCTTCTTCAATATTCTTGGGAGTTGACGAAGAAGTTAGCTTGAGAACTACCGAAGAAGCCACTTTGGGAGTTGCTAAAGAAACAGTTTCGGGAACCGCCGAAGAAGCCACCTCGGGAGCTACTAAAGAACCAGTCTCGGGAACCGCCGAAGAAAGCACCTCGGGAGCTACTAAAGAACCTGTCTCGGAAGCTGCCAAAGAAATCTCCTCGGGAACCGTCAGACTTTTAGAAGCCTCATCCCGATTCTCCGACAAGTTTTCCTTATGGCTTTCTGCAAGAATAACCTGTGACTCAACCACTTCTCTCACTCCGCTTTCACCGGACACAACGTAGTGGTAAGCACCCGCGAGTGCCTTTTCGTCCGTGCGCGGAGTCCAGTCCATCACCAGTGTTGCCCGGCCTTCGCGGATGTCTACAGCCAGGTGCATGCCGGGGACGGCACGGCAAAGCGGCAACAGTCCGTTGAGGGCGATGGCAAGATCGCGAC
>CAMWGU010000068.1 GCA_947173895.1 uncultured Bacteroides sp. | reverse complement strand
GTGGACCAGCCTGGGCTTGAACCAGGGACCTCCAGATTATGAGTCTGTTGCTCTAACCAACTGAGCTACAAGTCCGCGCTTACAATTCCTTTGTTAGCGAGTGCAAAAGTAATACATT
The DNA here is from genome assembly GCA_947173895.1 of uncultured Bacteroides sp. Taxonomy (GTDB): domain Bacteria; phylum Bacteroidota; class Bacteroidia; order Bacteroidales; family Bacteroidaceae; genus Phocaeicola. The sequence continues at coordinate 19,037 of CAMWGU010000068.1, read as the reverse complement.
CTGTTGATATTTGCAAGACTTTGCCCCCAAAATTTAATAAAAAGCTTTAAATCACTAATTCGTAAGGATATAAATTGTATTTTTGTGCCCATTAATTAATCTTGCTAAGCCGTATGGCACAAAAAAAACAGGAAACCGCCCTTACAGGGCTTTCGGACAAAGAAGTCCTTAGCAGCAGGGAGAAGCATGGAAACAACCAACTGACGCCTCCCCAACGACCCTCTATGTGGAAACTTTATTGGGAAAAGTTCCGCGACCCGGTTATACGTGTCCTTTTAGTTGCCGCTTTCTTTTCCTTAATAATAGCTATCATAGAAAATGAATATGCCGAAACAATCGGTATCTTCTTTGCCATCTTTCTGGCAACAGGAATCGGATTCTACTTCGAATATGACGCAAACAAAAAATTCGACCTGCTAAACGCTGTAGGCGAAGAAACGCCTGTCACTGCAATCAGAAACAGGAAAATAAAGGAGATACCACGCAAAGAAATTGTAGTGGGCGACATTGTCGTACTAAATACAGGAGAAGAAATCCCAGCAGACGGAATCTTGCTGGAAGCTATCTCCCTGCAAGTGAACGAATCCAGCCTGACAGGAGAATTAATAGTCAGCAAAACCATACAGGAAGAACTATTTGACAAAGAAGCCACTTATCCTAGCAATGAAGTAATGCGAGGAACTACCGTTGTAGACGGACACGGAATCATGAGGGTAGAACGGGTAGGCGACTCTACCGAAATAGGCAAAGTGGCACACCAAGCCACCGAACAAAGCGAAGAAGAAACGCCTTTGAACATCCAACTGACCCGACTGGCCCGTTTTATCGGGAAAATAGGATTCACGATAGCCACACTGACCTTCGTTGTTTTCACAGCCAAAGACCTTTATGGCTATCTCAATGCAAACCACATAACCGACTGGCACGAATGGATGGCAATTGCCCGTATCATACTGAAATACTTTATGATGGCTGTAACCCTGATTGTAGTCGCAGTACCCGAAGGACTACCGATGAGCGTCACGCTAAGCCTTGCACTGAATATGCGCCGAATGCTGAGAACCAACAATCTGGTGCGTAAAATGCACGCCTGCGAAACAATGGGGGCCATCACAGTTATTTGTACTGACAAGACAGGCACACTGACACAAAACCTGATGCAAGTGCATGAAAGTAGACTGAAATCCGAAGATACAGACTTGATAGCTGAAAGTATCAGTGCCAACTCTACCGCATTTCTGGAAGAAACCGAAGAAGGCAAGAAACCATCAGGAGTGGGCAATCCTACCGAAATAGCTTTATTGCTTTGGCTAAACGAACAAGGTAAAAACTATCTGGAGCTACGCGAAAATGCAGAAGTAATCGACCAGCTTACCTTCTCAACAGAACGCAAGTACATGGCCACATTGGTAAACTCACCCATACTACAGAAAAAAGTATTATATATAAAAGGTGCTCCCGAAATTGTCATGGGGAAATGCAATCTTTCCATCGAAGATACAAACAACTATGAAGCCGATTTGCTCCATTTTCAAAACAAAGCGATGCGTACCTTGGGACTGGCATATAAAATCATTCCTGAAGACGCAGGAAACGATTGTGCCGAACTGGTGAACAATGGCAATATGACCTTTTTAGGAATCATGGCCATCAGCGACCCCATCCGTCCCGATGTACCCGAAGCCGTACAGAAATGCCAGTCGGCAGGCATCGGTGTAAAGATTGTCACAGGCGACACACCGGGAACCGCCACTGAAATAGCCCGCCAAATAGGACTATGGAAACCGGAAGACACAGAACGGAACCGAATAACAGGTGTGGAATTCGCCGCTCTAAGTGACGAGGAAGCCTTGGACCGTGTACTCGATCTGAAAGTGATGAGCCGCGCCCGACCAATGGACAAGCAACGCCTGGTACAGCTATTGCAACAGAAAGGAGCCGTAGTAGCAGTAACCGGAGACGGGACCAATGACGCCCCTGCACTGAATCATGCGCAAGTGGGCCTTTCTATGGGAACCGGAACCTCGGTAGCCAAAGAGGCAAGCGACATCACTTTGCTGGACGACTCATTCCATAGCATTGCTACAGCAGTGATGTGGGGACGTTCACTCTACAAGAATATCCAGCGCTTCATCGTATTCCAACTGACCATCAATGTCGTTGCACTGGTCAGCGTGTTGCTGGGAGCTTTCTTTGGCACAGAATTGCCACTGACCGTAACACAAATGCTTTGGGTAAATCTAATCATGGACACCTTTGCCGCCATGGCACTAGCATCCATCCCGCCCAGTGCAGATGTCATGAATGAAAAGCCTCGCAAGGCAGACGATTTCATCATTACGCCGGCCATGCGCAAGCATATCATAGGCGTAGGCTTCTGTTTCCTGGCCATCCTCATGACACTGATCATATTCATCAAACAAATACCGGCCGAATCGACAGGACAAGCCTTGACACAATTCTTCACCATCTTCGTGATGCTACAATTTTGGAACCTGTTCAATGCCAGCGTGTTCGGAACCAATCACTCTGTATTTAAAGACTCCCGCCACGCATTCGGCATGCTTGTCGTGGCTGTTATCATATTGGTGGGACAAATTCTGATTGTAGAGTTCGGAGGCAAAGTCTTCCGCACCGAACCAATGGATCTCATCACATGGATTTATATCATTGCAGGAACATCGTCGGTATTGTGGATTGGCGAAATATTCCGTTGGATCAAACGAATACAGAAAAAGGACTAAGAAAGAAAATAAAGCACATAAAGAGTTATGGACAGTAAAATAAAAAATGTAGTTTTCGATTTAGGAGGAGTACTGATCAACTTAGACTCCGACAATTGCCTGAACGCTTTCCGCAAAGCCGGATTTCAAGATATTGAGAACCAAGTAGGCCAGCTCAGGAGAGAAGGCCTGTTCTCACAATTTGAACTAGGTAACATCGAACCAGATGAATTTCGGGAAGCCATCCGTAAGAAAACCAACGAATCATTGTCCAATCGCAAAATTGACGACATGTGGAACCTGATGCTACTTGATATCCCCCGTGAGAAACTGGACCTGCTCTTGGAATTGCGCGGACACTATATGGTCTATCTGCTCAGCAATACCAACCGGATACACTGGGAATACGCCTGCGAACAAATGTTCAGCTATCGGGGATTCCGCGTAAATGATTTCTTTGAGGACACTTTCCTGTCATTCCAAATGCATAAGGCCAAACCCGACAAAGACATCTACGAGCAGATGATGAAAGAAGCAAATATCCTGCCTGAAGAAACGTTGTTCATAGACGACTCGGAAATCAATTGCCAAGCTGCAACAGCATTGGGCATAAATGCCCATCATTACCATATCGGAGAAGACTTAAACTCACTTTTTGAATAATGAAAATCATATCAGACATAAACCACCCGACAATTCCCCCTTCAGCGACCACCATCGGATTTTTCGATGGTGTACATTGTGGGCACCGCTTTCTTATCAACCAAGTCAGAGAGGCAGCAGCCAAGGGTGGATTATGTACTGCATTAGTCACCTTTTCCGCACATCCCAGGCAAGTGATACAAACTGCTTACCACCCCCAATTGCTCTCATCGCCGACAGAGAAACTTGAACTGCTGGAAACAACCGCAGCAGATTACTGCATCCTGCTCCCGTTTACATCCGAACTCTCACAACTTTCGGCACGGGAATTCATGCAGTTATTACGCGACACATTCAATATCCGTATGCTGGTCATAGGTTATGACCACCGTTTCGGACACAACCGCAGTGAAAGCTTTGAAGATTACTGCCGCTATGGCAAAGAACTGGATATATATATAGTACGCGCGCGAGTCTATACAGACAAAGGAAATAAAATCAGTTCCTCTGCCATCCGCCAACTGCTGGAAAGAGGAGAAGTGGACCGAGCCGCCCAATATCTGGGATATAACTATCACCTAGACGGGACAGTAGTAGAAGGACATAAAATAGGACGGAAAATAGGATTCCCCACAGCCAACCTGCAAGTGGACTGCCAAGACAAACTGATCCCTGCCGGAGGAGTATATGCCGTATACGTGTATGTAGAGGGAAAAAAACAGGCCGGCATGCTGAACATAGGAACCCGCCCCACCCTTGACAACGGCAAGGAACTGAGCATTGAAGTAAACATCTTCCACTTCGCCCAAGATATTTACCACAAGAACATACGCATAGAGTTTGTGAAATATCTGCGTAACGAGAAGAAATATAACACTATAGACGAGCTGATCGCACAAATGCACAAGGACAGAGAAGAAGCCGCCAGCATCCTTCTTTAAGCCCATGACAATATTTGTCCGTCATGGCCGCCACCCCAGTTACCGGCCGCATCCCAAGCCTATCCACGGCAATTCGCCTTGGCCGGTCCGTCCATACTACATGCATCAGCCATGAAAAAGAATATATATTCATCGCTTTTCGATAAATATATATTCTTTCCCTTTTGTAATACCAAAATAAGATGTACATTTACATATCGATAAACGCTAAATGAATAGCGAATAACAAAAACAATATTTTTAAATCAAAGCAACATTCTATTATGGGACGCTCAATTAAATTAGTACTCTATTACTTCGTCTATCAAGTAGCATTCACCTTTTTGGTAGGCATTCCGGCAGGTGTAGTAAAAGTGATGAACGAAATGCCAACAAGCGAAGATCTGGCCTACGCCATAGGAAAAAACACCGCTTCGATGACAGGTGTCGCTATGGTGCTGGCAGGAATCGCTATGACATGGCACCTGATTCACTTCAACTATGTGAAATTCAACAAAGCAAGCTGGACCGAAGTACCCGCCAGAACCATTCTGCTCAGCATTCCCTTCATAATGGCAGCCATGTTTGTTTTCAACATCGCCAGCGAACTCGCCAAGCTGCCCAACCTGATGGAAGATACCTTCATGGGAATGAGCCGCAACCTGTTCGGCATCCTCAGCATCGCCATCATGGCACCGCTGGTAGAGGAACTGCTGTTCCGAGGCGCCATCGAAGGCCACCTGCTGAAGAGCGGAAAATCGCCCCGCAATGCCATCCTACTGTCCTCCCTGATATTCGGCATCATTCACATCAATCCCGCCCAAGTGCCGTTTGCTTTCTGCATCGGACTGGTTTTCGGATGGTTGTACTACCGCACTGGAAGCGTGGTTCCGGGCATGATAGGACACTTCCTGAACAACGCCATAGCCACTGTCATCATGGGCACATCCACCCACGAGGAAATGAACCGGACCACGGCAGAGCTGATAGGCGCCGCTCCCACCTATACCCTTCTGGCACTGGCCCTGATAGTCTTTATAGGCATGTATGGATATCTAAACAAACAACTGCCAGTCTCTCCATATTCAAGGAGCTGAACTGTCAGCTCGGAGGCATTCAGGAATACAGAGAAGAAGAACAATAAAACACGGCAAAACACCCGCATCACTCTGCATTAAAATGACACAACCGGCTCACGCAAAAAAGAAATATCCCCACCGTACGACAGCTGAGCCGGACCAAAAGTAAAGAAACACTGCCAAGCATTTAGCCAATATTCTCTAAATTCGATGACAAAAGGAAACAATTTTAGTGGAAACGTCCTATAATCCCGTGAATATCCGTATCTTTGCAACGAATTAGATATTTGAAAATAAATGAAAACATTTGAAGAGTTAGGCGTTTCCCCGGAAATACTAAAAGCAATTAAAGAAATGGGATATGAAAATCCCATGCCGGTACAAGAAGAAGTCATACCATACTTATTGGGAAACGGCAACGATGTAGTAGCCTTAGCGCAAACAGGAACAGGAAAAACAGCCGCATTTGGTCTGCCGCTTATCCAAAAAATAGACGTAAAGCAACGTACACCTCAAGCACTTATCCTATGTCCCACACGTGAATTATGCTTGCAGATAGCAGGCGACCTGAACGATTACTCCAAATATATTGACGGACTGAAGGTTCTCCCTGTATATGGCGGTTCGTCCATCGAAAGCCAGATACGCATGCTGAAAACAGGCGTACATATCATTGTTGCCACTCCGGGACGACTGATCGACCTGATAGAAAGAAAAGTGGCCAAGCTGGGAACTATTTCCAACGTAGTCATGGATGAAGCAGACGAAATGCTGAACATGGGATTCACCGACAGCATAAACGCTATCCTTGAACAAGTTCCCCAAGACCGAAACACGCTGATGTTCTCGGCCACCATGAGTCCGGGAATCTCACGCATAGCCAAGAAATACCTGCACAAAGCAAAAGAAATCACCATAGGCACCAAAAACGAAGGCAGCAAAAATGTCAACCATATTGCCTATCTGATACATGCCAAAGACAAATATGCCGCACTGAAACGCATTGCGGATTACTACCCGCAGATCTATGGCATCATATTCTGCCGCACTCGCAAGGAGACGCAGGAAATAGCCGACAAATTGATTCAAGACGGCTACAACGCCGACTCACTGCACGGCGAGCTGTCACAAGCGCAACGCGACCTGGTGATGCAGAAATTCCGCCAGCGCCACCTTCAGCTTCTAGTAGCTACGGACGTGGCGGCCCGCGGCCTGGACGTAAACGACCTGACCCATGTCATCAATTACGGTCTGCCCGATGACACCGAAAGCTATACCCACCGCAGCGGACGTACAGGACGGGCCGGAAAGACCGGTATCTCCATTGCCATCATCAACCTGCGCGAGAAAGGCAAAATGCGCGAAATAGAACGCATCATCAACAAAAAGTTTATCATGGGCGAAATGCCCAGCGGAGAACAGATCTGCGAACAACAACTGATTAAACTGATAGATGATATAGAAAAAGTAAAAGTCAACGACGAAGAAATAGAATCCTTCCTGCCCGGAATCTACCGCAAACTGGAATGGCTCTCGAAAGAAGACCTGATAAAGCGCGTGGTATCTATGGAGTTCAACCGCTTCTTGGAATATTACAGCCATGCGCCGGAGATAGAGACGCCTGCCGCCAACGACCGCCACAGCGAACCCAAAGCACGGAAAGACCATGGCACCACACGCGAGAAGACGGAGCGCAAAGCAGAAAAAGGATATGCCCGCTTGTTTGTAAATGTAGGAAAGACAGACGGATTCTATGCCAACCAAATTATCGAACTGATCAACCGCAACACGAAGAAACAGCGTACTGTCATCGGACGGATTGACTTGATGCAGAACTTTTCTTTCTTCGAAGTGGCCGAACACCAAGCCAACGATGTCATCAAAGCCTTGAACAAAGTGGTGCTGGGCAACGGACGGAAAATTGTAGTGGAAGTGGCCGGCGAGAACAACGGCAAAAGCGACAAGGCAGGAAGCAAACGAAAAGACGGAAAGGAAAAGGCCGAGAAGAAAACGGCTAAGAAGACGGCCAAAGAAGGAAAGCCGAGCCGTGAGGAACGCGGTTATACAGAAAAGCGCGGCCCTAAAAAGAAAGACGACTGGAAGCAATTCTTTAATACTGACTATGATAAGCAAAATAAGAAACTGAAAGGAGAAGAACCAGACTTCAGTGAAGAAGGATGGGCCCGCCGCCGACCCAAGAAGTGACATTGAAAGGAACAAGGCCACAAGCCATCCATCTGCAATGCCTATAAACACAGGGCTTGCCGAGGGAGGTATTCGGGTGGAGAAGCACGGGACGGCTGTATAACATTTTCAACCAAGTCATTCCGCCTGAACCGCCCGGATAATCCGGCTTGCACAGCGGGCCAAAGACGGGCACGGCAACACATACAAACGTGGCAATCCACACGTACGTACGCATGAGCCTACACATACGTACGTGTAGGCCTACACATACGGTCGCGAAGGGCCACACGTACGTACGTGTTTTCCGAAGCCTTTCACGATCTCCACACCTGCCAAAGAAAAGCCGCATCAACGTTCTATGACAGAGCGAGATACGGCTTTTCTTATGCCTCCTTCAGACAACTCGGATCGCTTGCGTCAAGGCTCACTCCCGTTTCGTCTTCCTCCTTGTCGTTTCAGCCCGGCATTTCCCCGTCCGCCCGCCAGGCGCGGTTCGCCTGTCTGTCCGGAAGTTTTACCATATTTCTCAATCGTATAAAGCACATAGCGGATATGAACTCACAGAGCTTCACCACCTGCTCAAATCCGTGTGATTCCTCCAAGGCAGCAAGGGAGCCACATCCCTTCGTGTGCCCACACATGCGACGGCAGGAAAATCAATAACAAGAATGTCTTTTCATGCTCCTACTCGACAACTAACTTAAGTTTCTTCGCCCCTACACGCGCCTTCAGCCATTCGGAAATCTTCTCTTGTTCTTTCTCGGCAGGCTTCTTTCCAAATTTCATCAGAACCACTGTCAGCGTATCAGACTTGGCGGAATCCACCTGCTGCTCCACCGTCTTTGCCATAGCAATGGACTGGGCCGCCGGATACAACACCTTCAGTTCGGCTATAATCTTCTTGTCTACAGTGTTATAGGCCGCATAAACTTTAAGTTCCTCCTCCAGTGCCTTGATCCTTTCCTGCTGCTCCACCAAACGCTTTTCGCTGTTCTTATAAAAATCCTCCATCACCTGAGCCTTTATGCTTCCTATGTCCATCGCATCGCTGTTCATGCCCTGCAACACCACCAGTTTGGTCTCTGCCAGATTGAAATGCTTCAAGTTATCTCTGGCCACCGCAATGTCCCTCTCCGGCACTTCATTTCCAATCAGCACCACACGTATCTCCTTCTTTTCGAAAGAAATTTTCCGGTCTATCACCTGCGTATTGTCAAAACTCAGCTCTTCATTAATAAATTTATTGGCTGAAGCCTCATAAATCGTGGTTTTCACAATGCCGTATGTCAGATAAATGGCCGGACACATGGTGGCCAACGTGACGAAGATGATGTATTTCTTAACCAGTTTCTCACGCTCCTTGTCCACAAACTCCTTGCGCTGAAAGTGCATGACACGCACCCCGATAAAAGTGGCCAGACTGATAAATACGGAATTAATGAAGTACAGATAAAACGCTCCCAGGAAATAAATCAGATTTCCGGTAGCCAGACCGAATCCGGCAGTACACAAAGGCGGCATCAATGCAGTGGCAATAGCCACTCCGGGAATCACGTTTCCTTTTTCCTTGGTAGACAAGGCAATAATACCCGCCAAGCCGCCACACAAAGCAATAAGCACATCGTATATGGTAGGAGAAGTCCGGGCCAACAGCTCCGACTGCACTTCATCCAACGGAGTCAGCGAGAAATACAGCGTGGCTGTAATCACACTGAATATAGTTGCCACCAGATAACTCTTCAGCGACCGCTTCAACAGTTCAAAGTCGTTCTGCCCGATAGAAAGCCCTACTCCCATTATCGGCCCCATGAGCGGCGAAATCAGCATGGCACCGATAATCACCGCCGTAGAATTCACATTCAATCCCAATGAAGCTATAAAAATAGCAAAGATAAGAATCCACAAGTTGGTTCCCTTGAACTCTACGCCATTACGGATGCTTTCCACCGTCAGGGCTTCATTGTCCTTATTCTTACGCAAATCAAGATATTCGCTGAAAAACTGCTTCACATAAGGTACATTCTTCAAATTATTCTTCAAATCGCTCATCGCTATTTCTTTATGTATCGGTTAATAAAAGGAATCTGACGCAAAGGAAAATCCGCTTTCACAATATATGCCACAAACAAGGCCAACAACAATGTACGAACAGCCAGCAACAACAAAATGTTTCGGAAAGGAAGGTGCATCGCAACGACATAAAGCACCAGTGCCAGCGCCACATACTTGCCTATCGCCCTCAAATCATAACGGATGGGATACTTCTTCTGTCCCACAAAATAAGAAAGAAGCATAGCCACACCATATCCTGCAAAACCCGCCCAAGCACAAGCCATATAGCCGAACACCGGAATCAACAGAATATTCACCAAGACAATGATACCACAGCCCACCAATGAGAAATAGGCCCCCCATTTTGTCTCATCAATCAGTTTGTACCAAAACGACAGATTAAAATAAATACCCATAAACATTTCGGCCGCCATAACGATAGGAACCACCTTCAGTCCCACCCAATAATCGCGCCCCAAGATGTAGCGCAACACATCCAGATAGAACATGACAGCCAGAAAAGCCAACAAAGTGAAGATGATAAAGAACTTCATCGCCTTGGCATACATCTCACGGCTGTCCTTCTCACGACTTTTGCTAAAAACAAACGGTTCGTATGCAAAGCGGAAAGCCTGTGTCAGCATGGCCATAATCATGGCTATTTTACTGGCCGCCCCATAAATACCCAGTTGGACAGCCGCCTGTGCCCGATCGGGATATACAAAAGGGAAAATGATTTTATCGGCCACCTGATTCAATATGCCCGCAATGCCTAGAATCAGAATAGGAAAAGAATAACGCAACATACGCCGCAACAATTCCTTGTCCAGCACATATTTGAACCCTATCAGTTCTTTCCACAGACACAACATAACCAAAGAAGTACAAGCCAGATTAATGGCAAAAGCCGCTCCGACATGCTCTCCCTTCATCCCCACAAAATAAATGATGTTCAGTGAAATACTGACAAAGATAAACAATAGCTTCAATGCGGCAAACTTAACGGGCCGCTTCTGATAACGCAGATAAGCGAAAGGAATGGCCTGAAAAGCATCCATCGCAACCACCATCAGCATCATGCCCATATACCAAGGATGCTCTCCATATCCCAGAAAATCGGCAATGGGGCGCAGGAAAGAAAGACAAACCACCAAAAACACCAATGCAGTAGTCCCCACCGAAATCAGTGTGGTGGAATACACGCGCATCGGATCGTCCACACCCTTATTAGCGAAACGGAAAAAGCCGGTTTCCATCCCGTATGTCAAAAGCACCATCAGCAAGGCTGTGATGGCATACATATTGGTAATGACACCATATCCCCCCGACTCCACGGGCAATGCATTGGTATATATCGGAACCAACAAATAATTCAGAAACCGCCCGATGATACTACTCATCCCGTATATGGCCGTTTCCTTGGCTAATGCTTTTAATCCTGCCATCTTTCAATCATCAAATAATGTTTTCTGATTCGTATACAGACTCCTCCCCAGGTGAACATAAGCCAATTCGGTCACTTCACGCCCGCGGGGAGTACGTTTCAAAAAGCCTTCCTTAATCAAAAAAGGCTCATATACTTCCTCTATTGTTCCCGGATCTTCGCCCAAAGCAGTCGCAATGGTAGTCAGCCCCACAGGCCCCCCCTTGAACTTGTCTATGATGGTACACAAAATCTTATTGTCTATCTCATCCAGTCCATACCTGTCTATATTCAAGGCCTCTAGAGCAAACCGGGCAATTTCCACATCAATTTTTCCGGAGCCTTTTACCTGAGCAAAATCACGAACACGCCTTAGCAACGCATTCGCAATACGGGGCGTTCCGCGGCTACGCGAAGCAATCTCGCCTGCCGCTTTCACGTCACAAGGCACATTCAGTATATGGGCAGAACGGCGGATAATGCTTGTCAGAATTTCATCGTCATAATATTCCAGATGAAGATTGATTCCGAAACGTGCGCGTAAAGGTGCAGTCAGCAATCCGCTCCGAGTAGTGGCTCCAACCAATGTAAAAGGATTCAGTTCCAACTGGATGCTACGCGCCGAAGGCCCCTTGTCTATCATGATATCAATGCGATAATCCTCCATGGCAGAATACAAATACTCTTCCACCACAGGACTCAACCGATGTATTTCATCGATAAAAAGCACATCGTTAGGCTCCAGGCTGGTCAGTACTCCCGCCAAATCGCCCGGTTTATCCAATACCGGCCCCGAAGTCACCTTGAATCCCACCCCCAATTCATTGGCAATGATATTGCTCAGAGTCGTCTTCCCCAGTCCGGGCGGGCCATGCAAAAGGACATGATCCAAGGCCTCGGCCCGCAACCGTGCTGCCTTGACAAAGATGCGCAAATTGTCCACCACCTTATCTTGGCCGCTGAAATCTTCAAAATTCAGCGGACGCAAAGCATTCTCAAAGTCGCGTTCCTTACTTGTGAGACGTTGCTCTCGTATATTAAAATTTTCTTCCATTTCCTTATTTGAAGTACAAAGGTACAAAAGATATTATTATTATAGCAAGAAAGACAGAGGAATTCATATTCAGTCCCCCTCCCGTCTTTCTTTTCAACTGTATTATTGTACTAATTATTATTCATTATGGGAATCACACTAGGAAAGAAACAATTGAACAAAGGTCGAATCTCTCTTTACTTGGATTACTGCCATAACGGCAAGCGACGCAAAGAGTATCTAGGCATCATTTTAGAAGCTCCCACCAACGCGGCAAGCCGGGCAGAAAACAAAAACAAAATACTGATAGCCAAACAAATCAGAGCAAAAAAAGAACTAGAGTTCCTATCTGCAAAATATCAACTGAACAATGTGAGCGACACATTCGATGACATATTTCCGCCGGATAAAAGCAACATCCCCGACTTCTATATGCTGATAGGGGAATTTTTGGACGACTATCATAAGAAAGACAGAAAAATGGTCAAAGCCTGCATCACTCATCTGCAACAGTTTACAAGAAAGAAAAACTTACCCGTCACAGTTCTTACCAAAGATTTCTGTATCAATTTTCTTGAATATCTCAGAGAGCATCTGAAAGGCAATACCCCGATCGGATATTTCAAGAAGTTCAGAATGTGCATCAATAAATGTATGGAAAAGAAGTTAATGAATTCTAATCCTACAGATGGCATCCGCCTGATTCAATTTGACGAGGTGAGCAAAGCGATTCTCAGTTTAAAAGAGATTCAAGTTCTTGCTGTCACTCCATGTCCCAACAACGAGGTGAAACGCGCATTCCTGTTTTCCTGTTATTGCGGGCTTCGCTGGTGTGATGTCCAACAACTGCAATACAAAGACATCGATTTTTCATCAAACCGACTTACCATCATACAACAAAAAGTACAATCACACTCCAAAAAAGCCATCCTGCACCTGAACCTGAATCATACGGCCATCAAACTCCTGCAAAAGCATCCGGGCATGAATGAAGAACTGGTTTTCAAACTTCCCTCCTATTCTTATACATTACGGATCTTGGACAAATGGGTAAAACAAGCTCATATCAACAAACACATCACTTTTCATTGTGCCCGCCATTCATTCATTACTCATATCATGGCAAATGGAGCCAATATCAAAACGGCAGCCAGCCTTGCAGGACATTCCACTACCCGCCATACAGAAAAATACATCCATATCATAGACGAACTCAAACAAAAAGCGGTAGATAGTTTACCGGATATCACCGTAAATTATAAATAATAAAGTATCTCCAACGCCTCTTACATCATTACAGACTGTATGTATACCACTGATATACATACAGTTTCTATCATAGTATAGTATTCGGCACGAATACGACCTACCTGAGCAACGCGGTGAACACCTACTTCGGCTGCAACTTCAAGCAGCTGGTTAATTCCTACCGTGTGGAGCGTGCAAAGGAGCTTTTGTCGTGTGACGGATGTCCGGTAGGCGATGTTTACAAGTATTGCGGTTTCGCCTCGAAGAGTGTTTTCTATGCGGCGTTTGGCAGATTGGCCGGAGCGACTCCCCTTCAATACCTGTCCCGAAGCCGAAGACGGCCGCCGGCTCCATACGACGATAAATGAGTAAGTCCTTTTATAAACAATAAACATTTTGAGTTTTTAAATTTATAAATTTAAAGTTTTTCTATTATGAACAAAAAATTTTTAAGTGCAGTCCTGTTCGGAGCCTTGATGGCTGGCTCGTCAGTGACTTTCACCGGATGTATCGACAACGATGAACCGGCTGGAATTGAAAACCTTCGCGGTGCTAAGGCTGAGCTTCTGCGTGCCAAAGTGGCTGTAGAAGAAGCTAATGCTGCAGCAAAAAATGCTGAAGCTGCTTTGACTTTGGCTAAAGCTGAGACAGAAAAAGCTCAGGCTGAACATGCCAAAGTTGAGACAGAACTTCTTCGCTTAAAAGCTGAACTTCAAGCTGCTCAAAACGAAGCTGAAAAAGCTGAACTTGAACAGAGAATAGCTGAGGCTAAGCAAAATATGGAAGCTAGTGCTTTAAGACATCAAGCTGAAATGCTGAAATTGCAAGAAGATTTGGCTGTTGCAAAACGTACATACGAAGTGGCTCTGAAACAAATTGAAATTGCTCAAGCATTAATGTCTGAAAAAGAAAAAGTCACTTTGGCTGAATTGAAGATGGCTGTGGAAGATGCGCAGGATAAAGTGGATGAAAAGGCTGATGATGTAAAAGCAAAGGAAGAAGCATACTATAATGCAATTCTTGATTCAAGAGTTGACAGTGTAGACTTCAAACAATTTGAGTTGGCTGTAGTAAGAGCTAAAGCTTCTCAAACTGTAGCAGAAGAAACATTGACAAAATGGAAAGACTTCTTAAAGAATGATACCGAAACTGCTGATTGGCGCAAGGAAGTTGCTGTTTTGGAAGACTCTATTGAAGGCCTTGAGAAAAAACAATCAGAATTGAATATTAAGCTTACTAAACTTCAAAATTCTGATGAATACAAGAAGTTGCAAGCTGACAAACAGCAAACAGTTAACGCCTATAATAACTTGAAAACTCAGGAAAAACTTGAGAAGAAGGACATGATGGGCGAGACTACTTCTGTAGCTAAAGGTACTCCTATTAATGATGCAATGGTAGAAATTGGTGGAGCTAACAAGGATGGTAACGGTGGCTTTATTGCAACTTATAATGCAAAAATAGCTGGCTATACTTCTCAAAAGAAAGCCTTGTTGGATGAAATAGCTGCCAACCACGACAAAGCGGTTAAAGCTGCGAAAGAGGCATCAGACAAAGCTGGAGAAAAGTGGGAGAAAGCTAAGGCTGCATACGCAACAGCTCAAGGCTATACTACTGAAGCAAAAGATAAAGAAGCCGTAACGAAGGCTTTTGACGCTTATAACGATGCTATGGATGCTGCTGATGGAGATGCTAAGAAAGAACTGAAAGCACAACAAGTATTTGCTGATGCAATTGTGAAGTATTACAATGCTGCTGCACCCGTTCAATTGACAACCAACAAAGTTTCTTTGCAATTGACAATTGGAACTAAACAAACTTGGGTTTCAAAAACTGTAAAGGAATGGTTGAGTGATTCTGAAAATAAGGATGTATATTTGACAGCATTGATAGACTATTTCGGTAGTGCTGAGAAATTGTGGGCAAAAGGTACTGCAGAGAAATTTAACTCTGACACAGAAACAATTACTGCAAAAGCATCAGGTGCTTTGGCAACTTTGAAATCTGTAGACGAAATCTTGGGTGAATTGCATACAGCTTCTGTTGAAGCCTTTGGTGAAACTTCATTGTACAATGGATATGATGAAAAAGATTATATGCGTGTTCAGCCTACACAAGCAGAAGTTAAAGCTGTTGAAAATTATGAAACCGCATGTGGCGCTTTAGGTCGCTATTATTATGTTTCTGATCCTGCAACTGAGTTTGAAGCTAAAAATTACAAGGAAATCATTGCAGATTACGAAAATATCGTGAAATACTGGAATACTCAGTTGACTGCTTTGAAGAAGACTCAAGCTACTGCACAAGCTGCTAAAGACGCTGCTGCAAACGCATTGACAGCTTATGAAAACAAGAACTTTGGTGCTATTCAAACAGAATTAGGTATTATTTCTGATCGTATCAATGCCTTGAATAAAGTTAAGAGAGCTTTGATTGGCGCTATCGACACTTGGTTGCCTGAAAACGGAAACTACCAGGAGACAGTGAAATTCGAAGAATGGTTGAAAGGTAAAGTTTCTGAAGCAGAAGATAATGTTATTGAAGCAGAAAAAGCTGTAGTTATAGCAGAAAATGATCTGATCAAAGCTACAGATGGTAAATACGATAAGTTAACAGCAGCTAAAGAAGCATTGGATAATGCTATGGCTAAACTGGAGAAAGCACAAGCAGAATTGGCAGAAGCCACAGCTAATCTTCAGAAAGGTGTTGAAATCATGGCAAAGACAGCTTCTGCTGAATAATAAAAAGTAACAAAGTAATAAAGAAAATGATTAAGAAACTCTGCACATTACTTTTGCTAGCCCTAATGTCTGCGCCTATCTTGGCGCAGACAGTTGGCAGCAACTGTGAAGGTGTGATGTTTGCTCCCCAAAAAGGTCAGTGGCAGGTGTCAGTCTTCCTGGGTGGAGGTAATAAGTTCTATAATGAGAATACTTATTATCTGCTTCCCCAGTTCTCGAATACCGGTGGCGCAGTGGGACTTCCCAATGGTGGAAGTCTGAATTCAGGAAATCTGAACAGCTACCTGCAAATTGACGGGCTGAACAACAACAGTCTGACCAACATCCTGGGTTTTGAAGGCAAATATTTCCTGTCAGATTGCTGGGACATCAACTTGCAATTCGGCATGGATATCAACCTGACTCCCAAAAAGGATTATGTGGAAGGAGAGACAACCGTACCCGACATGATTATCCCAGCGCAAAAATATATCAACGCGCAGGCTACCAACAACTGGTACGTGTCAGTCGGTTCCAACCGCTATTTCCAGGTGAGCAACCCTCGCATCCATCCTTATCTGGGTGCCTCTGTGGGATTCCAGATGGCACGTATTGAAACAACGGAACCGTACACAGGCGAGACATACGCCGATGGCGAGGACGAAGGCAACGATGAAGTTGGCAGCGGCCTTCCCACCCAAGTCTACCTGTCGGGCAGCCGTGCAGGCCAGATGTTCGGTATCAAAGCCGCAGGCGTGGCCGGTATCGAGTACAGTCTGGCTCCGGGTTTGGTACTGGGATTCCAGTTCCAACCGCTGGCCTACCGTTATGATGTGATCCAAATCTGCCCCAAAGGCTTTGACAAGTACAACGCTTCACACCACAACGTAAAACTATTTGACATGCCGGTGCTGAAACTGGGTATCAGATTTTGATGCGACTTTGTCCGCATAGTAAATAATGAAGGCCGTTCCGCTAAAGCGATTTAGCCGGACGGCTTTTTTCAAATAAGAGAACAATGAGAAAGAGAACAAACTTTTCATGGCTGTGCCCGTTCGTGCTCCTGCTATCGGCCGTTGGCTTGTGTTCCTGCGCTACGTCTCCAGAAGGATGCGTAATATCCGGAAGAGTGAAAACCGGAGGCTATGAGGGGAAAATGCTTTATTTGTGCAATCCCTATACCTTGGCTGCGGTCGATAGTGTCCGCATCCGTAACGGGAAATTCAGTATACAGCGCAAGGACAGCATTGAAGAAGTACTGCAACTACGACTGAAAGCATCCGACGATGATCTGTACCCCATCACTTTGCCTGTGGTTACGGAGAAAGGGATGGTAAAGACGGTACTGGGCGAATTGGTACTCACATCGGGTACTCCACTCAACGATAAATTGCAAGATTTTCTTTTGGCTGTGGACTGTTTCAGTGATGAGATGGTACGGTCGGACAGAAAAACGGAGGAAGTCCGGAAAGAGTTTGCCCATCTGCTGGAAACATCTATTCTTCAGAACAAAAACAACAGTGTGGGTATATACATTTTCCGCATCTATTCTTCCCGTCTGACTTCTGAGAATAGAGCAACCATACTGAAAAAGGCCGGAGAAGAGTTCAGAAAGAAAATAGAATAACCCCAATTAAAATATCGGAATTATGAAAATGAAAATCATTATTTCAGCCTTGTTCCTAGCGGTAGCAGGTATGACTGCCAACGCGCAGAATACCGAAGATAACTGGTTCGTACAGGGACAGATAGGCTCCTCTTATTCATTGGGAGATACAGGTATTGGCAAACTGCTCTCTCCCGCCGGCCAGATCGCTGTCGGCAAATATTTCAATCCATACGTGGGTGCACGGCTGGCCATCAGCGGTTGGCGCGGAAGAGCGGGTGAAGGAAGCAAGCCTGCCTACGGGTTCTATTACGGTGCAGCTACGGTGGACGGACTGTTCAATCTGAGCAACCTGTTCTGCGGCAGCAACCCGGAGCGTTTTTTCAACACGCGTCTGGTAGCAGGTATCGGTTACAACCAGACATTTGATGACGGTGCCAGCAGTTTCATGGCACGTCTGGGACTTCAGGCCAGCTTCAGGCTGAGCAAGGCGTTTGATTTCAATGTTGAAGCATTGGCCAACGGAGTGTCAGACAGGTGGAACCGCAAGAATGACCATAGTTTTGACTCCTATTACAACGTGTTGGTAGGTGTGACCTATAAATTTGGTACAGGCTTCAACTTGAAATGCCCCGACTGCAAACCGGTAGTTTATAAGAACAAGACCGAACGCTACTCGGAAGCTTACGTGAAGTCGCTCAACGACAAAATCAACGAGTTGCAAAGCACTATCAACAACCACAAGTGTCCCGAACCGCAACCGTGTCCCGAGGTAGAAAAGGCCAGACCTGGCGTTAAGAGCCATGTTTCGTTTGGCTTGGCGAAAACAAATATCACCGAGGACCAACTTATCAACATCCTGGCTATTGCCGATTATATGAAACAGTACCCCGAATCGAAGGCGTCTGTTATCGGCTATGCCGACAAGGGTACAGGAACGTCAAAAATCAACGAGGAACTGGCACGCAAGCGTGCACGTATTGTTGCCGACGAACTGATCAACCGCTATGGTATCAGTGCAGACCGTCTGCTTATTGATAGCAAAGGGTCTGAAGTTCAGCCGTTCAAGACGAACGACTGGAATCGCGTAGTAATTATGGTAGCGGAATAACCATATTCCGTTTTTACTATATTTTTTGGTGAAGGAAGGAGTGGCCTGTGAAGGTCGCTCCTTTCGTTATTGGTAAGAAGCTTTCTCTTTGTCCCAATAAATTATACTATGATACTTATGTTTCCAACAAACAAAGTATATTTACAGAAATAATTATGGTTATAATAACCGCGGTTATTTTTTGTAAACAACTAAATATAATATAGATATGGACTTCTTTGATTACTCCACCACCCACTTCTCAATGTTACGCGTCTCCTTGCTGAAGTTGACGCCTATCTTGAACAGTTGCC
>CAMWGU010000067.1 GCA_947173895.1 uncultured Bacteroides sp. | reverse complement strand
GAGCATTAGCCTTCCAAGCTGAGGGTCGCGGGTTTGAGCCCCGTCTTCCGCTCTTGAAAAGAATCAGATAGTTATCGAAAGATTTCTATCTGATTCTTGTTTTATAGTAAAAAAGAACCGTTTACCGGTCGATTGACAAATACATATTAACATTGATTCATGAAAAAGAAATTCCAGCTTGAAGTTCCCCAAGGAGCCGACACTGTATTGCTTCACACTTGTTGCGCTCCCTGCTCGTCGGCTATCATCGAATGTCTGATGCAGCATGGCGTCACTCCGGTCATCTATTATTGCAACCCCAATATCTATCCTATGAAGGAATACCTGATACGCAAAGAAGAATGTACCCGATATGCCCATTCTTTAGGACTAGAAATTATTGACGCGGATTACGACCATGAAGCCTGGCGTTGCCACATGGAAGGAATGGAACAAGAGCCGGAGCGGAGCGGACGTTGCCTTCGCTGTTTCAAGATGCGCTTGCTGGAGACGGCCCGTTATGCACACGAACACGGATTCAAGGTCATTACCACCACTCTTGCCTCAAGCCGTTGGAAAAGCTTGGAACAAATAGAAGAAGCAGGCAGATATGCCACCGCCCCTTATCCCGATGTCACCTATTGGGAACAAAACTGGCGCAAAGGTGGACTGAGCGAACGCCGCATAGCCATCATCAAGGAATACAATTTCTACAACCAGCAGTATTGCGGCTGCGAATTCAGCATGCGGAAAGAAAAGAAATAAATGCATCCGACGTTTGTCCTTTCCCTCAGGCTGCAAAGAACCAGCTCCTTCGTTTCGACAAATCGAATGACTTTCGAGGTATGAAAGACGAATAAACCCGTATGTTCCGAAATCACACCGGCTGTCAGCGCATCACAGCCGATGTAACCCTATGACATACTACGCAAACAGACATGATAGATATTACAATAAAAAAAATCTAACGGGAAGCTTTGCCCGATTAACTCTTTTTATAAAAAAGTGTTCTTACCTTTGCACCATCAACCCAGTTTAAGCAAACACTTATGCCATCTAAAACAGACCTAACACAAGGAAGCATCACAGGCACTCTGCTACGTTTCACCATACCCATGATTATAGGTTCATTGCTACAGCAATGCTACAACATAGCCGACACGCTGATTGTGGGACAATGCTTAGGCTCCAATGCGCTGGCTGCTGTAGGTTCTGCTTACACACTGATGGTCTTCCTCATTTCCATTCTGCTGGGTTTGTCTATGGGAAGCAGCACTATTTTTTCCTTGCAATATGGTGCCAGACAAACGGACGCCCTACACCGAAGCATTTATATGTCGGCCCTGCTGACAGGCACAGTAACACTGGTTATGAACATAACGGTTTTCATCGGCATCCATCCCATTCTCGGATTGTTGCAGATTCCTACCAACATTTACAGCATGATGTATGATTACCTGTGGATCATTTTTTGGGGAATCGGCCCCACCTTTATCTACAATTTCTATGCTGCCCTGCTGCGTGCCATAGGCGATTCCGTCACCCCACTCTGCTTTTTGGCGGTTTCCGTCGGACTGAATATCGGACTTGATCTGTTCTTTATCCTGCAATTGGACTGGGGAATCAAAGGAGCAGCAGCTGCCACAATAGCCTCGCAGGGAGGGGCTGCACTGGGAATTATGGGATATACCTACATGAAATATCCCGAATTGCGACTGCGCCGCACCGATCTGCATTTCGACCGCCATTGTTTGAAAGAAATCACCTCTTTCTCCGCACTGACCTGTGTGCAGCAATCGGTGATGAACTTAGGAATCTTGATGGTACAGGGACTGGTCAATAGTTTTGGCACCATAGTAATGGCCGCCTTTGCAGCCGCCATAAAAATCGACTCGTTCGCCTATATGCCGGTTCAAGAATTTGGAAATGCCTTCTCCACCTTCATTGCCCAAAATTTCGGAGCCAGGAAAGAAGAACGTATCCGCAAGGGTATACGCAGAGCCTTGGTCATCACCGTCCTTTTCTCGATGATTGTTTCCGCCCTTGTCTTTTTATTCGCCCGCCCATTAATGCTGATTTTCATCCATCCTCACGAAACGGAAATCCTGAATATCGGCATCAACTATTTGCACATCGAGGGAACTTTTTACTGTGGAATCGGGATTCTCTTCTTGCTGTACGGATATTATCGGGCCATCCGCATGCCAAAGATGTCCGTATTGCTCACGGTCATATCGCTAGGTTCCCGTGTGGTTCTTTCCTACTGGCTGGCCGGCATCCCCTCTGTCGGCATAACCGGAATCTGGTGGTCCATCCCCATCGGATGGTTTATAGCAGACCTCATCGGTCTTGGCTATTACAAATACCGACAAAAGCGAATGGCCAATGACAGCAAATATATGTTTTGTCAGTAAAACACCTACAGGCATCCTATTTTCATCCAAAAAATATGTAATTTTGCAGCCATGATAGAAAAGAACAGACAGACTCATGACAGAAAAGACTAAATTCAGACCAGATTATTCGGGCTCGATGATCGAACATCTAGGCATCCGATTTCTACCATCCGATGACGAAACAGTACGTGCCGAAATGCCAGTCGACCACCGCACCTCACAACCCTTCGGCATGCTAAACGGAGGCGCATCGCTGGCGCTGGCCGAGATAGTGGCCGGCCACGGCTCCATGTCACTATGTCGCAAAGGCGAATACGCCTGCGGAGTACAAGTCAGTGGAAATCACATAACGGCGGTTCCCATAGGACAAATAGTGACAGCCACCGGCCGATTAGTCCACCGAGGCTCTTCCACACACTTATGGAACATCGACATTACTACTGTGGAAGGCCGATTAGTCTCCACTGTCCGTGTAGTCAATTTCATAATGAAGAAAAAATGAACTTACCAGATTTACATACACAACATTTATTAGACTGCCTGACACGCAGCCGACTCGGGTTCGCCCTCTACCGCCTGCCTTGGACAGACGCATGCTACTTAGTGCTACAAACATCGGGTGATATAGAACAATTGCCTGGCATCCGCGAACTGAACGGAAAGCGAGGTTTTGTCATGGTTCCCTTCCGCCTATCAGAAGAACATCCTCTGGTAATAATCCGTCCCGACATCACTGCATACGACTGGCCCGACATCACCAAAGCACTTTCTTCTTTGGAATGTGCCGATGCCCTGCTGACCTGTCCTAACCAACGGGCATGCATGCATCCCTTTATATCCGAAGAGGATGCCAAAGAACAATATGCACGAGCATTCAGACGTTTCATGGCCCCTTTACAAGCAAAACAGTTCCAAAAACTGGTTCTGTCGCGCTCCTCCTCCCGACATATTCCTGACGATTTTGCACCACTCAGCGCATTTGTACGTGCGTGCAACAAATATCCACGCATGATGATCTATCTGTGCCACACTCCCGCCTCCGGAACCTGGCTGGGAAGCACCCCTGAAATCCTGCTGAGCGGACACGGCAAAGAATGGCATACTGTAGCCCTGGCTGGTACCATGCCAATGCCCGACGAAGTGATGCCGACCGAATGGGACAGGAAGAATTGTGAAGAACAAGGCTATGTGGCCGACTACATTCGCCGAATCACCAAGAAATTCGGTAGCAAACTGAGCGAAAAAGGTCCTTATACCGCCCGTGCCGGACAACTGGTGCATCTCAAAACCGATTTCTATTTTCAGCTAAAAGATACAGAGCACATAGGAGATCTGCTACAGGAGCTACACCCCACCCCTGCTATTTGCGGACTACCCAAAGAAGAGGCATTCCGCTTCATTGGAGAGAACGAAGGATACGACCGAAGCTATTACTCCGGATTTACCGGATGGCTGGACACCGAAGGACACACCGATCTCTACGTCAACCTGCGCTGCATGCAGATCAAGCCCGGAGAAGCTACCCTGTATGCCGGAGGAGGCATACTAGCCTCTTCGGAAATAGAATCGGAATGGAAAGAAACAGACGACAAGATGAACACGATG
This sequence comes from uncultured Bacteroides sp., assembly GCA_947173895.1. Classification (GTDB taxonomy): domain Bacteria; phylum Bacteroidota; class Bacteroidia; order Bacteroidales; family Bacteroidaceae; genus Phocaeicola. Next base: position 15,294 of record CAMWGU010000067.1, on the reverse strand, counting down.
CGAAGCATCCTTCATTCCGACTTTATAAGCAAATAAAATAATAATAAGGAGAAAGAACGATGTATTCAGAAAAAAAAAGCATACTCCAACTGGCTGCCCTCCTCAAAGCCCACGGTGTGAAAAAGATTGTACTTTGCCCCGGAAGCCGAAACGCTGCCATCGTACATACCTTGGCCAATATAGAAGATTTCACCTGCTATCCCGTCACCGACGAACGTAGTGCCGGGTTCTTCGCCATCGGCCTTTCCCTGCAAGGAGGTGGACCCGCAGCCGTGTGCTGTACCTCGGGATCGGCCTTACTGAACTTGCATCCCGCCGTAGCCGAAGCTTTTTACCAGCAAGTACCCCTGATTGTAATCTCGGCCGACCGTCCCGCTGCTTGGATAGGGCAAATGGACGGACAAACTCTGCCTCAGCCTAATGTGTTTGGAACGTTAGTGAAAATATCTGTCAACCTGCCCGAAATACACACCGACGAGGACGAATGGTTCTGCAACCGGCTCATCAACGAAGCCCTGCTGGAAACCAACCATCACGGCAAGGGACCGGTACATATCAATGTACCCGTTGCCGAACCCATCTATCGTTTCACCGCCAAAACGCTACCCGAGGTACGTGTCATCACTCGCTATCAAGGACTAAGCGTATACGACCGCGACTACAAGGAACTGATAGGACGACTGAACAAGTACAACAAACGCATGATAGTGGTAGGCCAAATGAACCTGATCTACCTGTTCGAAAAGAAATACGTAAAGCCACTCTACAAGCACTTCGCATGGTTGACAGAACACTTGAGCAACCAAACCATACCAGGTATCCCCATTAAGAATTTCGACACAACTATCTACTCCATGAGTTCGCAACGCCAGGAAGACATGGCCCCCGAAATACTGATCACCTATGGCGGACATATCGTATCCAAACAGCTGAAAAAATACCTGCGCAATCATCCGCCACGCGAACACTGGCATATCGCTGCTGATGGAAAGATAGCCGACCTGTATGGGTGCCTGACCACCGTGATAGAGATGGATCCATTTGAGTTTTTGGAAAAAATAGCCTTCCTGCTAGATAACAAACCTACCAATTATCCGCTAATGTGGGAAAACTATTGCAAAACCATTCCAACACCCGAACTGCCTTACTCCGAAATATCCGTGATCGGAAAACTCATCCGGTCACTACCCGAATCCTGCGCCCTGCATCTGGCAAACAGCTCTACCGTACGCTATGCTCAGCTGTTCACTATTCCACCACAGGTGGAAATCTGTTGCAACCGGGGCGTAAACGGCATTGAAGGTTCACTGTCCACTGCCATCGGATATGCTACCGCCTCCACAAAGCTGAATTTCATCGTCATAGGCGACCTGAGTTTTTTCTATGACATGAACGCCTTGTGGAACCAAAACTATGGTGCCAACATCCGCATCCTGCTATTGAACAACGAAGGCGGAGAAATATTCCATACTCTGCCGGGAATGGACAAATCAAGCCACTCTCGCGAATTCATCACAGCCGAACATTATACCACTGCCAAAGGATGGGCGGAAGAGCGCGGATTCATCTATATAAAAGTGACCGACGAAGAGGAGCTGGAAGTAGCGATGGAACAATTTGCCAAGTCCGAAACACAGATGCAGCCCATGCTAATGGAAGTATTCACCGACAAGGAGAAAGACACCAGCCTGCTAAGAAGTTATTATCACGGACTTAAGAACAAAAACGGATAAATACGGAAGCAGGAACGGAATGCAGCGCGAAGAATAAACAGATAGAAAATAAAAATCCGGAAACGAATACAAACAAATAAACTCATAAAAGAAATAAAGACAAACATGAAAACAAGAGAATGGAAAACCATCAAAGAATATCAGGACATATTGTTCGATTTTTATAATGGAATAGCGAAAATCACTATCAACCGACCGCGTTACCACAACGCATTCACACCCACCACCACCTCGGAAATCAGCGATGCCCTGTATTACTGTCGCGAATGCCAAGACATCAATGTAGTGGTTCTGACCGGTGCAGGCGACAAAGCCTTTTGCAGCGGAGGCGACATGCACGTGAAAGGACACGGAGGCTATATCGGTACAGACGGAGTACCCCGCCTGAATGTGCTCGACGTTCAGAAACAAATCCGCTCACTGCCTAAGCCGGTTATCGCCATGGTGAACGGTTATGCCATTGGAGGTGGGCATGTGCTACATGTGGTATGCGACCTGACCATCGCCTCGGATAATGCCATCTTCGGACAAACGGGTCCAAAAGTAGGCAGTTTCGATGCCGGCTTCGGTTCCTCCTATCTGGCACGTATCGTAGGACAAAAAAAAGCACGTGAAATTTGGTTCCTTTGCCGCCAATATTCTGCACAAAAGGCACTGGAAATGGGACTGGTGAACACAGTAGTCCCATTTGAACGCTTGGAAGACGAAACAGTAGAATGGGCAGAAAAAATGATGGAACACAGTCCGCTGGCACTCCGCATGATTAAAGCCGGACTAAATGCCGAACTGGACGGACAAGCCGGTATACAGGAACTGGCCGGCGATGCTACCATGCTGTACTACATGACAGACGAAGCACAAGAAGGCGGAAAGGCTTTCCTCGAGAAACGCAAGCCACGATTCAAAGATTACCCCAAATTTCCGTAAACAAACCGTAATATCCAGGCTAACCACATATAAAAAAACATGTTCCACACCCGAATTATAAAGAAACAATTACACTTCAAGCAACCGGCAGGCACTTCGAGAGGAGTATATACCACCCGAAACGTGTGGTATATACTCCTTACCAACAGCAACATGCCCCACCGCTACGGAGTGGGTGAATGTGCTCCCCTGCCGGATTTGAGCTGCGACGACCTGCCTCACTACGACCAACTGCTGGCAGATGCCTGCAAAGACTTTGAACAGACAGGAAAGATCAATAAAGAAAACCTATTGCCCTATCCATCCATTCTGTTCGGACTGGAAACCGCCCTGTTACATTTTAAAGCAGGCAGCATGAAACTGCAAGATACCCCTTTCAGCCGAGGAGAGAAAGGCATCGCCATCAACGGACTCATCTGGATGGGAAACTTCAACGAAATGTACCAACGAATTGAAGTAAAAATGCAACAAGGATTTCGCTGCATCAAACTAAAAATAGGAGCCATCGACTTTGAAAAGGAACTGGAACTGCTGACTCACATACGACGCCACTTCGGTCCCAAACAAATCGAATTGAGAGTAGACGCTAACGGAGCCTTCACTCCTGCCGATGCCTTTGAAAAGCTGCAATGCCTATCCCAATTCCATCTGCACTCCATCGAACAGCCCATACGTGCCGGACAATGGACAGAAATGGCTCGGTTGTGCTCCAACACCCCCCTCCCCATCGCCCTCGATGAGGAACTGATAGGTATCAACCAACGCAAACAGAAAATCGAACTGCTGGACACGATACGCCCCCAATATATCATTCTGAAACCATCCCTGCACGGAGGGCTCTGTGGTGCCGAAGAATGGATGAAACTGGCTGCCGAAAGAGGAATCGGGACATGGGTCACCTCGGCATTGGAATCTAATATTGGACTTAATGCCATTGCACAATGGTGTGCCACACAGCATCCTATCCTACCACAAGGACTAGGCACCGGACTACTGTATACCGACAATATAGACTGTCCGCTCCATATCAAAGGAGACTGCCTATGGTTCCAGCCTCAACAAGCCGAACCCGACATATTGAACTGGCTGGAACTGTGACCAACCGAACTGAATTCATTAACCCATCTGTTAAAGATATGACAAATTTCCATACAAACAGACACAAACAGACAATTCTGATCGAAAACATTCCCTACAACAACTGGGAAATCGAAATGGTCAGAATGAACACCCCTTCCGACAACCAGAACTTCCGCCAAGAACTCTTCTCTTTTCTTTCCGAATGGTTCGCCCCCGCAAACACACTATCGGTACACACCTCAGGCTCCACCGGCACGCCTAAGGAACTTTATGTAGAAAAAGATCGCATGATGGCAAGCGCCTGCCTCACCTGCTCATTCCTGAAGCTACAGGAAGGAGACACCGCTCTGCTCTGCATGCCTCTGAAATACATTGCCGGAAAAATGGTAGTGGTACGGGCTCTGACAGCAGGGCTGAACCTTTTGCCCGTCACCCCTTCCGGACACCCGATGAAAACTCTGACGAAAGCTCCCGTTTTTGCAGCCATGACCCCTATGCAAGTCTACAATTCGTTACAAGTATCTAAAGAAGCATCTCTATTAAGACAAATCAGACACCTTATCATCGGAGGAGGTGCCATTGACACCCAGCTGGGAAAAGCACTAAAGGATTTCCCTCATGCCGTATGGTCTACCTACGGTATGACCGAGACCCTCTCACACATTGCTCTCCGAAGGTTGAACGGGCCTGAAGCTTCGGAATGGTATACCCCTTTCAAAAAAATAAAAATACGGAGAAGTAAAGAAAACACACTGATCATATACGCTCCTGACATATGCGAAAAAGAACTTGTGACCAATGACATTGCCAAGATGAACGACAAAGGACAATTCCGCATCTTGGGCAGAAAAGATAACACAATCAACACCGGAGGGGTGAAAGTACAAACAGAAGAAGTAGAAGCCGCACTGCGTGGACACTTGTCCGTCCCTTTCCAAATCACCTCAGCACCCGACAAAAAATTCGGTGAAATAATCGTGCTACTAGTCGAAGGGCAAATACCCAAAGAAATGGAACAAACCTGCACACACGTGCTACCACCCTACTGGCGTCCCAAGCGTATCATACCGGTGTTCCGCCTTCCTTTGACAGAGACCGGAAAACCCGACCGAGCCCTAGCTAAACTGCTGGCACAAACACCCCCGACTGAACCTTAACAAGGGTTGTCAGTTACTTTAACACTTAATATGAGTTTATCCTCATCGAACCCAGGACACAGATTCCATTTCATCGCAAAACACGTACGTATGTGTAGGCTTGTACATACGTACGTGTAGGCCTACACATACGGTCGCGAAGGCTCACACGTACATACGTGTAAAAGACATTGCCCGCTTATCAAGTTGCTTCTACCTCTTTTCCTTTCATCCTTTCATTACCGGCAAAACACATTATCAATCAATCGGTTAAGAGTGACAGGCCATCCCCTCACGACCCTTTCAGCCGCGCTACACAAGTCCTTTCACATCTGCCTTCAGCAATTGCCACTTAGTTGCTTTTATTCGCGAATGAAAGGAGGATGAAAGGACCCTTACGGAGTGTCCTTTCACAGCCCGAACTCCCATCAACAGGGCATTTTAGCGACTAATGAAAGGATGACAGGAAAAGTAGAATCATCTCAAGACTATTAGCTATTCAAAGGGATTAATCATGCAAAAAGAGTCCGTTCCTTGACATATCCACACTATGCAGCAAGAGAAAAAAGCGTTGCACGCAGGCCATGCTCTAACCTCCAAGAGCCCATGACGCCGCAACATTAATTCCGGAAAAAACTCACCAAAATTTGTTGTTCTCCGGGCTGTATTCAAAACCAGCATCACTCAGTTTCTTCACCAACTGCTCCTTGTCCACGCCCATATCGTGACACAACTCATCCAGCGAATGATAATAGTCTCGAAGTTTCATATTCACCAAACTGAAAAGCATCATCGGGTCTTCTGGCAATTCCATATTACTTTCTCCTTTCTTTTATGTAAACCAGCTGCAAAGCTACCATATTTTTTCATATACGCACATACGTTTCACCACCTATTTCTTGCTGCACACAGCCTGTCGGTTCCAGCGTTTCCATCTTCTCCCTCCCCATCAACCGACAGACACTTTTTATACATGCAGAGTAATAAAAATAGCGATGGCTGCTTGCTGACAATCGGCAAACAGCCACCACATTCATTCACTATTCAGAACAGCCTCTTTATCTTTTTTCTTTCCAAAGGCGATTCATATCCTCCAAAGTTTTCCCTTTGGTTTCCGGAACCATTTTCCACACAAACAGGGCGGCAAGCACACAAACCACACCATAAAGCCCATAGGCAAACACCGGACTGAACTCGTACATGGCAGGGAAAGTAGAAGAAACCAAATAATTGAATATCCACTGAAATGCCACAGCTATGGCAACCGCCTTGCCACGGATGGTATTCGGAAATATCTCGGCTATCAAAACCCAGCAAATAGGCCCCCATGACATCATAAAGAATGCAGCATAGACAATGATGGAAATAACCGGCAGAATGCCTTCCACCCGAAACTCGTCACAGAACGCTACGCTGAACGCACCTACGGCCATGCCGATGGAACCGACAATCAACAAAGGCTTACGCCCCATCTTCTCTACCGTAAAGATGGCAATCAATGTAAATAGAATATTGACCACCCCCATCACTACGGTCTGCATCATGCCATCACCACCGCCACCGATTTTCTCGAAAATGCGAGGAGCATAATAAAGTACTGCATTGATACCGATGGCTTGCTGGAATACGGAAAGCAAGACGCCGACCACAATAACCGTCAGCCCATAAGTGAGGAGTTTTTCCGTCTTCTCGGCACTCACCGCCTTTATCTCGGACAAGATGGTTTTGGCTCTATCCGTCCCGTTCACCTTCTGAAGCACCGCAAACGCCTTATCATCCTGATGAATCATAGCCAGATAACGCGGAGTTTCGGGAACCAAAAACAACAAAATGCCGAACAAAGCGGCAGGAACTGCCTCGGAAACGAACATATAGCGCCATCCGTCGGATATAAGCACTTCGTCGGACATACCGTCTTTTATCATATAATTCACAAAATAAACCACCAGCATACCGAAAATAATAGCAAACTGATTGCAGGATACCAACTTGCCACGAATCTCGGAAGGAGCGATTTCGGCAATATACATCGGACAAACAGCCGAAGCAAGTCCTACACCGATGCCGCCAATGATGCGATAACAGTTAAAAGCCAGAATTAACGCAAACGACGTGTCACCCTTCGAAAAGAACAAGAACTCGGGATAATAAGAACCTAAAGCCGACAGGAAAAACAACAAAGCGGCCAGACGCAATGAGTTACGACGTCCCAAACTGGAGGCAAAATAACCGGAAAAGGCACTACCTACGACACATCCCATCAATGCACTGGAAGCTGTCACGCCATGCCAAAAGGCATCCAACCCCAAATGTTTTTGCAGAGCTTGTTCGGCTCCCGAAATAACTGCCGTATCATAACCGAATAGTAAACCACCGAGAATGGCAATAAACACCACGCCCATCAGATAAAAATTGTTTTCTTTGTTTTTCATAATATACAATATATAATAGTTTTCGTAATAAGAACAATAACAAGAATGTGCGAATTTAATCATTAATATAGAATTACGCTATCACACCACGGAGCTTTTAAAGCTTTTTCACATCATGAGTTGATAAGATGCAACAACGGAATGATTCAACGATTTTCTTCTTCAATCATATCTTATCCAATAATTTGGAAAGATAACGATCATCCAAAACAAAATCAAGCAGGTCAGGGGAGCTATCCCTGCCTGCTTGATTTAGCTTTGGATGACAAAAATAAAGTTTGAATTTACCTATTCCTTACACAAATACCTAATGCCCGCCGCTTTCTTATAATCGGCCAGCGCTATCTTTTGTTCGTAATAAGACTGAATCAGATTAGTATAAGCCTGTATCCAGGTCAATTGCGCAGAAAGAACATCCAGAATGGTGAGTTTGCCTTCCGCATAGCTGAAAGTATTCAAATCCAGATTCTCTTCTGCCAATTTGCAGTTTTCCTCGGCAATGGTAATCTGGCGGGTATTCTCCGTCAGACTCGTCCATGCTTTTGCTACCTCCTTGCTGATTTGGTCCTGCTTATCTTGCAAAGCATATTGCTTACCCAACAAAATAGCTTTCTGTGCTGCTGTCGACTTAAAACGGGCTCCCCAATGGAATATCGGCAATTTGACGGAAGCATATACATTGCTGTTGAACATGGTTTCGCCCGAGATGTTCAGCATCTGTGTCCCCCACGTTTCCTTAAACCCAACAGAAAGCGAAGGGTTATACTTGGCCGCAGCCAGACTGACCTGCCTTTTCTGATAATCCACATCCAATTGTGAAATAGCATAATCGGGACGCACGTTCAAGGCTGCCTCCGCACCGATAAAAGCAGGCATTGGCAATACGGCAGAGATAGAGTCGACTAAATTCATTTCGGCCATCGGGTCCAAGCCCATCAATACATTCATATTCTGCAAAGCCACCTGATAGGACCGATAACTGCTGGAACGCTGCAATTCGGCCTCCTTCAAACGGGTCTGCATCTGAATAAGGTCAGTCTTACTGATGTATCCGTCATCATACTTGTCCTGCAACACCTTGGTCAGCTGCTCAATGATTTGCACATACTGACACATGGTTTCATACATTTCTTTTTGCGCAGCCGTTCCCCAATAACTGGCCTCGGCAGCATAAATAATATTATCCGTTGTCAAATCCACCGACTTGTCTGCCATCTGGCTTTGTATCTGCGAAGCTTTATAATTATGATAAATGCTTCCACCGGCATAAATGGGTTGTGACACTCCTACCTCGGCACTATATGAATCGTGCTCCATAGGGATGGCTATTCCGCCAAAATCCATGTCATACTTGTTGATACGATACTGATAGCTTCCTGATGCGTCGACCGCCGGGAAGAAAGCGGTCTTTGCCGCCTTCATAGCTTTCTGCATGGCAGTACGCTGAGCCACACTCTGTTTCAATGTCTGACTATAGTCCAGCACTTTCTGTTCGAATGCTGCATAATCCACCACCGTCTGAGCCGAGAGTGTACCGGCTATACAAGCCATACCGATCATATAAATTATTTTAGTTTTCATCATCTGTCTGCTCTAATTTTAAAGAATATACAATAAGTTACAGGAAGAACAAAAATAGTCAGGATAGTCGACACGAACAGCCCCCCCATAATGGTAGCCGCCATACCGGCAAACATGGCATCCCCCAATAAGGGAAGCATGCCCAGAATAGTGGTTCCCGAAGCCATGGTCACCGGAACAATACGTGTTTTGGTAGCTTCTACCACAGCAGAAACCGCTCCTTTTCCATCTTTCAACTGAAGACCGATCTCATCAACCAGCACAATGGCGTTCTTGATATTCATACCAATAAGTCCCAACAAACCGAGAATGGCAAAGAAATCCAACGATTTACCAAACACAATCAATCCCCATACCACTCCGATAAATACCAATGGCAACATGAGCATAATCAACACAGGCTTGCGGTAATTGCTGGGAAAAAGGAACAACAAAACTACATAAATCAACAAGAAAGTCAGCGGAATGTTCTTTGCCAACGCAGCATTACTTACATCCTGCGTTTCCTGCTCACCAAAATACTTCATTTTATACCCTTCGGGCAACTGTATCTGAGTCTGTACGGCTGCCAGTACTTGTTTGAATGCAGCCATCGTATTAGCTCCTCGTTTCGGCTCGCATTGCATCATCATGCAACGCTCGCGATTAAAACGACGGACTACATTGTAATCATATCCCAAAGAAAAATTATCAATCACCTGCTCCACCTTTACAGAATTTCCTTTTGTACTGAATACGGGCACGCTCTTCACATCATTCAAGTTCATGCTCTCCACATCCTCGTCCTTCAACAGAATGGGCAAGGAAACATCGCCTTCACGATATTCACCTAAAGGCAAACCGTTGGTAGCCGTACGGAAGGAATTAGAAACCTGCTGGCGCGTAATTCCCAAACGCAGACCTTTCTGCTGCGAGAACATCGGCTTCCATACCGGTACTTTATCTCCCCAATTGGAACGGATATCTGTCACCATATCACACTGACGGGCTATTGTCTTCGCTCTTTCGACCAATGCGGTCAATGTGTCGGGATTCTCGCCGATAAAACCAAACTCAATAGCTGCCTCAGGCACCGGCGACAAGGCAAAAAGCGCCGAACGAGTGATGATATTGGGAAAATTCCGGATCATGTGTTCGTAAAACTGCTGTTCCACTTCGGAAGCATCCTCAGGATCCTTAGTTTCCACCAACACATTCGCATAATTGGACTTGGGACCAAAAGAAGAACTGGCCAAATAATAACGCAACGGAGTACCACCCAAAGTAACTGAATAAGATTTTACTTTCTCATTGCTTTTCAAGAACTCCTCCACCTTCATCACATCCTGATCTACTGCATGAATACTGAAACCTTCAGGAAATATCAAATCGGCACGGAAATACGGCTTATTCATTTGGGGAAAGAAGCTCTGTGGCATTACTGCCATGATGACCAACGAAAGCACCAATGTGATAACAACAGTAGTCAATGTAACAAAACGCCGTTTAATTAGCAAAGTCAGGAATTTCTCGAACCGATGATAAAGTTTGGTGTCATACGGATCTTTCGAGCCGACACCGGAAACCGCTTCTTTCAGAATAAAATTACCAAAAGTGGTAGTCTGACATAAAGCAAGAATCCAACTTAAGCCTAGTGATACAGCCAATACGATAAACAGCGGTTTTACAATCTCGGCCACTGATGCCGGTGCCAAATACAAAGGCAAGAAGGAACAAACGGCAATAAAAGTCGCTCCCAGCAAAGCCCATTGAGGCTTGATGGCACCATCTATCAAAGACTGATAACGCGACTTTCCACGTTTGATACCTATCTGTGCATTATCTGTTACTACAATAGCATTATCAACCAACATACCCATTGCAATGATGAATGCCGCCAGCGAAGTACGGTTCAATCCTACCCCCCACATTAACATAATAAGCAAGGTTCCTCCTACCGAAAAAAGCAAGGAACTGCCGATCAACATGCCTGCACGGGCCCCCATTACTATAAAAATAATGAAAATAACAATCACTAACGACTCGATCAGATTCATGATAAATCCATTATTGGCCTCATTGGCAATCTTGTCTTCGGGATAAAGCGAAGTCAGTTCGATACCGACAGGGAGCAATTGCTCGATTTCTGCTAGTTTTTCATCAACAGCTTCTCCTACAGCCACTACATTGTCCTTTGCCCCACTAGCTACACCAATACCGATAGCACGCTTTCCGTTAACGCGCATCAAAGTAGAAGGCGGATCATAATACCCACGTTCCACAATAGCGATGTCTCCCAAACGAACTTCATGTCCATCTTTACTGATAATCAACTGATTCTCTATATCTTCCAGACTAGTATATGTTCCTTCTGTACGCAAACGTAACTGATAAATATCCGTTGCTATATCTCCCGTATTTACCTGTACATTCTGCTTTTGCAGAATTCCCATAATTGAGGTAGGGTCAATACCCAATGCCGAAAGTTTGGAAGTGGAGATTTTAATATTAATGACTTCTGTCTGTTCACCATACAGCATCACCTTTTGCACTCCTTCAATTGGAGTCAACTGAGTCCGGATGCGCTGTGCCCAATTACGCAAATCTGTATACGAAAATCCGTCATCAGCAGTCAGTGCATAATAAATGCCATATACATCTCCAAAATCATCATTCACCGTAATGGTAGACGCTCCGCTAGGCAACTTAGGTTGTATATTCGCCACTTTGCGACGCAACTCATCCCATTTCACAGGCATATAGCCCGGATCAATCGTAGGCTGAAGTTCGATGGAAATCTTGGAGAACCCGAAGTAAGATTCTGACTTAATCTGGTACACATCTGTCATGGACTGAATCTCACGTTCTATGGGTTCTGTTATCAGTTTCTCTACCTCGTGCGGATTTGCCCCTGGATACTGAGTGACCAATACCGCGGTCTTTATCACGAAAGGTGCATCTTCTTTTTTAGGCAACTTAAAGAAAGAGATTACTCCACCTATCAACAATATAGCCAAAAAGAAGTAGATAACCTTCCGGTTCTCTAAAGAATATTTTGGGATATTCATAATCTTATTCCCCCTTTTTTTATTCAGTTAATATTTTTACCTGCTGACCGTCTACCAAACGAGAAGCACCAGCTACTACTACCTGTTCGCCAACTTTTACATTGCCAGATACAACCAGATTGCTACGCCCCAGAATAACACCTTCATCGCTTATTTTCCGTTGCTCTACCTTTTGTGTGGACGGATTATAGATAAATACGGCCTTACTGTTCAAATTATTATCAAACACCACCGCAGACAAAGGAACGGTAATTCCCTCTCTCAAAGCTTCATTCTCGATATTGACTATGACACGACAAGAGAATCCAACAGAAACCTGATACTTCTTTAAGTCAAATTCAGGATCATCAATATATAGAAATACAGGTACTCCAGCACCATCGGGAGAAGCTTCCACATATTCCTTTACTTTGGCCTGAAAAAGCTTTCCCTTATAGGCATCAAATTCCACATAAATTGTTCCTGGCGAAGTGATATATGCAATATTATTCTCAGGAATAGTAAACTCTACCTGCAACTTGGTGGGATTAATAAGACAAACCACCCCTTGACCTGGCTGTACACGCTGATAATTCTCAACGTATTTTTTCTGAATAAACCCGTCAAACGGAGCACGCAATTTAGTATCATTCAATGTATTTTGTGCATTTTCGAATGCAGATTTGGCATTTGTATATGAAGCTTGTGTTGTTTCAAATTCCTGCATAGAAATAGCATTCTTTGCCAACAGTTTCTCCGCCCGCTGCATTTGCGAAGCCGCTTTCTGAAATGAGGCTCTTTTGGCATCATAATCCAGCTTGTAATCGGTGGGATCTATCTCGGCCACTACTTGACCTTTTTTTACTCGTTGGCCTTCGAGCACATTCATGGCCACTAACGGACCAGACATTTTAAAAGCCAAATCACTGAACTGATCAGGAGACACAACACCTGAATACGATTTCTCAATCCTGTTTAACGAGGTCACTTCCTCTACTTTTACGGGACGCACCCCACGTTCTTGCACCGGTTGCTGTCCACAAGAACAAAACACTGATGCAATCATTGCCACAATAGACAAATTTTTACCTTTCATATTCTTTTTATTCACTATAAATTTCCGCTGCAAAGTTCTTATAATTATTAAACGTCTACAAGTGCCAACAGTAAGATATAATAGTCTATTTTTAAGCATTTTTTTTGTTTTATGCCTTAACTACCTTATATTTGTGGCCAATAATCAAAATTTTCTTTAGTTTTATGAAACACATAAATGACATCGGACTGATAAACACAGACAAAGATTTTATAGCAGAAGTTGACATAACAGGCTCTATGAGAAAAATCTATCATTATCCGCAACGCATGACAGGCTGCCTTTTCATCCTGTGCTTGCGAGGAGAATGTGACATTACCATCCACTTGTCTGAATACCAAATAAAAGAAAACAACATTGTCACCATTTTGCCCGAAACCTTCGTCCATGTACACAGGCAAAGTCCTGACTGTCGCTTATTCCTAGTGGGATTCAATAAAGAACTATTGAGTGGAACACACCTATTCAATTCCACCATGAGTTATCTTTCTTTAGTGATTGAATCTCCTGTAACTCCACTACGCCCGGAACTGACAAGATTATTCAGGGACTATTTTATGGTACTTTTGAGAATGAAGAAAATAAATGAAAAGCCCAATAAAGAGTTGGCCGGTGCCATGTTACTAACCATCCTGCATGGAATTAGTAGCATCCATCAGGACGTTAATACTCCCATACGAAACTTCAACAGAGGAGACGAAATTGTGAAACGCCTGGTACAACACATTATCAAGCATTATACTCAAGAGCGAAGCGTGACTTTTTATGCCGATCTGCTTCATATATCTCCCCAGCACCTTAGCACGACGGTCAACAAAGTCACTGGAAAAACCGTAACTGACATTATTGCCAAACTGGTTATAACGGATGCGCAAGCAAAACTAAAATCCACCGACCTTACCATTCAGGAAATAGCTTATTCGCTCAATTTTCCGGATATTTCATTTTTCGGGAAATATTTTAAAAGATATACGGGCATGTCGCCCAAACAATACAGAGAAAGTGTATGATGGAAGAAAATAAAAACGTTTTCATTATTCTATATTCATGTTTATTGTCTGAATCATATCGCTTCCTTTACTGTAATATCCTGTCAAGTTGAAATCCAGATAACACAAAAGTTTCTTCCAACAGCGATTCCGTAATTCATCATATTCTCCAGTTCCTGATTTGGACTAGCAGAACGGTAAAGATACATTTCGCGAAAAGACGGATTGCAATATCATTGAACCACAGATACTTGTATCAACATCCTGCTGTCAGACGGATTATACCCCCCTTAAAAACAGTACAAGGAAGCAGATTGCGTCCGGTAGCGCAATTGCTTCCTGTCACCACCTCACCCATCAAATAAAATGCGAGTGCTGTCTACCTCTGTCTGAACCCAAAGCGTCTCTGACATAAACAATGCCATCCATAAAAAGCCATATTCGACTGACTTTCATAAAGTTTGTCCGTATGTTTTCATTTCTATACCTTCGTGTTATTTATCTGCCACATTCTCCTTGGTCCGACAAGAAAATCATGACGGCCATAAAATGACTTCATTCTTTTGCAAAATATGGCATCTACCACAAACAGAAAGTAAACAAATTACGGTTCTTACCTATATTACTTTTTCATGCCCATGGACGCAGCCCAAAACACGTACGTGTATACACCACCCCCAAAATGCTCTCCATCCACTATTCTTTTTTCCTTTTTTGTATCCACAATTCTATGACAAAGGCCACCAAAAGTCCCAGTCCGCCACCGAAAAGTATCGAACCTCCATATACCAATCCGATATAACTCCTCAACTCATACGAAAGGTCTTGCATATAACCCGGAAGAGTACTCCAGCATATCTGATGCGCCAGCAGCATGCCAAAACCAAAGCCCAGCAACAAGCATCCCCACTTCAGACCGGAAAAAGAAATGTTCGGCAACGAAGCCAAACTGAGTTTAATCTTATGCTCCAACATTTCGGGCAAAAGCTTCTCTCCCATCTTCTCGATAATCAACAGACGCTCCTTCTTGCAAACAAAAAGTTCGAACAACTTATAAATCCCCAATGTAATAATTGCCATAATTGCCGGCACCATAATAAAATCCATCATAATCGTATTCGTTTTAAAGTGATTAATTTTGTTTCTTTGTACCCTTTAGACGCAAAAACACCAAAAGGGTTACACTTGGCAGAAAAAAAATAATTTCTTCCTGACTTTAACATCACTCCCACCCCGGGGGCTAATTAAACAATTATGTAAAACGACAAAAAAAATATAAATAAAAAAATAACAA
>CAMWGU010000066.1 GCA_947173895.1 uncultured Bacteroides sp. | reverse complement strand
GTGCTGCGCTATGTGCTGACAGCCAACGCCCCCGAAACCAAAGACAACGATTTCACCTGGAAAGACTTCCAAGCACGCAACAACAACGAACTGGTGGCCGTATATGGCAACTTTGTGAACCGCGCGCTGGTGCTGACACAGAAATACTTCGAAGGAAAAGTCCCGGCATGCGGCGAACTGACGGATTACGACAAGGACACGTTGAAAGAATTTGCCGATGTAAAGGCGGAAGTGGAAAAACTGCTGGATGTGTTCAAATTCCGCGATGCACAGAAAGAGGCCATGAACCTGGCACGCATCGGCAACAAATACCTGGCCGATACCGAACCCTGGAAACTGGCCAAGACAGACATGGGACGCGTGGCCACCATCCTGAACATCGCCCTGCAACTGGTGGCCAACCTGGCCATCGCCTTCGAGCCCTTCCTGCCTTTCAGCAGCGAAAAACTACGCCGCATGCTGAACATGGAAACCTTTGAATGGGACCAGCTGGGACGCACCGACCTGCTGGCCGAAGGACACCAGCTGAACAAGGCCGAACTGCTGTTCGAAAAGATTGAGGACGAGACCATTCAGGCGCAAGTAGATAAACTGCTGGCCACCAAGAAAGCCAACGAGGCTGCCAACCACAAGGCCAATCCGGTGAAACCATTGATTGCCTTCGAAGAGTTCGAGAAACTGGACATCCGCGTGGGCACCGTGCTGGAGTGCGAGGTAGTGCCCAAGATGAAGAAACTGCTGAAGTTCAAGATTGCCGACGGACTGGAGAACCGCACCATCGTGAGCGGCATCGCACAGCACTACAAGCCCGAAGAACTGGTAGGCAAGCAAGTGTTGTTCATCGCCAATCTGGCTCCTCGCCAGTTCAAGAACGGACTGGTGAGCGAAGGTATGATCCTGAGCGCCGAAAACTTTGATGGCACACTGGCCGTCACTTCCCTGCTGAGAGAAGTGAGTCCGGGCAGTGAGGTGAAATAACATATACCACAAACAGGGGGAGGCCGGAGGCAGCCGAAAGGCCCGCTCCCGGTCTCCCCCGTGTTTCCATAAAAGCCATCCGCCCTTCCCGTGCCAATGGACAACGAAGCGTAGAGATGCCAGGTTGTTACAACAAAAAAACAGATGAAAGAAATCAATAAGCAATAATTAAAGGAAAATATATGGCAGAACAATCCTTGAAAGAAAAGACAGCGAAAGGCCTCCTCTGGGGCGGACTGAGCAACGGCATACAGCAACTGCTGAATCTTTTCTTCGGCATCTTTCTGGCACGTGCCCTCAATCCCGAAGATTATGGCATGGTGGGGATGCTCTCCATCTTCTCCCTGATAGCGGGAGCGTTGCAGGAAAGCGGATTCACAGCCGCCCTGGCCAATAAAAAGGAAATCTCCCATAAGGATTATAATGCGGTCTTCTGGTTCAGTACGGGGCTGAGTGCCTGCCTTTATCTTATCCTGTTCTTCTGCGCACCGCTCATTGCCCGGTTCTATCATACTCCCGAACTGACAGCCCTGGCACGCTATTCCTTCCTCGGGTTCTTCATAGCCAGCCTGGGCATTGCCCATAGCGCTTATCTTTTCCGCAACCTGATGGTAAAACAAAAGGCAACGGCCCTGACCATCGGACTCATCGTTTCGGGCACGGTCGGAATAACCATGGCCTACAATGGATTTTCTTATTGGGGCATCGCCACGCAAAGCATCGTCTATGTGGCAACCATCGACCTTTGCTATTTATATCTGTCTCCCTGGCGGCCTACCCTCTGTTTGGATTTCAAGCCCCTGAAAGGCATGATAGCATTCAGCAGCAAACTACTGATAACCAACATATTCAATCATATCAACAACAACCTCTTCACCGTCATTCTCGGCAAGTTCTATTCGGGACAAGAGGTGGGCTATTTCACCCAAGCCAACAAGTGGAACCAAATGGGGCATACGCTCATCTCGGGCACCGTGAACAGCGTGGCACAACCCGTCCTCTCGAGCCTGTCGGACGAAAGGGAACGCCAGCAGCGCGCCTTCCGCAAAATGCTCCGGTTCACCGCCCTCCTCTCCTTCCCGGCCATGCTGGGCTTGTCACTGATTGCCCCCGAACTGATAGTACTCACCATTACGGAAAAATGGTTGCCCAGTGCTTCCATCCTTCGACTACTCTGCATCGGTGGTGCGTTCATCCCCATCACCAACCTCTATTCCAACCTGGTAATCAGCAAAGGGAAATCAAACATCTACATGTGGAGCACCATCTGTCTGGGCCTGACCCAGCTGACAGCCATGCTCTGCCTCTATCCGTACGGAGTGCATGCCATGATCAACGTATATGTGTCCATCAATATCTGCTGGCTGCTGATATGGCACTATTTCGTGTGGCGGCAAATACGCCTCAGTCTGTTTGCGGCCCTGAAAGACATTTTTCCGTTTGCCCTTATCGCCATTACAATAATGGCTATCACCCATTACATCACCCTTGGGCTCAGCAACCTGTATCTGCTGATGACCGCCAAGATAACCCTGGCTGGCATGCTCTATCCCCTTCTCTTGTGGCTGAGCGGCTCTGCCACTTTCAGAGAGTGCCTGCGCTATTTGGTTCGGAAACAAATGAGATAAGTCTCATAAAACTTGATAAATTGAGAAGATATAAAGAAGATTTTACTCGTCCCCAATGAAAATTTAAGGCAAATACAAACAACATCGCTCATAAATGCCGATTAATTACTACTTTTGTAGCATTATATATCGAAATTTATTATGCAAGCAATCATTCTAGCCGCCGGCATGGGCAAGCGTTTGGGCGATCTGACCAAAGAGAACACCAAGTGCATGATCAAAGTGAACGGGACCTACCTGATAGACCGCCTGCTTTCACAATTGGATTCGCTGAACCTGGAACGCATCATCCTCGTCATTGGTTACCAAGGGGAAAAGTTACGCGCCCATCTGCAAAAGCAGCACAGAAATACTCCTATAGAATATATCTACAATCCGGTCTACAACAAGACCAACAACATCTATTCTCTCTACCTGGCCAAAGAGGAACTACAGAAGCAAGACACCCTGCTGATAGAGTCCGACCTGATTTTCGAGGACACGCTGTTTCGCAAGATTCTGGACAATCCCTACCCCAACCTGGCGCTCGTGGCCAAATACGAGCCATGGATGGACGGCACGATGGTGAGACTCAACGCCGAGAACGACATCATTGATTTCATCTCGAAAAAGACATTCCGCTATGCCGATGTGGACGACTACTACAAGACTGTCAACATCTATAAATTCAGTAAGGAATTCCTCTGCCACAGCTACATCCCTTTCCTCGAAGCCTATAGCAAGGCACTGGGGAACAACGAATACTACGAACAAGTGCTGCGGGTAATCACCCTGCTAGACACCTGCGAACTGAAAGGCCTCCCGCTGGAAGGCGAGCGTTGGTACGAGATTGACGACGTGCAGGATCTAGACATCGCCGAGACTATCTTCGCCGAACACGATCGGCTGGAACGCTACCAGAAACGATATGGCGGATACTGGCGGTTCCCCCGACTGAAGGATTTCTGCTACCTGGTCAACCCATATTTCCCACCCCAAAAGATGTGCGAAGAATTGCAGGCCAACTTCGACGTGCTACTCCGCGAATATCCTTCCGGCATGGGAGTGAATACGCTGCTTTTGGCAAAGAACTTCGGCATCCGCCGAGACTATGTGGTGGCGGGCAACGGGGCAGCCGAAATCATCAAGGCACTGATGGAACACTCGGAAGGAAAAACGGGAGTGGTCTATCCCACCTTTGAGGAATATCCCAACCGACGTCCGGAGGAAATCATCGCTTTCTGCCCGCCGAATGCCGACTTCCATTATACGACCAAAGACCTGACGGACTTTTATGCGGACAAGGGCATCCGCCGCCTGCTCCTGATCAATCCAGACAACCCATCGGGCAATTTCATTCCCCTTGACGGACTGAAGGAACTGCTGGAATGGACACGGCGGCAGGGCATCCGCCTGATAGTGGATGAATCTTTTGTCGATTTCAGCGAACAAAGCACAGGCAACACCCTGCTCCGCAACGAGGTGCTGGAGGCATATCCCCACCTCACCGTGATTAAAAGCATCTCTAAGTCGTATGGCGTGCCGGGATTGCGTTTGGGCGTGGCCGCCTCTTCGGATAAAGAGGTTATCTCCCTGTTGCGCAAGGAAATGGCTATATGGAACATCAATTCCTTTGCCGAGTTCTATCTGCAGATATACAGCAAGTATGACAAGGACTACCACGACGCCTGCCGAAAATTCATAGCCGAACGCCAACGCTTCTACAAGGTGCTGGAAGAAATCGACTTCCTGCGTGTCATCCCTTCGCAGGCCAACTATTTCCTGTGCGAGGTCACCTCCCGATTCAGTTCCACCGAACTGGTAGCTGCACTGCTGAAGCAAAATTTCCTGCTCAAGGATTGCAGCACAAAAGCCGGATTCGACGGCAGGAACTACATCCGCATCGCCATACGCGGCACGGAAGACAACAACCTTTTGGCCGAAACCCTAAAAAACATGCAAGCATGAGTATGAATATCTGTATCTGTGGCGGTGGCGGCCTGGGCCATGTCATCGCCGGAATGGCTGCACGGAAAAGCATGAACGTCTCCATCCTCACCCGGCGTCCCGGGCAATGGGGACCGTCGCTGGCCATTGAAGACTGCAAGGGAAATACCTTCGTGGGACCGCTCGGGGCCGTCACAGACAATCCGGCAACCGTCATTCCGCACGCCGACATCGTGTTGCTCTGCCTGCCCGGATTTGCCATCGAGGAAGAACTCCTCCGCATCCGCCCCTTCTTGCAGGGAAACACCTGCATAGGGAGCGTGGTCTGCTGCACCGGATTCTTCTTCACCGCCTGCCGAATTATAGGCCGAGACGCGTCATTGTTCGGGTTCCAACGCGCACCGTTCATCGCCCGCGTACACACCTACGGCCGGAAAGCACTCCTGTTGGGATATAAGAAGGAGTTGCAGGTGGCCACAGTAAACATCCCCTGTCCCGAAACCCTGCGGCTTGCCCTCCAACAATTGTCGGACACGCCGGTACGCATGCTGCGGCATTTTCTGGAAGCCAGTCTGACCAACAGCAACCCGCTACTCCATCCCGCACGCCTCTATTCGCTTTTCCATGCCTGGAGCGAAGGAGATACTTATACGGAAATCCCCGGGTTCTACAGCAGTTGGGACGACGAAAGTTCGGCGCTCCTCATCGCGTGCGACCATGAGTTCCAGCAGATACTGCAAGCCCTGCCGGTCCGGATAGAGCCCATACCCACCCTGCTGGCATATTACGACAGCCACGACGCCCCGTCGCTGACCCGCAAGATACGCTCCATCACCGCCTTCCGACACATCGAAGCCCCGATGAAGAAAACAGAGAAAGGATATGTGCCCGACTTCAAGAACCGCTACTTCACCGAAGACTTCCCGTTCGGCCTACTGATAATCAAGTCGATAGCCGACATTCTGCACGTCTGCACACCCCATATCGACAGCGTGCTGGAGTGGGGGCAGATAGTGCTGGGCAAAGAATACATCCGCCAGGGCGAACTGAAGGGCAAAGACCTGCCGGAAACAGGATACATCCCTGCCGGCTTATTTTACGAACTATTAAACCGCTGACGCATGGACAATGAACTGAGAAAACGATTCAACCCCGACGGCTCCCTCCTCCGCCGCCAGCAGCTGCGCATGCTGGAATTGCTGGAGACCATCGACGCCGTATGCCGCAAGCACCAGATACCCTACTGGCTCAGCTCGGGAACCCTGCTGGGCGCCGCGCGCCACAAAGGATTCATCCCCTGGGACGACGACCTGGACATCGAAATGCTCCGTCCGGACTACCTGCGCCTGCTGGAAGTCCTTCCGCATGAACTTCCGGCCAACTACGCATTGCAGACCCACGAGACAGACCCCCACTACATCTTTATCTACGGCAAACTGCGCGACAAGGATTCCTATCTGGAAGAGACCAACTCCTACGACCGCATCTTCCGTTACACCGGCATCTATATCGACATTTTCCCTCTGGAGAAAGCCCCCTACTGCCTGGCCTGGATAGGAGGACACATGCAAGGGCAGATATACAACCAACTGAACAACAGAAAGCTAAAGGAAAGCACCCTATACAAACGCATCCGTAGAATTTACCGTTTCAACACACGTGTGGGATTTCCCATCCTGCGATTCATCGCACGGTTCTTCCCCGGAAAGGAACTGCGCCATTCCTTCGGCACCGCCTATTTCAAGCCGCGCTATCCGGAAGACATCTTTCCGCTGGCAGAGATGGAGTTTGAAGGCAGGAACTTCCCTGTGCCCCACCGGACAGACGCCGTACTGACGAAAATATATGGCAACTACATGGAGCTTCCCGACCTGGACAGCATCCACCCCCACTATAACAAACTGGAGTTTTACAAATAAAGAAGACCGAACCATGAAACCATTCCTTGTAGATGTATCCGTACTCATCCTGTTCTTCAACCGGCCGGAACAGTTGTCGAAAGTGTTTGAACAAGTCCGCAACGCCCGTCCCTCCCGGCTGTTCCTCTACCAGGACGGCCCCCGGAGCGAACGCGACCTGCCCGGCATCGAAGCCTGCCGCCGGGTGGTGGAACAGGTTGACTGGGACTGCGAAGTACACCGCATGTACCAGGAAAAGAACTACGGCTGCGACCCCTCGGAATACATCTCGCAAAAATGGGCCTTCTCGCTGGCCGACAAGTGCATCGTGCTAGAAGACGACGACGTGCCGTCCGTCTCCTTCTTCCGTTTCTGCAAGGAGATGCTGGACCGCTACGAGCACGACACCCGCATCACCATGATTGCGGGCTTCAACAACGAAGAAACCACCCCGGACGTGCCCTACGATTATTTCTTCGCCTCCACCTTCTCCATCTGGGGATGGGCCAGCTGGCGGAGGGTCATCGACCAATGGGACGAGCACTACACGTTTCTGGACGACACATTCAACATGCGGCAACTGAAGCAACTCATCAAGGAACGGAAATTCCGCGACGACTTCATCTATATGTGCCACCGCCACAAAGAGCACCGCAAGGCTTACTATGAGACCATTTTCCATGCCTCCATGCTCTTCAACTCGGGACTGGCCATCGTGCCCACACGCAACATGATAAACAACCTGGGCGCCACGGCCGACTCCACCCACTTTGCCGGCTCCATCCACACCATGCCCCGAGGCTACCGCCGCATCTTCACCATGAAGCGGCACGAAGTGGAGTTCCCGCTCAAGCATCCGCGCTATGTCATCGAGAACGTGGCCTACAAGGAATCCGTTTACCGCATCATGGGATGGGGACATCCCTGGATTAAGATAGGGCGCTCGTTCGAGGAACTGTTCCTGAACCTGCGCTACGGCAATTTCACCATCATCCGTCAAGCAATAAAAAACCGTATAAACAAATGGCTGAAGAGAGACAAACACCTGTAAATCCGACCACCATCTATTTCTATCATACACGCCTCACCCGCGAAAGCTATGAAGAATGGAAAGAATACAAGTTCCCGGGACACATCCTCTACGGACTCCCGCTGCTGGAGAAATACGGCATCCGCCCTGTGATGCACCGATACAAGCATTTCCCCAGCCGCCTGAGGCTGATGCTTTATGCCACCCGCGAAATCCTGTGCTGCCGGGAGCCTTACGACGTGCTTTACGGCACCTCCTTCCGCGGCCTGGAACTGGTTATCCTGCTCCGCGCATTGGGCCTCTACCGCAAGCCCATCGTCATCTGGCACCACACCGCCCTGCGGACATCGGCCAGCCGGACAAGGGAACGCATCTCACGCTTCTTCTACAAAGGCATCGACCACATGTTCCTGTTCAGCCGAAAACTGATAAAGGACTCGCTGGCCACCGGGAAAGCTCCTGCGGAGAAACTCCAGCTCATCCATTGGGGGCCGGACCTCGCCTTCTACGACCATGTATTGCAGGAAATGCCCGACCGCCGGCCGGAAGGTTTCATCTCCACCGGAAAGGAGAACCGGGATGTAGATACGTTGCTACAGGCCTTCTGCGCCACCGAAGAGAAACTGGACCTGTACATCGCCCCCACCAACGGCGGCATCGACTACCGGCAAATCATCGAAGGCTTCCAGCTGCCCGAGACGGTGCAGATACACTATACCGACGGAGTAATCCCCTACCTGCTGGCACAGCAGGTGGCACGGAAAAGCTGCATCGTCATCTGTTGCCTGGACTTCCCCTACACCGTGGGGCTTACCACACTGGTAGAAGCTTTCGCGCTGGGCATCCCCGTCATTTGCTCGCGCAATCCCAACTTCGAGATAGACATCGACCGTGAAGGCATCGGCATCACAGTGGAATATGGCGACGTGGAGGGCTGGATAAATGCCATCCGCCATCTGGCCTGCCACCCCGAAGAAGCCCGAAGGATGGGAGCCAACGCACGTAAATTGGCAGAAGAGCGTTTCAATCTGGAAATCTTTTCGCGCGAAATAGCAGAAAGCT
Organism: uncultured Bacteroides sp.; assembly: GCA_947173895.1. Classification (GTDB taxonomy): domain Bacteria; phylum Bacteroidota; class Bacteroidia; order Bacteroidales; family Bacteroidaceae; genus Phocaeicola. The sequence goes on along the minus strand of CAMWGU010000066.1, from coordinate 11,202 downwards.
TGCTGGAAATAGCCCGAATGTCCCCCAAAAAGCGTACATTTGCATAAACTTTTGTGCACATGAGAGTACTTATCATCAATACGTCTGAGCGAATAGGGGGAGCGGCCATTGCGGCAAACCGCCTCATGGAGGCTTTAAAAAACAACGGGATAAAAGCAAAGATGCTGGTTCGCGACAAGCAGACCGACCAAATAAGTGTTGTTGAATTAAAGAAATCATGGTGGAAAGTGTGGCAGTTCATCTGGGAACGCATCGTCATCTGGAAAGCCAACCATTTCAAGAAACACAACCTGTTTGCCGTCGATATAGCCAATACCGGGACCAACATCACCACCCTGCCCGAATTTACACAGGCCGATGTCATCCACCTGCATTGGATAAACCAAGGCATGCTGTCACTGGCCGACATCCGGCGCATCATCCAATCGGGCAAGCCCGTCGTGTGGACCCTGCACGACATGTGGCCTTTCACCGGCATCTGCCATTATGCCGGAGACTGCGACCGCTATACCACCCAATGCCACAACTGCCCGCAACTGTACAAAGGAAGCAAGAAGGACTTGTCCTACCGCACCTTTCTAAAGAAGAAAAAGCTGTTTGAGGAAGCACAAATCACATTCGTGGCCTGTAGCCGCTGGCTGGAAGCATTGGCCCGGAAGAGCGACCTGATAAAAGGACAGGCCGTCACCAACATCCCCAATGCCATCAATACCAACCTGTTCAAGCCACGCAACAAGAAACAGGCCCGCGAACGATGCCACCTCCCGCAGAACAAAAAGCTGCTGCTCTTCGGTTCGGTGAAAATCACAGACAAGCGGAAAGGTATCGACTACCTGGTGGAAGCCTGCCACCAAATCGCTTCCGCATATCCCGACTTCAGCAAAGAACTGGGCGTAGTGGTCTTTGGCAACCAAGCCGGGCAATATGCGTCCCTGTTCCCCTTTCCCATCTATCCGATGAACTATGTCAGCAACGAAAAGGAACTGGTGGATATCTACAATGCGGTCGATCTGTATGTCACCCCTTCCTTGCAGGACAACCTGCCGAACACCATCGTAGAAGCCATGGCCTGCGGCATTCCATGCATCGGGTTCAACGTGGGAGGCATCCCGCAAATGATAGACCACCTGCACAATGGCTACGTGGCCGAATACCAGTCCGCACACGACCTGGCAAACGGCATCCATTGGGCGCTGACCGAAGGAGAGTACGAGAGCCTGAGCGAAGAAGCCTGCCGCAAGGCGGTGTCCAGCTATTCGGAAAGCACCATCGCCAAGCGATATGTAGAAATCTATAACAAGGTCACCGAAAACCATGCATAACAGCCATCACCCTCACCCCAAATTCTCCATCATTACCGTCACTTACAATGCCGCAGAAGTACTGGAGGACACGATACAGAGCATCGTGACACAGACGTACAAAAATCTGGAATACATCCTTGTGGACGGAGGCTCTACAGACGGCACGCTGGATATCATCCGCAAATACCGCGAACATATCACCACCGTTGTCAGCGAACCCGACCAGGGACTGTATGACGCCATGAACAAAGGAATCCGCCTGGCCACCGGAGATTACCTTTGCTTCCTGAATGCCGGCGACGGCCTGCACGAGGACGACACCTTGCTGCAAATGGTACACTCCATCAACGGGACAGACCTGCCGGGAGTGTTGTATGGTGAAACGGACATCGTAGACAGCCAAGGGCATTTCCTTCATGCACGCCGCCTGTCAGCCCCCGATGTGCTCACATGGAAAAGCTTCAAGAAAGGCATGCTGGTATGCCACCAGGCATTCTTCGCACGACGCGACCTGGTGGAACCTTACGACTTGCAATACCGGTTCTCGGCCGATTTTGACTGGTGCATCCGCATCATGAAGAAAGCAGATGTGCTCCACAACACCCGCCTCACCCTGATAGACTACCTGAACGAAGGCATGACCACCCGCAACCACAAGGCTTCGCTGAAGGAACGCTTCCGCATCATGAGCAAACATTACGGACCGGCAAGCACTATAGCCCACCATCTGTGGTTCGTCGTACGGCTTCTCTATAAATAAGCCTCCCAAACCGGCACCCGGACCCTCCTACCGCATAAGAATGCAATTCCAACCGCTTCTATAGTTTTCGGAAGCCTTATATAAAGGTATTCACAGCCCATATAATTCTTAAAACACCGGCGGTGTCTTATAAAACTCCGGCGGTGTCTTATAAAACTTCGCCGGTGTTCATTAGAACACCGACGGTGTTTTAAGAATTATAGCTGCCGGCGACAAGTATTCACAAGGAAACGAAAGAGTTTGCAACCGCAAGAAACGAAGTTTTCACAGAGCCGTAAGGTCCATCTACGCACTCATACGCTCACCGGATGCTTCTGCAAAGGCCGCAAGGCCAAACAGAAAAGACAGCAGATGATAAAAAAAAGCAAACGCACTGAAATGAATCACAGAGTGCGCTTGCTTTAAAAAAACGATTATCCCGACCTATTGCCGGATATGACTCACTGGTTCAACAATTGCTTAATGGCCTCGCCCGAACGGCTTTCCACGCGGCGAATCTTGCCGTAATCGAACAAAGCATCCAGTTCATAAGGCTGAAGGACAACCGATGGACAGAAGCGGGCGGAAGCCACATAGTTGCAGACAGAGGCCAGCAGTTGCTGCATGGCGAGCCGGCGGTCGATGTCCTTATCAGGATCGACGCAAAGGACAAACAGCCGCCCGTTGCCTACGCGGGCTTCGAACGAAATGCCCAACTTCCGGTTCACCTCATAAGTGTCAACACTTTGAATGACGGGAGTCAAAGTGGCCAGATCGGTCAGGTCCACCGCCGTGGCATAATTCAAGATGTCCCACCATTGCCAGTCGGCATAATAAGAAGTGGGGAAATCATGAAAAGCAGGATGACGATGGTCGATACGGGTGCCAACAATCATCGGCTTCCAGTTGAACATGATCGGATTCCAGAAATGACCGGCGAAATGCGCATTACGCCCGGCACAACTATCCGGAACCAGCAAGACATTGCCGCCTTTTTCGAGCACTTCCTTCGCGTCAGTCCAACGGCGGACAAAAGTATATCCTTCCGAGGCAACCTTTTTTGCGACCGGATAGACCCAGATGTCCCATTCATTGCACACCTTGCCGGCGACAGACGCTTTCAAGGTGTAGCGTCCGGCAGTGGCAATCTTATTGAGCGAAACGCGAACCGTGCCTAAAGAATCCACCGTACTTACCGGAATTGCCCGATGACTGATTTTTCCGCTTCCGGCCACACTGCCGTCCTCGCCCACCAGTTGCCAGGCCAGTTGTCCCTTGCGAAGTGCTTCGGGGCCAAACTGATAGATGTCCATCCGGGCGACAAACGTTTCCGCATTGGTGTAGGTACGCTTGGGAAGGCGCGCCAACAGGACAACCGGAGCACACGATTCACGGAACTTCTCCGGCGTCACCAGTCCTTTGCTTTCCCAAAACGCATCCAGAATACCGACAAAGGCGCTGCCCTGTCCGGGAAAGTCGGAAAGCCCCAGCAACTGGAATCCGCCGGAAGTGGCAGTACGCAGCAAGGACTCGTTCACCTCTTTATACTGAAGGACCGTGTGGGCGCCGGTGGCACGAAAGAACTCGTCGGCCTGATGGAGCATGCCGTTGCGGGCAAGACGGTCTTGAAACACTTTGAAGTTGCGGGGCTCTAACACACCGGTGTATTTCTTCATCTCGGCAAAGTAAGGGTACATGCAGCGCTGTCCTGTCTCATGAGCGATGACCGGAACGTCGATCGCCGACTCTTCGCTGCGGTCCCAGTCGGTAGAGGGTTTGCCCTCGTAGACGGTGATCCAGCGTTTGTTCTCATCGCCCACCGGAGCGGCCACATGAGACGTATAATACTGGTCGGCTTTCACGTGCGTACGGGCCGTAGAGGCGGAATAAAGATGGCGGTTGTCATAGGCCTGTCCTTTCTTCACAAGGTCTTCGAGGACGGCAAAGTCGCCCTCGTTTTCATTGCCGTTGCAGAAAAGGAGGAAGGAAGGGTGATGGCCGTATTCGTCCAAAATGGCATACATCTCCTGTTCGAAGAAGTCGCGGCGGGCAGGATAGCGGCCCACGTCCTTAATCCACATGGGGAGTTCCACTTGCAGATACAATCCCAATTCGTCGGCCGCATCGAAAGCGGCTTCCGGCGGACACCAGGAATGGAAACGGACATGATTCATCCCGTAATCCTTCACCGTATTGAAAATGCGCTTCCATTCTTTCACGTCCGTGGCCGGATAGCCGGTGAGCGGAAAGACACAGCAATCCAACACGCCACGCAGGTGGATGTTTCGTCCGTTCAGACGGATGTGATGCTTGCCCTGTTCCACATGGCGCATTCCAAAGACAGACGAACGTATGTCCTCGCCGGCTTCCGTTGCAAGGGTAGCGGTCAGGTGGTAAAGGGCAGGCGAGAACTCGTCCCACCATTTCATGTCCTTCCCTAAGGCAAGCTCCTGCTCGATAGTGTCTTCACCGTCGGGAAGAGATACGGCGACCCGTGTCCGGCACACTTCTTTGCCGCCTTTCTCGCGGATACAAAGAGCAAGTTCTCCTTTTGCCGGACGGCCGGCAGTGTGAAGGGCAAGACGCACCTTCACCTTCTTTGCTTCGGCATCGGGATAAATATCCATCTTGTTGATATAACAGGACGGCCGGGCAATGAGTTCCATCCGGCCCGCCACTCCGTTCCAGTTTGTCTGGGTGTATTCGGTTGTGCCGTGCGTCCATTGGTCCATCGGATATTTCAGCCGGTTGTCGATACAGAGGGTCAGCGTATGTACCCCCGGCGTCATCTGCCGGGTCAGGACGAAGCGGTTCGGAGTGGAAAGGCGTTCGTCGGTGGCCACCGGCACGCCGTCTACAAAGACCGCTGTCTCCCAATGACAGCGTTCTAGCGAAAGAATGATCTCTTTCCCGGTCCAGTCGTCCGGTATCACTACTTCGCGCTGATACCACGCCTGTCCGCAGTACTCAAACTTACGGCTCAGCCGGTCTACATGAGCTACGAAGTTCGGGATGCCTTTGCCCCCTTCGTCGGTAGAGCCGGGCAGTTCGATTGTCTCTATCAGCTTGCTCAGATATAATTCCGAACCGGGAGTCTTGCCGAATCCCATCGGGTCTAACTGAAAGCGCCACAAGCCGGATAAATCTATCCGACCGCCCGGTTCCGCCTGCATCGTCAGGCAGGCGAACAGGGCGATTATTGATAATAAAAGTTTCTTCATCTTTGCATTTTTATCGGTTGTATGCTGCATCTTCCACTTTCTACTCTTGAGCGTGACGGAAATCTTCGGAAGCCATATATTCCAGAAGGCCCAGGCGGTGTATCTGTACACCTTGGTGGTTGTTATCCATCTCGGCGGCCATACGGAAATAATGTTCCGCCTTGTCCTGATTTCCCAAGCCCAGATGCCCCAGTCCCATCAAGTAGTTGCAATGAATACGGTTTTTCTTGTCCATATCGTCCTCCCATATCTGAAGATCCGGAAGCGAAACGGCAAAATAGTCCATCTTGAACGTGTCGAACAGATGTTTCTCGCCAAAGTCTATCAGGCGGTTAAAGCGGCCTCGGGCTTCCTCTTCACGCCCCAGCCGACGAAGGGCCAATCCCTGATAGAATATTTTATCCGGCTTCTGGTCATTGTAATACATGGCTGCCGCCGGCCGGCTGTTTCCCACACTGGCTGCCAAGAACAGCCCTCGGGCTTCCTCTTCACGTCCCATGGCCTGCAAGGCACACGCCTTGTAGTAGTTGAAATCGTTTTCCTGCGCTCCATGCAGTTTTCCTTCGCCCAGGTTGTGCGGATAAACAAAGCATTCGTCAATCAGCTTTAATGCCTTCTCGTTTTCACCGGCTTTCAGACAGGCTTTCACCAGTTCTACACGAGCCAGCTGATATTGTGCGGGCACCTTTCCTTCTCCCCCTTCCCATGGATGGAAACGGCGGGCGTCGATCATGCGAACAGCCTCTTCATAGCGTCCCAACTGATTCAACAGTGTGACATATTCCAAATAAAGGTCATCGCGCAGGAAGGCGGTTTCCTTGAATTTAGCAAGGAAGGCCAGTCGGTCGGCATGCGCATAGTTCAGTCGTTTATACAGCTGGTCAAGCTCCATCAGAATGCGCGCATCGTGCATATCCAATTCAAACGCTTTTTCCAGCAAGGCTACCGCTTCTTCCTGACGGTTCAGTTTGTTGAAATAGGCCAGCGACAAGTTGCGGAGCACCGTGGGGAAGGTATCGTCTAGTTGCATGGATTTTTCCCATTCGGCTATTGCTTCCGCATACTGGCGTTTGTCGTACCACAGGTTACCCAAATAGTAATGAGCTTTCGGTGTCCGATCCATAAAACGGGTAACTGCCTGCAGAGCCGTGATGGCTTCCAGTGCATTGGGGAAACAGCAGTCGGCCGGCTGGTTCTCGGCTGTGCGGATTGCCGTTGCCGCCTCGTCCGTACGTCCCAACGACAATAGGAACCAACATTTATAATAATGTAAAAGCGTACGTTCTGTGACAACCACTTCGCAAGCCGCCTCAACCACCTTCAAGGCTTCCTCCCAGCAACCGGCAGAAGCATAGTCGAGCGCCAACTCCTCGTAGTTATGTCCTTCGCTACGCATTCTCACCACCAGTTCGTCCCATACGGCCTTTTCGCCCGTCAGCAGGTACTCCTCAAAGCTGCATCCGAAATTAAACCGATCGATGGCCAACGAATCCTGTATCAAGGCCAATGCCTCGTCTGTGCGTCCAAGGTGGCGGAGAATCATAGCTTTCAGATGGCGTCCGCGCAGGTTGTGCCAGTTGCGGAGCAATGATTTGTCGATCTCGTACAGCGCATCGTCCCAATCACCTTTCGAAGCTGACAGTTGAGCCAGCGAATAATAGCCGGCATCCTGCCAGGCTGCATTCCAGCAAGCCTTATAGAAGAAGTCGTAAGCCTCATCCGTCTTTCCCTGATATTTCAGCGATAAGCCCAGATTGTACAACGGTTCGCCATCATAAGGATTCGGATTCTTTTCCGTCAGTGTCTTGACGGCCCGGCGCAAATAAGGCTCGGCTTTGGCAAACTGTCCTTTACGGATCAGCCACAACCCCATGGCATTATTGTTTCGTACATCGCCTGGATCGCGGCCGAGCGCCTCTTCGTAATAGTCGGTGGCGGAATAGGTGGCATGCCGATACTGCTCCAGATGCAAACCTGTCAGATAAAGCTGCTCTGTCGTATGGATGTCCTTGGGGTCGAGCGCGGCCTTTGCCGGTTCGGGCACTTCTTTAATTTCATCGGACTCGGGCTCCCAAGACAGCAAAAGCTTCCCATTTGCATTACGGATAGAAACACGGATGCCGGTCAATGTATCAACCGGAACCAACTCTTCCAATACCGATTCGGGCGTAACATCACGGATGATATCGAACACGGAGTCCTCTCCTTTCATTACCACAATATGCAAATTCTTCTGCGCCGAAGTGGCAAAAATTTTCAGACGGGCGGCATCATTTTCCGGTTCGATGTTCATCAACAGGTCGGACGAGGCGTTCTTTACTACCCCCAACTCGCGGTAGGGCATGAAATATTGAACGAAAGTTTTCTCTTCGTAAGGTTGCAGCCAGGTGAAGTCCGGTTGGTTGTCGGTATATACACCCGTCATCAGTTCGATGTAAGGACCGTCCACGTCCGTCAGGTTTCGGTCCCAGGCCTGTCCAAAGTCACCATTGCCCCAAGTCCATTGTTTCTTGCCCGGCGAGATATGATGGTTGGCCACGTGCAAGACACCCGCACGGGTATCGTTCTCATAGCCGCCCACAAAGTTATATTTAGAACGAATCGCCATATAGGAGGTAGGAACCGGAATATTCTTATAGCGGGAAATATCTACACCGGCCGAATAATCCATCTTATAATAGGTTCCGGTAGCAATGGGATAGCGCGATACATCTCGTTTTCCATGATCGAACACAGCATTCACATCGCCGGGGAAAACCGATTGGTAATGCTCGTTCACCGCAACTGCCGGATTCGCCCACCAAAGGAATGTTTGCGGAACCGGAGTTGGATTGTACACCTTCCCCTGTATCTCCAGAACAGCATGGCCCGGGCGCAACGTAAACCCTGCCATACCTTTTTGGTGGAACATCCGTTCCCTTTCGCTAACCCAAACAATCACACTGCCATCGGGTTTCTTCTCGATAGAATAATCTACCGGCAGAAACGTACTTGGGCGATGGTGCTGCGGCCAGTTGAATTCGATACCTCCGGATATCCATGGTCCGGTCAGACCCACCAAGGCCGGTTTGATCACCTGATTGTAATAAATGAAATGACGTTGCTTGATTTTATCGTAAGCCATCTGCACCCGCCCGCCCAGTTCCGGCAAAATCATTACCTTAATATATTCATTCTCCAAATACACGGCGTGATAAAGCTTATCCTCGCAAGTATCTTCTATCTTTTCAATAACAGGATAAGGATAAACCACCCCGCTGCTACCCTGATATACACGTTTTTCCAAGAACATCGGATTCTTTTCCGGTTTACCGATGCCGTAGGTAGGAAGAAGGATGTCTTCTTCCCATACTTTCACATTTTCTGTCATAATATGCTAAACTTATTTCGTTAATTCCTTTTCCAGTTCCTCCAGTGTTTTTCCTTTGGTTTCCGGCAACTTGGCCTGTATAAACAAGAAGCCGGCAAGACAAATTCCTCCATACAACCAGAATGTGCCCGCAGCACCGACCGCCTCGTTCAAAATAGGGAAAGTATAGGTCAGGACAAAACACGCCACCCAAAGAAAGAAAGTGGAAAGCGCCATTGCCATACCGCGTATGCGGACAGGAAAGATCTCGGACAATACCACCCAAACCACCGGAGCCAGCGACATGGCATAACAAGCTATGGCCATTACCACCAGAAGCAACATGGGCCAACCGCTGACTTCCAGAAAATAGCAAGTACCGAGAATCGTATAAATCAAAGCCAAACCGGCCGAACCGACAAACATCAGTGTACGCCTTCCCCATTTATCGACAGTATAGATAGCGACAAACGTAAAGATCACATTCGTCACGCCCGTCACCACAATATTCATCAGGACATCGGAAACGGCATAACCGGCGGCCGAGAAGATTTCTTGCGCATAATTGAAAATCACATTGATTCCGCACCATTGCTGAAACACAGCCAAAACAATACCAATCAGCAACACACCGCGCACGCCGGGCTGCAACAATGCACCCCAATTGGCCTTCTCTTTTTTCTTCCCGTTCAACTGTTCCAATTCGGTAAGTGTCTGCCGGGCATATTCCTCTCCTCCAACACGCACCAAAATGCGGCCGGCCTGGGCAGAACGTCCGGCTGTGGCCAGCCAGCGGGGACTTTCCGGAATTGCAAACGAAAGGATGAAGAACAATCCTGCTGGAACCAGCTCGGCCCAGAACATCCAACGCCAAGCCCATTCAATGCTTTCCGCACCCAGCACTCCGCTACCATCGGCAAAATACTCACCTATCTGCCAATTGGCCAACTGGGCCATCAGAATGCCCAGCACAATGGTCAACTGATTGAGCGAGACAAACTTCCCCCGGACGGATGCAGGAGAAACTTCGGCTATATATACCGGAGAGACATTCGAAGCAATACCAATGCCGAAACCTCCGATAATCCGATAGACGACAAACCAGAAAAAGCTATCCACCGCCCCGGTTCCTACCGCCGAGGCCACAAAAAGAAAGGAAGCTGCAATCAGCATCTTCTTCCGTCCGTAGCGGTCGCTCCAGGAGCCGGAGAGCAAAGCTCCTACCAGACAGCCTATCAGCGCACTGCTCATGGCCCAACCACGAAGAGCAGCCGAGCCTTCCAAAGAGAAAAAGGGTTCATAAAAAATCTTGGCTCCTCCAATTACAACCCAGTCGTATCCGAAGAGCAATCCGCCCATTGCCGAGACAAGGCAGATCAACAATAAATAACCTGTTGTTTGTTTCATGATCATCAGTAATTTAAGATTCAATGCAAAATAACAAGCTTTCCGCCGGATAAAAAATAGATAAAAATAAATAAAGATGGATTATTCTCCGATTTTTATTCTACCTTTGTCATCATCTTCAATCTAAATTTATGTTCAAAAGAAAAGACGGATTCGATGGCGAACGGGCACTGGTACTGCCACAACCCATTGTGCGCGAGATGGAGGAATACCCCCTCTCGTCCATGTTGCATATCACAGACATCGGTTATTATCCGAAAGCATGGTATCATTTTCGAGAACGGAAAGAGCCTATCGCACAACATGTTTTCATCTATTGCGTCGAAGGATCCGGTTGGTTCCGGATAGAAGAGGAGACATATCAAGTGAGTGCCAACCAATACTTCATCCTGCCTGCCGGAAAAACACATGCCTACGGAGCCAACGAAAAAAATCCATGGACCATCTACTGGATTCACTTCAAAGGCAAACTGGCATCCCATTTTATTCCACCCACCGCTCATCCGATTGAAATCCGACCGGGAATCCATTCGCGCATCAGCAACCGCACCGAAATGTTTGAAGAAATATTCCATACGCTCGAAATGGGATACAGCCATGAAAACCTGCTTTATGCTTGTTCCGTTTTTTATCACTACCTAGGCACATTGCGCTATATGCAACCCTACCGCAACGCTATATGCCAACAAACCGACAAGAAGGATGTGGTGACCGCCGCCATTCATTTCATGAAAGAAAATATCGAGAAGAAACTTTCGTTGCAAGAGATAGCCTCCCACATCGGCTATTCGCCTTCCCATTTCTCCACTCTTTTCAATCAACGTACGGGCTACACTCCTTTGGCCTATTTCAACCAACTGAAGATACAGCAAGCATGCCAATTGCTGGACTTCACAGACATGAAGATAAACCAAATTTGCTATAAAATAGGCATCGAAGACTGTTATTATTTCTCGCGGCTTTTCAGTAAAATCATGGGGATGCCGCCACGAGAGTACAAGAAGACACAAAAAGGATAAAGAAATCCCCGATTCATCACGAACCGGGGATTCCATCATAAATTTAAAGTTTTTCTTATATATAAGTTTCTCTTCGACAAGAGAATGCTTATTCTTAAAATGTTGGAGGATAGAAGTACCTTCTTCGCCTTCTTCAGCAACTACGAAATCAATCTGGCTCTTA
>CAMWGU010000065.1 GCA_947173895.1 uncultured Bacteroides sp. | reverse complement strand
ACCAAAGAAATCCTCAAAATATCGCAGCTTAAAAAAATGAGTCGATTTTTATAGTCAATGAGAAAAAGAAGGCACATCGTGCATTACGACACACCTTCCTCCTTATACCTCTCTGCTACAATTCCTAACTTTCAATGCCCAATCATTGTCGCAAGCATCAAACACTCAATACAAGACAATACACGTCTCTCTTATCTCATATCTCACTTTGCCCGTAGCCGCCAAAGCTTCGAGCACCTCGTTAATGCTTTGCTCTCGGCGTACAAAGTTGCCATAAAAACGGAATGTGTTCAGTTCTTCATTCTTGATTTCTATCCTCACGCCATAACTGCGCTCCAATTCGTCCACAATATCGGGCAACAGTTCTTCATCAAAAAACAGATAGCCATTGGTCCACTGGACAGCGTTGGTTGCCACAGCACGCTCCAGCTGAATTTTGCCGCTTTTTTTATCCAATACCGCACGGTCATTGGGAAACAGGCAGATTTCTTCGCCTTTTTTCACCAAATTATCCAAAGCCACCTTACCCTCCAACAAAGAAACAATCACTTCATTATCCTCCGGATAGTCTCTGAAATTGAATTTAGTTCCAAGAACTCTTACCCGCAAATCATTAGTATAAACAGAAAAAGGTAAGTCCTCATTGCGCATCACCTCAAAATAAGCTTCACCAAACATCTTGACAGAACGCTCCTCTACTCCAAATCCCTGCGAGTAACTCAGCCGGCTACCTGCGTTCAGCCACACCAAAGTTCCGTCAGGCAAATAAAGTTTAGTTCTGGATCCCATAGGAGCCTCTACCACAATATCGGCAAAATGACCTTTCATTTTTTCTTCCCCTTTCCAATAGAAAAATGTAGCCACCACACACAAAACAACGACAGCAGCAGCATAGCGGAAGACCGAAAACAGTTTCTTCTGCCAATGGGAAACAACTTTTTCTTCCTCCAAAGTTTTCCGAACCTTATCGGCAGACACCCTTGATTTAAACAATTCAAACGCCTTGTCCTTATCATATAAAGTATTTTTCCGCGTACTTAAAGCTGCAAACCATGCTTCCTGCCGTTGTATGAAATACCTTTCATTTTCAGACGAGGCCATGATCCATTGCTTCAGTTCCTGTAACGAATCATCGTCCAGTCCTCCTATCAAATAAGCAGATATTAATTTATCCATAACGCTCTTTTCTTCTTTTTATCCTTATACCTTAAACTTATATCAAAGACAATATTTGTCTCATATAGGGTAGTATAAAAACCATTTTTTACTATATTTTAGAGAAAAGCAACAATAGTAAAAGCAAATATTTCTCCAATTTACCCTGTAAAGTCGATAAAGCACTTTTCATGTGATACTTCACTGTATTAATTGATATACCCAATTCATGCGCTATTTCTGCATACTTCTTTTCCTCTAAACGGCTCTTCTTAAAAACATTTCTACATTCTTTTGGCAATTCCTCTATAATCTTTTTAATTTCGTTTTCCAATTCCGCATCCAACAACCTTTTCAATGGAGTTTGCTCCGACCCCATCTTTCCGGAGATATTCTCAAAAAGTAAATCAGACAATCGGACTTCATGTCCGTCGCGTTCAGAGGTCAAACAGTTAATACAACGATTACGCACAGACGTTATCAGGTAAGCACGAAGAGAAATAGAAATTTCCAGCGTTTCACGTACCTCCCATAAATGAAAAATAGTATCTCCCACAATCGTTTCCGCCATAAAATGGTCTTTCACATAACTCTCGGCAATGTAACATAAAAAGACATAATATTGGTCATATAAAAACTTATACGACTGCTCATCACCACGCTTTAACCGTTCTATCAATAGTCTGTCCGTACTTTCCATGCTTTCTGCTTGCCCCAATATTATATATTTAGGAATAGATTAGATTTGAGATAGCAAAGTTATATAATTACATTGAAAGAATCAAATAATCCACCGCTTGAGATAGATTTTAAAAAAAAACACCGGAATTACTTTTTTCAAGAGTACTTCTCTTTCAAGCCTTCCAAACTCATCCCCGTAAAATAATCCTCAATAAATTCCCAGCGCTGACCATCGTCCAACTTCGTATTGCCGAAAAACAATCGGAACAACTCCATCTGTTCCTGGAAAATATTCTCATTGTTTTCTAACACCTGATTCTGATAAATGCCCGATACGGCCTCCTGTTCCAGCACACCGACATCATTGATACGCACCAACACGGATGGCACACCTCCCTCTACGATAAAGTCCACCACATTCAGCATGGAAAGCAAATTAAGCAACATATTAAGATCAGAAAACGGAGTAACATAGAACAACAATCGATCACCTTTCTGCCCTATGATGCGCTGAGAGCACAACTTCTGATAGCGCGAAAGCAACAAATCAAAACCACGAGTTACAGTAAACACCAGCTTGTCCTCATCCTTTTTCTTAGCACTAGTGATATAGCTCACGCTTCGCCCCTCTTCCACTCGCGACTCAAGCAACGAAGTGATAAAACGCTTGGCAGAAGGAACATCCATATCGTAAGCCGCAAAGATAGAGCGCAAATCGTCTTCTTCGAACTTGCCCTTATTGCCATACAAGCTTACTGTTAACAAATCCCTCAGACTTTTCAATAGACTTGCCAGCTTGGCACAAATATCGTCAGCACTTTCCTTGAGCAACACATCGTGCCTACCTACTGCTACTGCACGGACTCCCTCGAACAAGTTGCCATTGTACAAATCGCGTTTGAACTCACGATACCCCATCTCTGAAAAACAATTTTCCCACAGCGATTCGAAGGTCACTTTATAAACTCCTTCAGCATCTTTTACCGGAACCATATATTGCTTATACTTGGTACAAAAAGCCACATCGCCGGTTTTTTCTTGCACATAGCCATCAGCAAACAGCGTCTGCGACTGGATTTCGATAGGAGTTCCTCCATAACGAGTCGCCAAATCTTCCTCAATCCACAATAAAGTCGTTTTGACCACCTGTTCCAAATCTGATTCATATTCCAGCTTATTCTTCTTACGAGGCAGTTTCACTGCAAACTCAAAATCAGACAAAGAGATTTGCATTTCGCGATTGCATCCTTTCATCTGATAAATCTCCCAAACTTTCCTCAGAATCATCCGCAACTGCTCTTGCGAGACAGCTCCGGCAGTATGCAGACGCTTCATATAATAAAAATCGCGTTCATGAAAGTCTGTAGCAGCCACCCCGGAAATCCCCTTGTCACGGGCCGCACGGCCTATCTCCTGAATATAATCGACAAACGTACTGGAAGGAGCTACATGATACACACGATCAATATCACTAATATCCACCCCCATGCCAAAAGCCTTGGTAGCAACGATAATCTTCTTTTCTCCCTCTTTAAAACTCTGTATGATCTCGGCTTTCTGTTCCTTTTCCTTCTTGCCATAATACGAAGCCACCCAATGCCAGTTAGAAGGATGAACCCACGTCTTCAGTTTCATATCGATACCACCGGCAAAAGGATAATAGACAATTGTTTTATGGCTCTGCAAAAAATCTTCCATACGCATACTTACCACACGCTGTTTGGCCTTGTCGTATGTCTCACCTTCTTCTATAATAATGGGAGCTATATCGAAACCAATATTCTCACGTTTTACCGTACCCACATATAAAGCGCATGGAGCTAAATGCAACGAACGGATGGTGTCGAATATCATATCATTTCCGCCTTCAGGATTCCATACCGCAGTAGCCGTCAATGCAAAAACAGGAAACTGATATCCCAGCGAAGTTTTCAATGCCTCCAGATGACGACCCAAAAACCAATAGTCCACGCGAAACTCCTTACCCCAAGTAGTCACTGTATGAGCCTCGTCTACCACTACCAGGCCAATACGACGTTCACCAATAAAATAACTTATTTCATAAGCCAGCAACAACTCCGGAGACAGATAGAAAAGATCCACTTCCCCTTCACGTACCTGCCGATACACCTCGTTTTTCTGCTCGGGTGAAAGATCGGACGAAGCGTATGCCACACGACTATAGCCCAATTTCTGTAACGCCTCTACTTGATCCACTATCAATGCCTTCAGTGGAGAAATCACTAAAGTGAGAAGTTTATATTCATTACCTAGATAAATGCCAGGAAGCTGAAACAATAACGATTTTCCGGCACCAGTAGGAGCCGTCAACAGCAGATTACGTATGTCTGCACCATCCCCAATTCCTTTTTCGGCCTCCACAATCACCTCCTCAATCAGCTGGCCCTGAGACAACTGCAACTTCTCCTTGCCTTTGAATAGGTCATCATATACTTCCAAGTTACGAAACTCTTCGTATCCATACATTTCTTTCAAAAGGATCTTTACCGTTTCACGGTATCCGGATGGCAATGCCCTTGCCGCAATCTGTGACTCTATCATAAAAAAGCATTCTTAAAAAATATATAGTTGTTTCGATAAATCCAAAACAAACTTCAGTATAAAAACAGAAAAGCGAAAAGAATGAATATTTCTTCGTTCTTCTCGCTTTTTCGAGCCTCTTGTCGGATTCGAACCAACGACCCCGAGATTACAAATCACGTGCTCTGGCCAACTGAGCTAAAGAGGCGGGTGGGCAAGCTTACTATATCGCGCCGCTACAACCAACTACCTTTGCTGCGATCAAGCCCTGGAGGATTCATCAGGAGCTGGCCGTATAGGACTTACCCGTTTTTGTTTTGCGAGTGCAAAGGTAGACATTATTTTTTAATCAGCAATACCTAGGCACACTTTTTTTTGATTTTAGCAGAAAAAATACATTTTTCACCCCTAATCATAAGGCGGATTCCCGTAAAAGAAGTATTTTTGTACGCTTATTAATCAAAAGAATGACAAATTACAAACCTATTTTGCAGGAATGCGCCATGCGCTATGGTACGGGCATGGGTCTTTTATGGACCTTCAAATTCATGCTCTTCCCTCTAGGATTGAGAATACCTTTCCTACAATTGCTTTTTATAATACTCACATTAGGCGTCCCCATCTTGGGTTACCTATTCGCCAAGAACTTCAGAGAACGCTATTGTGATGGAAGCATTGCTTTCACACGCGCCTTTTTGTTCACTACTTTCATGTATATGTTCGCCTCAATACTCGTGGCAGTAACACACTATATCTATTTTCGATATATCGACGACGGATTTGTGTTCCACATCTATCGTTCCTTGCTGGAACAACTCAAGAATACTACAGAAGTTGGACTGGCTGCCCCGTTGGAACAACTGGAAGAAGCAATAGACTTACTAGCGGCACTCACCCCACTGGAAATAACATTTCAACTAATATCACAAAACATGTTTTACGGAATGCTAATGGCCATCCCCACAGCATTGGTCGTGATGCGTAAAAAGAAAATACAATAAAAATGGATATATCTATAGTTATTCCCCTGTATAACGAAGAGGAATCTTTGCCAGAACTCTTTGCATGGATTCAACGCGTAATGAGCGCACATCACTTCAGTTATGAAGTGATTTTTGTAAACGATGGAAGCACTGACCATTCTTGGCAGGTAATTGAAACACTACGCGAGGAATCGGAACATGTAAAAGGAATAAAATTCCGACGAAACTATGGCAAATCGCCCGCATTGTATTGCGGATTCGAAAAAGCAAAAGGCAATGTAGTGATTACCATGGACGCTGACCTACAGGACAGCCCCGATGAAATCCCGGAATTATACAGAATGATTATGGAAGACGGATACGATTTGGTGTCGGGCTACAAACAGAAACGCTACGACCCATTGTCGAAAACTATCCCCACCAAACTGTTCAACGCCACTGCACGCGCCGTGTCCGGCATCAAAAACCTGCATGACTTCAACTGCGGACTGAAAGCCTATCGCCGAGAAGTAGTGAAAAACATCGAAGTGTATGGCGAAATGCACCGCTACATACCCTATTTAGCCAAAAACGCAGGCTTCAACCGAATAGCAGAAAAAGTGGTACACCACCAAGCACGGAAGTTCGGAAGCACCAAATTTGGCGGACTCAACCGATTCTTTAACGGCTATCTAGATTTGATTACTCTGTGGTTCCTCTCCAAATTTGGCATCAAGCCGATGCATTTTTTTGGTTTTATGGGATCAATGATGTTCATCTTAGGATTCATTGCCGTCATCATTATTGGAGCGAACAAACTGTACTCGCTTTCGCAGGGATTGCCCTACATACTGATCACGGACTCTCCCTACTTCTACTTGGCACTAACACTGATGGTCTTAGGAACTCAGCTGTTTCTAGCAGGATTCATAGGAGAACTAGTCGTGAGAAATGCACCCGAACGAAACAATTACAAAATAGAGAAAGAGTTTTAACAATGAAGAAACTATCGGCCATGATGCCCACGATCCTGATTGCCGCAAGCATACTGGCTACAGGATGCGGAGAAAGCGATTGTCCGCTCACTACCAACTCGTTTGCCCGTTTCGATTTTCTGGACGAGCAGACACACCACACCGTGAAGTTCAATCAAGGATTCAACGTCACCGGATTTATCACCACCGACGTAACGTTGCGCGACACCCTAGAAGATGGAACTATCAAAGAAACTTTGGTAAAAGACTCGTTGATAAATGACACGATTTTCAACAAAGCTGAAAGCAGCATGAGTCTGCCCCTAAGCTATACATCGAAAACCACCTATGTCCTGCACTACACCGAAAGAATGCGCGACACCATCGTCATCACCCATCAGAACATCCCCTACCTGCAAAATATAGAGTGCGGCACGATGATGTTCCATCATGTAGAAGACGTTCAATACACCACTTGGAACCTGAGATCAATCGAAATAGTAAACCCGGATATCGACAATGAAGAAAAAAGGAATTTCAACATATATTATATTGCTGACATTACTGAGTAGTATGTTGCTGTATAGTCCCTCCCTGGCAGCACAAGCAAAGAAAACGTTTTCTAAGGAAGAACAAGAAAAGACACCGCTCTACCAAGGGACCACTATCGGAGTGGACATCTTCGGACTAGGAAGCAAAGTGTTCGGAGGTGACATCACTAGCACAGAAATCGGCATAGAGGTCAACCTGAAAAACCGCTATGTACCGGTAGCCGAAATCGGATATGGAACCACTGACACCACCGACGACGGAACCAATATCCGTTATAAAGCATCGGCCCCTTATTTCCGTATAGGAATGAACTATAATTTCTTCTTCAAAAAGCCTCACCTGCCTGGATTTCTGTACGGAGGTATCCGCTATGGCATGACTTCCTTTTCATACGATGTGGACGCACCCACCATGCACGACCCCACCTGGGGAGAACCTGACATTCCTTTTAGCTACGATGGAGTAAAAACTACTGTCAGTTGGGCGGAGTTACTGGCCGGAATCAAAGTAAATGTATACAAGGATTTTTACATGGGATGGTCTCTACGCTATCGCGTACGCATGAAAACCACCCAGACGAAACACACCGAACCTTGGTATATCCCCGGATTCGGAAAAAACAATTCAACGAACTTAGGGGTTACCTATAGTTTAATTTATAAATTACCTTTCTGACAAATGACCACTTTCGAAATATGGCTACTTGCCATCAGTCTTGCCATGGACTGCTTCACTGTTTCCATAACAAGCGGAATCATCATGCGTCGCATTTGTTGGCGCACCTTTGGCATAATAGCCTTTTTCTTCGGCCTTTTCCAAGCTGCCATGCCCGTTATCGGATGGTTTTCCGCCACCCGTTTCAGACACTTGATAGAAAGCTACGACCACTGGATAGCCTTCGGCCTGCTTGCCTTCTTAGGAGGACGCATGATCAAAGAAGGATTTGCTGACGAAGACACTGACCGCTTTGACCCCACACGACTAAAAGTGATCATCACACTAGCCATAGCTACTAGCATCGATGCTTTGGCCATCGGAATTTCTTTCGCTTTCGTGGGAATGAATTCTTTCATATCCATCCTGTCGCCCATTACCATTATCGGATTCACCTCCTTCATCTTCTCACTGGCAGGAAGCCTGATCGGCGTGTTCTGCGGCAAGCAATTCAACCTACGCATGGAAGTATGGGGAGGACTGGTATTAATCTTTATCGGAACCAAAATACTTATTGAACATTTATTTCTCTCTTAAAACCAATGTAATATGACAAACAAGAATAAACGGATATGGCAATTACCGTTTTTGATTATCCTGATTATAGGTACAGTCGTGATACTAAAAAAACAAGCACCTTTCCATACAGACGAAGGGTTTGTATTCGGCACCGTCTACAAAATCACTTATCAATCTAAAGAATCTCTAAAACAAGAAATAGAAATCGAATTGAAGAAAGTAGACAACTCGCTCTCTCCCTTTAATCCGAACTCCGTCATCACCCATATCAACCATAACGAGGAAATTGAACCCGACAGTTTCTTTATACACGTATTTCGGCTAGCCGAAAAAATAGCAAACGAAACAAACGGAGCCTTCGACATCACCGTAGCCCCTTTAGTCAACGCTTGGGGGTTCGGATTCAAAAAATCTACTGGGGTGGACTCGCTAACCGTGGACAGCCTACGCCGGATAACGGGCTATCAAAACATTAGTCTGCAAAACGGAAAAATAGTCAAAAAAGACCCTCGTATCATGCTGGACTGTAGTGCCATAGCCAAAGGCTTTGGAGTAGATGCCGTGGCAAGTCTGCTAGAACGAAAAGGAATAAAGAACTATATGGTAGATATAGGTGGTGAAGTCGTTGTAAGAGGGAAAAATACCCAAATGAATAAATGGCGCATCGGAATAAACAAACCCATAGATGACTCCCTGTCATTGAACCAAGAATTACAAACCATTCTTGCCATCAGCAACGTGGGCATGGCCACATCGGGCAATTACCGTAACTTCTATTACAAAGGAGGAAAAAAATATGCACACACCATCGACCCTCGCACCGGATACCCTATACAACACACCATACTTTCGTCGACCGTCATTGCCAAAGATTGCGCCAGCGCCGACGCATACGCCACTGCTTTCATGGTAATGGGATTAGACTCGGCAAAAGCTTTCTGCCAAAAGCATCCCGACTTGGATGCCTATTTCATCTGCTCGGGCGAGGACGGCACCTATGAGACATACTTTACAGAAGGAATGCGAAAATTCATTGTAGGACAAAAGTAAGACGACTCGTCGGAGAAGAATGGATTCCGCCTTGTCGTAAAACACGTACGTATGTGTGGGCTTGCACATACGTACGTGTAGACCTACACATACGTACGTATAGGCTCACACGTACGTACGTGCAGAGGATACCTCTCCCTCATCAGGTTGCTTCTTCCCCTTCTCCCTTCACCCTTTCATTTTTAGCAAAACCATCTATCTATCAATCGGTTAAAAATGACAGAATATCCCCTCAACCTCCTTTCAGCCACGCTGCCCAGGTCCCTTCACATCTGCCTTCAGCAGTTTTTCAGCCATGTTGCTTTTGTTTGCCAATGAAGGGAGGATGAAAGAAGGCTAAAAGGGCCCGACAGAGTGTCCTTTCACAGCCGAAACCCCTATCAACAGGGCGTTTCGGCAGTTAATGAAAGGATGAAGGAAAAAGTTGAATCACGTCAATACTGTGGATTATCTGAAAGGGCCAACCAAGCAAAACACACGTTTCTCGACAAAGCCAGGCAGTAGACATTAGTTATTGCCCCATTTGGAACTGCTCAATCAGCAGAGTCAGATTAGCCGTAAACAAACGTGCTGAAATGGCTAACAAAATGATTCCAAAAAATTTGCGAATGACATAGATCCCCCCCTTGCCCAAAAAGCGTTCGATACGATCCGTCAATCTCAGCACCATATATACCCAAATCATATTCAACACCAACGCAAGCACAATATTGATAGAAGCGTACTCCGACCTCAAGGAAAGTAATGTGGTAAAGGCACCCGCTCCTGCCAACAGTGGAAAGACCAGTGGCACCAAGGTAGCTTCCTTTATAGGACCTTGATTCTTAAAAATCTCAATATCCAAAATCATCTCCAGCGACATCAGAAAAATGACAAAAGCACCTGCCACAGCAAACGAAGCGATATCCACCTGAAATAATTTCAACATCATATCGCCCGCATAAAAGAAACCTATCAACAAAGCAAAAGAAATGCCAGTAGCCTTATTAGCGTCCACACTTCGTCCCTTCTGTTTAAGATCTAATATAATAGGAATGGATCCGATTATATCAATTACAGCAAAAAGAACGATAAACGCACTTAAAAACTCCTGAACATTGAATGTCCCAAACATAAATACCTCCTTTTTTGGATGCAAATATATGTATTTTTTATGCAGTCCGCAAATTTTCTGCTTTCAAACATTAGGAGACGGTAAGAAACAATAAAAAATATAAAAGCCCTCCCTACCAACCATGTTAAATAAGCTTTTATCGCTATCTTTGTATATATAGACTATAACTTGACAATATCAGAACGCATGGAAACAACGATGTATGACACCCTCTTGCAATTGCCTCTGTTTCAGGGATTGTGCAAAAACGACTTCACAGATATCATAGGCAAGGTTAAGCTGCATTTCCACAAATGCAACGCCAACACGATCCTGGCAGAACAAGGATCGCCCTGCACACAACTCTTTTTCTTGCTGAAAGGCGAAATCACATCACAAACAACTGACAAACAACACTCATATTCACTGATAGAAACATTCGGAAGCCCAACCGTCATAGAACCATACTCATTGTTCGGCATGCAAACCCAATACACCGCTACCTACAAAGCACACACCAATATCCACGTAGTAAGCATAGACAAGTGCTTCGTCTTGAACGAACTAAGCAAATATGATATTTTCCGTCTCAACTATCTGAATATCCTGAGCAACCGGGTACAAGTGGCACATGACAAATTATGGACTAACCACACAGGCGAAACCAAAGACAAGATAGACAACTTCCTAATATCGCGTTCTATAAAACCAGAAGGAGAAAAAACACTAAAAATCAAAATGGAGGATCTGGCCGAGTTGATAGACGAAACACGAATCAATGTATCCAAAACACTAAACAAACTACAAGAACAAGGGCTAGTACAACTCAGTCGAAAGGAAATCCATATCCCCGCACTGGAAAAACTGATAGAAAAAATCATCTGAACAAAACCAGCACGTATGGCCAAACATTCCTCTTCCCAATCTATTCATTTGATATTCTTTGTTAAATAAGTTAGCAGAATGAGGACATTGTCACCTTTTTTTAGCAATTTTGTAAATCAAATGAAATAGTGATATGAGTGAAAATAAGAATCCTTTTTTAGAACCCTATAATACCCTTCATGACACGGCTCCGTTCCACCTGATACAGACAGTACATTACGAGCCCGCCATGATGATAGGAATGAGAAAACAGAACGAAGAGATAGACACGATAGTAGATAATCCGGAAGCACCTACTTTTCAAAACACTATTGTCGCACTAGAAAAATCAGGCGCACTGCTAGATCGCGTGACTACTGTATTTAGCAACCTGATGAGTGCCGAAACCAGTGATGAGATGCAGGAATTGGCGGAAAAAATAACACCTTTGCTAACCGAACACAGCAACAACATCAGCCTGAACGAAAAACTATTTGCACGCATAAAAGCAGTCTACGAACAGAAAGACAGCTTAAAACTGGAAGGCGAGGACGCACGATTACTACAAAACACCTATGACGGCTTTGTAAGAAACGGCGCCAACCTAGAAGGTGAGGATAAGGAAACATTCCGCCGACTGAATACGGAACTGAATATGCTGACTTTACGCTTCTCGCAAAACTTACTGAAGGAAACCAACCGCTATGAACTGACACTGACAGCAGAACAACTGAAAGGACTTCCTGAAAGCGCAATAGAAAACTATGCACAGACAGCGAAAGAAAAAGGAAAAGAAGGCTATACCGTCACGCTGGATGCTCCCAGTTTCGTCCCTTTCATGAAATATTGCGATGACCGACAACTACGCCGACAGGTGTACATGGCATATAACACCCAATGCACCCACGACAATGAATACAACAACATAAACATCGTTAAGAAACTGGTCAACATCCGCATGGAACTGGCACACCTGTTGGGCTTCTCTACCTACGCCGAATACAAGTTGCAAAAACGCATGGCTGAAACAAGTAGTGCCGTATATCGGTTATTAGACCAGTTGCTAGACGCCTATACCTCCACCGCACACAAAGAGATAGAGGAAGTGAAAGCGATGGCTCGCGAACTGGAAGACAAGAACTTCGAACTGATGCCATGGGACTGGGCCTATTATTCTGAAAAATTAAAGAACAGGAAATTCAACCTGAACGAAGAAGAACTGCGACCGTACTTCGAACTAAGTCGAGTGGAAAAAAGCGTGTTCGGGCTGGCCACCCGGCTATATGGAATCACATTCAAAGAAAATAAAGAAATTCCGGTATACCATCCTGATGTGAAAGCTTATGAAGTATTCGACCGCGACAATAGTTTTCTAGCCGTACTCTATACCGACTTTCATCCTCGTCCCGGAAAACGTCCGGGTGCATGGATGACCAGCTACAAGGAGCAATGGATGGAAAAAGGCATTGACAGCCGCCCTCATGTATCTGTCACTATGAATTTCAGCAAACCATCGGTCGGAAAGCCTGCCCTGCTGACTTTCCAAGAGGTCAACACGTTCCTGCACGAATTCGGACACGCCCTGCACGGCATGTTCGCACGAACCACCTATGCCAGCATGAGCGGCACCAGCGTATATTGGGACTTTGTGGAACTCCCATCGCAAATCATGGAAAATTTCGCCACCGAGAAAGAGTTCCTCAATACGTTTGCACAGCATTATCAGACCGGAGAACCAATTCCTGCCGAACTAGTTCAGAAAATTGTGGATGCGTCTAATTTCAATGTGGCTTACGCTTGCCTGCGCCAAGTTAGCTTCGGTCTGCTGGACATGGCTTGGTATACCCGTCGGGAAACCTTTGACAATGACGTCCGCACCTACGAAAAAGAAGCATGGAGAAAGGCCCAACTGCTACCTGCTGTAGAAGAAACTTGTATGTCCGTACAATTTGCACACATCATGGCTGGAGGATATTCAGCCGGATACTATAGTTACAAATGGGCGGAAGTGCTGGATGCAGACGCTTTCTCCCTGTTCAAGGAAAAAGGAATTTTCAATCAAGAAGTGGCCGCCTCCTTCCGCAAAAACATCCTGTCAAAGGGAGGAACGGAACATCCGATGGTGCTATACAAGCGTTTCAGGGGACAAGAACCCAGCATCGGCGCCCTATTGAAAAGAAACGGAATAAGCAACTAAAAAGACAATAATATATATGAGACTAAAGTTTATTCTTTATATGCTGATGGCACTTCCTCTTTTATGGAGTTGCGAAAATGATGACGACATCGAGGAAATCTTTGCGAGCGGTACATGGTATGTAGTGGACTTTTACAGCAAAGCCAACTGGAACAAACGGAACGGCGAACCCAAGTACAATACGATGGCGCACAACAAAGACAAAGACATCGCAACTGAAGGAAGAAAAGCATTGGAGGTAATCCAGAATTTCAGCATCACATTCAAAGCGGACGGAACGTTCGAAGGTAACATCCAAAACGGCTTCATCGGAGGCAAATGGGAAGCCGATGGAAACGAACGGACAGTAAACATACGCTTCACGCAGACTCCGTCTTCGACTAATTACAACAATGAATTTATCAACGCACTGAATAATGCCGTATTCTATCAAGGCGACAGCAACGTCCTGCTGTTGGCCCCCGATGATAAAAGAACGTATGTCCAACTAAGTCATAAACCATAAGACTGATAAATATGGAAACGAAAGAAGAGAAGCAACTAAAACTTGACAAACGATACATCCGTATGGCCAATATTTGGGCGGAGAATTCCTACTGCGAACGCCGCAAGGTAGGCGCACTGATAGTAAAGGACAAAATGATCATTTCCGACGGATATAACGGAACACCCGCCGGATTTGAGAACGTATGCGAAGACAACGAAGGAGTAACCAAGCCCTATGTGTTGCACGCCGAAGCAAACGCCATCACCAAAATAGCACAGAGCAACAACAGCAGCAACGGAGCAACTATGTATGTCACCGCCTCTCCTTGTATTGAGTGTGCCAAACTGATCATCCAAGCTGGCATCAAACGGGTAGTCTACTCGGAGAAATACCGGTTGGAAGACGGACTGGAACTGCTGAAACGAGCCAATATTGAAGTAATTTACATCAACATCAACGAATAATAGCAAACTATAAGATATGAGCAAGAATCGAACATCCCGCTTTATGCCGGTCATCGTGGCAGCAAGCATTGTGGCCGGAATACTGATTGGAACTTTCTATGCCAATCATTTCTCTGGCAACAAACTAGGTATCATCAACACTTCCTCGAACAAACTAAACGCCTTATTGCGTATCATTAATGACCAATATGTAGATACGGTAAACATGAGCGAACTGGTAGAAGACGCCATGCCACAAATTCTGGGCGAACTGGATCCCCACTCTTCTTACATTCCGGCCCAAGACCTGGAGGCAGTCAATTCCGACTTGAAAGGAAGCTTTAGTGGAATCGGCATCCAGTTTACCATCCAGCAAGACACCATCCATGTGAATAATGTCATCCAAGGCGGACCTTCCGAAAAAGTGGGTCTAATGGCGGGAGACCGCATCATCGAAGTAGACGATAGCGCCTTCGTAGGCAAGATAGTCACCAACTACGAATCTATGAAACGACTGAAAGGCCCGAAAGGTAGCGAAGTGAAACTGGGAGTATTCCGTCCAGGCGAGAAAGAAACACTATATTTCACCATCATCCGTGGTGATATTCCGGTAAAAAGTATCGATGCAGCCTATATGCTGAACGATAAGGTTGGCTATATTAAAGTGAACAAGTTTGGCGAAACCACATATCCAGAACTGCTGATTTCACTGGCTAGACTGAATCAATCAAACTGTGAAGGAGTTATCATCGACCTGCGTGGAAACACTGGCGGATACATGGGAGCCGCCATCCAGATGGTAAACGAGTTCCTGCCCAAGAACCGGCTTATCGTATACACGCAGGGACGCAAATCACCGCGCGAAAACTATACTTCGAACGGAACTGGAAGCAACCAAGAGATGCCCGTCGTCGTACTGATGGATGAGGGGTCGGCCTCAGCCAGCGAAATCTTTGCCGGAGCCATTCAAGACAACGATCGGGGCACAATCATCGGCCGCCGTTCTTTTGGCAAGGGACTGGTGCAGCAACCTATCGACTTTAGCGATGGTTCAGCCATCCGCCTGACTATCGCCCGCTATTACACCCCGTCAGGACGATGCATACAAAAGCCCTATGCGAAAGGCAATGACGCAAACTATGAGATGGATATCGTAACCCGCTACGAACACGGCGAATTCTTCTCACAGGATAGCATCAGACAAGACGAAAGTCAGATTTTCAAAACCTCTTTAGGACGCCCGGTTTACGGCGGAGGTGGTATCATGCCCGACATCTTTGTGCCACAGGACACCACCGGCATGACCTCTTATTACCGCATGGCGGCAACCCGAGGACTGATCACACAATTTGCTTTCCACTATACAGACAACCACCGGACAGAACTGCAAAAGTATGAAGCGGAGGAAAGTCTGCTACACTACCTAAAAGGACAAAACTTACTGGAACAGTTCGCCCGCTTTGCAGAAAGCAAAGGACTGAAACGGCGCAATATACTGATGTACAAGTCGCAAAAGCTATTTGAGACCTACCTGTATGGAAACATCATTTACAACATGTTGAGCATAGAAGACTACATAAAATACTTGAACAAAAGCGACAAGACGGTCCTCAAGGCGCTGGAAGTATTAGAAAAAGGAGAGTCATTCCCTAAAGCACCTGAACAACCTATAGAAACGGAATCCGGCAATGAAAGAACAGAAAAAACAACTGCGAAAGCAGATAGCACAAGAAAAAAAGCATCACAGCACCACCGAATTAATAACGAAATCTGCTGCATTGCTTGAAAAGTTAGAACAACACCCCCGATTTATAGCGGCCCGCACCGTCCTGCTCTACTATTCACTAAGCGACGAAGTGCAGACGCATGATTTCGTAGAAAAATGGCATCGGCAGAAGCGAATCCTTCTGCCGGTGGTAAAGGGCGATAGCAATATGCTAGAACTCCGTATATACACTGGAAAGAATTGTCTGAAAACCAGCAAGGCTTATCACATTGAAGAACCGGAAGGCGAAACATTCACTGCATATAAGGACATCGAACTGGCTGTCATACCGGGAGTCTCTTTCGATGCCCAAGGCAATCGGCTGGGAAGGGGGAAAGGATATTACGACAGATTACTGCCATCGCTCGTTTCCTATAATATAGGTATATGCTTCGGTTTCCAAGTTAGCGAAAAAATACCGGCCGAATCTTTCGATCGGGTGATGGATGAAGTATGGACTGAAGATGGAAACATTCTGTGCAAAGCATAAAACAATGACTGCCTTAGCGAAAAATAATATTGACAATTACCTGTGCCCCCACCTGTTTGTTCAAATTCCTCACCAGCAAGTCGCGCCCCATCATCAATTCCTGACGGAGCACTGACGATGTGAGGTGCACATAAAGTATTTGATTCTTAATATATAAGTTATCCGTATAGCCGGCAATGGCAGGACCTACCACATCTTTCCATGCCTGTATCAGGCGGTATTCGTTCAGTGGAGCCTCCAGTGCATTCTGCCGGAAGAACTTCCGGATCATCTCTCCTATCTGTTCTGCTTCGTTCCGCCTCATTCAGCCACTTCCTTTCTTTCGGTCACACACCCGTCCTCTACAGCAAAGACTTTATATTCTCTTTCTATCTTTTTCAATATTTTATCTAGATGCTCCCTATTGGTATCCGTAATAAAAATCTGTCCGAAGCTGTCTCCCGCCACAAGCTTGACAATCTGCTCCACACGCGAAGCGTCCAGCTTGTCAAAAATATCATCCAGCAGCAACAAAGGAGTGGTATGGCTTCCTGTCTTCTTCAGGAAATCAAACTGAGCCAACTTCAAAGCTATCAGATAAGTCTTGTTCTGTCCTTGCGAACCTTCTCTTTTGATAGGGAAATCACCTAATTGCATCACCAGATCGTCTTTATGGATTCCCTTCAATGAATATCCCATGATACGGTCTCGTTGGCGGCTTTCCTTTATCTGTTCCAATAGTTCACCCCGTGCTGCATGCGATTCATACGCCAGATTCACTTTCTCTTTATCCTGCGAGATATAAGCATAGAAAGACTGAAAAGTAGGAATAAACTTGGCTATAAACTCACTACGCTTTTTAAACACAACCGCGCCTGTAGTTGCCATCACTTCCTCCCAAACCAGCATCAATTCATCATCGGTGTTTTGTTCCGACTTCAGCAAGACGTTGCGCTGTGTCAAGGCTTTATTATAACGTATCAGCGCATCCAAATATTCCTTATCATATTGCGATATCACCACATCCATAAATCGACGGCGCTCATCGCTACCTCCCGCAATCAACTCGGCATCGGACGGAGAGACCATGACGAGCGGAATAAAACCGATATGATCCGACAAACGGCCATATTCCTTTTTATTCCGTTTGAACTGCTTCTTTTGGCGGCGCTTCAAGCCGCAATATACTTCTTCCTGATCTCCTTGATTTGTTTCGTAGAAACCTTGAATCACAAAAAAATCGCCCTCATGACGAATGTTCTGCGAATCAATGGGGTTGGTAGCACTCTTGCAAAACGACAGATAATAAACCGCATCCAGCAGATTTGTCTTCCCCATGCCATTCTGCCCGATAATACAGTTCATTTTCGGCGAAAATTCCAGTTCGGCCTGCTCCAGGTTTTTATAATTCAATATTGAGATGCGTTTCAGTATCATAGAATTTCTGTTTAATTGAGGATGCAAAATTAGAGATAAAAACGGGAAAAACTAAAAAAATATGCCTGTAAATTTCATTAATACATAGAAATGAACTACTTTTGCTGACCGAAAAAGTCTATTTAGAAAATAATAAAAAAGTTAAGATAAAAATGGCAGAACAAAAACACACTCAAGATCCATTGGATATGGAAGAAGCACTGAGTACATCGGAAGCATTCCTTATTAAGAACAAAGGAAAAATTTTTGGAACGATTGCAGCAGTAGTCATCGTTATTGCAGGTTTCATGGGATACAAGCATTTTATCTCCGAGCCCAACGAAGTGAAAGCATCGGAAGCTTTATTTAAAGGAGAACAATACTTCGGATCCGATAACTTTGAAACCGCACTGAACGGCGATAGCATCGGATATAAAGGCTTTTTGAAAGTGGCCGATGAATTCAGCGGAACAGCTGCTGGAAACTTGGCAAATGCATACGCCGGTATCTGCTACGCCCAATTGGGTAAATACGAAGAAGCTGTGAAGTATTTGGATAAATTCAATGCAAAAGATCAATTGGTAAGCCCTGCCATTTTGGGAACTATCGGTAACTGTTATGCAGAAATGGGCCAGTTGGACAAAGCGGCAGGCACATTGCTGAAAGCGGCAGATAAGGCAGATAGCCAGGCTTTGAGCCCTATTTATCTGATTCAGGCTGGACAGTTGTTCGAGAAACAGGGCAAGAACAGCGAAGCAGTAAAAGCCTACACACTAGTGAAGGAAAAATACTTCAACTCATACCAATCCATGGATATCGATAAATACATCGAACGCGCATCTATCAAGTAAACAAAGAAGGAATACACCTTAATTAATATAAAGGGTTGTCTGCACATACAGATGACCTTTTTCTTTTATAAACCCATAAAAAACAAAAGAACAATGGCAACAGCGTATCATAACTTATCTGATTACGATTTCAACTCAGTACCCAATGCCGAGGGTATGCGCTTCGGTATCGTAGTGTCCGAATGGAACAGCAACATAACCGGCCCCTTACTGGAAGGTGCCGTAAACACCCTGAAGAAACATGGCGCAAAAGATGAAAACATTCTGGTGCAAACCGTGCCTGGAAGCTTCGAATTGACCTTCGGATCCGCACAAATGATAAAAAGCGGTAAAGTGGATGCAGTGATTGCTATAGGCTGTGTGGTTCGTGGAGACACTCCCCACTTTGACTATGTATGTGCCGGCACTACCCAAGGTATCGCCCAACTGAACGCCGAGAGTGATGTTCCCGTAATCTATGGTCTGATTACCACCAACACCATGCAACAAGCCGAGGAACGGGCCGGAGGAAAACTGGGAAATAAGGGAGATGAATGTGCTATCACTGCCATCAAAATGCTCGACTTTAAGCAAAAATTGCAGTAAATCCATTATGTATCAATGGATTTACTATGGGAACACCGATCTATGCACCGCGCTTCTTCTACTCGCTTGCACGGTGGACACAAAGAGGCAGTTTCCTATCTACAAACAGGGCTTTTTACACGTACGTACGTGTGGCCCTTCGCGACCGTATGTGTAGACCTACACGTACGTATGTGTAAGCCCACACGTACGTACGTGTTTTATCACCCCACAATACAGAGGCTTTTTTCACGGCTCCAACCAAAAAAAACGCTTTTTTTTAAAAAAAGTCTGTGAATAATTTGCATATTCAAAAAAAAGCCGTACCTTTGCATCGCAATTGAGAAACAAACCTACTCAATAAGAGAATTGAGATAGAATCTTGAAAGCAAACGGGCAAATACCAGAGTGGCCAAATGGGGCAGACTGTAAATCTGCTGTCTTTCGAC
>CAMWGU010000064.1 GCA_947173895.1 uncultured Bacteroides sp. | reverse complement strand
ACGTATGTATAGGCCTACACGTACGTACGTGCAGAGCACACCATCCCCTCATCAGATTGCTTCTCCCCCTTCTCCCTTCATCCTTTCATTTTGGGCAAAACCATCTATCAATCAACCGGTTAAAAATGACAGTACATCCCCTCACGCCCCTTTCAGCCACCGGTGTGAGTCCTTTCACACCTGCCTTCGGCGGTTTCACACCATACTGCCTTTGTGTGCCGATGAAGGGAGGATGAAAGGGGGCTGAAAGGAGAATGAAAGGACCCGGCGGAGTGTCCTCTCACCCTCGGAATCCCCATCGGCAGGGCGTCTTGGCAGATAATGAAAGGATGAAAGGAAAAGTGGAATCACATCAATGCTGTATCCTGTGTGAAGGGGCAACCATGCAAGAAATGTTGGATTCGGACAATGCCGGGCCGAAAGATGATGGTAATGCGTCGGTTTCGACAGGCGAAGGCTCTTGGCCAAAAAGTAAAAAGACGGGGAATACAGATGCTATCGGTTGCGATGTTCCTATGATTATATCGGACTGACGTAATATTATCAACCGGAAATATCCGCTGACCCGAAAAGGTTTAGGTATACGTATACGGTCGTTTAAGGCTGAGCATGGCGACAGGATATACAATAAAAGCACCCTATTCCATATTCAAAACAGAATTTCAGGATAGGGTGCTTTGCTATGATTGTCGGTAAATCCTTGATCGCCTTTTTATTTTAGTGCGCTATTTTGCACTGTTTTAAGATCATAAGGAGAACCTCTTTATGAATTCATGCTCATCAAGAATTCTTCATTGTCTTTGGTGTTTTCCAATCGACCCTTTACAAAGTCCATGGCCTCAATAGGATTCATATCGGCCAGATACTTGCGTAGGATCCACATGCGGTCCAAAGTAGTCTTGTCCAGTAACAAGTCATCGCGTCGGGTGCTTGATGCTACAATGTTTACCGCAGGGAAGATACGTTTGTTGCTTAAGTTGCGATCCAACTGAAGTTCCATATTACCTGTACCCTTGAATTCTTCGAAGATTACTTCGTCCATTTTTGAGCCGGTGTCGATCAGTGCGGTTGCGATAATTGTCAGCGATCCTCCTCCTTCGATGTTGCGGGCCGCGCCAAAGAAACGTTTAGGCTTGTGTAATGCATTTGCATCTACGCCACCGGATAAAACTTTGCCCGAGGCGGGTGAAACGGTATTGTATGCACGTGCCAGTCGGGTGATGGAATCTAAGAAAATAACGACGTCATGTCCGCATTCTACCATGCGTTTAGCCTTTTCCAATACGATGCCGGCGATTTTTACGTGGCGTTCTGCAGGCTCATCAAAGGTAGAGGCGATAACTTCAGCGTTTACGCTACGTGCCATGTCGGTTACTTCTTCAGGACGTTCGTCGATGAGTAACATGATCATGTAGGTCTCCGGATGATTGGCGGCAATAGCGTTGGCTATGTCCTTCATTAAAATCGTCTTACCGGTTTTGGGTTGTGCTACAATCAATGCGCGTTGTCCTTTCCCGATAGGTGAAAACATATCTACTACGCGTGCAGAAAGATTATCACTGTAACCACCCTTGCAAAGTTTGAATTTCTCATCCGGAAACAGAGGAGTCAAATGGTCGAAGGGAACACGGTCACGTACTAGTTCAGGATCCAGTCCGTTGATCTTTTCTACTTTAACCAGTGGGAAGTATTTTTCGCCTTCTTTCGGGGGACGGATGGAGCCTTCTACTACATCGCCGGTCTTTAAGCCGAATAGCTTGATTTGTGACTGTGACACATAGATGTCATCGGGTGAAGACAGGTAATTGTAATCGGACGAACGAAGGAATCCATAGCCGTCGGGCATGATTTCCAGTACTCCTGTGCCGCTTAGTATGCCTTCAAACTCATAAGGCTTTTCCATTTGCTTGCGCTCCGGTTGTTGTGGAGTGTTGACAAGGGCTTCTTCTTCTGCACTTAGGTTATTGTTTGTCGGACGGGTGTTATTATGATTGTTGTTGCGCGTGTTGTTTTTGGAGTCGCGTTGTTGGCGTTGTTGGTGTTTGGGTGTCGGTTGTATTGGTACTTCTACTTTGGTTGCTTCAAACTTACCGAATAATTCGGTTGGAAGCTCTGTCTTTTCTGACGGAAGATCCTCGATAGGGATAAAATCGTCTGTACTATTGCTGAAGTCAAGCTCAAGTATGGTTGCTTTTTTTTCTTTGGTACTGGTAGATGTTTCTTCTTTTGGAGCTTTTTTAGATGTGGCCTTGACTGTTTGTTTAGTTTCGACTTTTACTTCTTCCTCTTTTACGGCTTCTTTAATGCTTGTTTCAGATTGTTTCTCTTCTGTCTTGATAGCATTTTTCTTACTTCCCGGTTTTCGTCCTCTTTTTTTGGGTGCTTTTTCTTCTGTACTCTTTTCGGTAACTGCCTCTGTCTGTGCCGGTACTGTTGTGGCTTCACTTTCTTTCACTACTTCCGCCACTGCGGCAGGTTGTGGGGTGTTGGCTTCTAATTTTTGTGCTTTGTCCTTTGTGGCAGTGTAGACCTTATCACCTTCTTTTTTGTTGATACGTGATCTTTTGCGAGGTTGACTTTCGTTGGCTTTTTCTGCAGCAACCTTTTTAGTTGCTCCAGCTATAGCTTGCTCGTCTAGAATTTTGTAAACTAGATCTTCTTTTTTAAAAGATTCAGTCTTTTTGATACCCAACTCTTTGGCTATAGATTGTAATTCCGACAAGTCTTTGTCGTTTAATTGAATAATGTTATACATAGAGTATAGTTATTAGTGATATAATTCTTTTTATATAATAATTAAATGGCATAATCAGAGAATATGTCAATGATGAATGTATTCATGATTAATGGTTATGGGACTGGTTTTGTTTTGAACGTTATCAGGATGTAAATGGATGCCTTTTGTGTGGGCTGACCTATTTACCGAGGGCAAAAGTAGATATTTTTTTTTAATTCTAAAGCTATTGCTGAAGATTTTTTTGGCCGAATTTGATGAATTTAATAAAAAATGATGCCAAAAGTCATCCTCCTTATTAAAGAAAGCCTGATGTTAAATGAATGTAAAAGCAGATCAGATAGTTTGGTATACTCTGTATGAAATAGCGGGAAAAATATTAATTTAGCACAATAATATTGATTTTGTTTAATTATAAATTAAAGAAGAAGATGAAAAAGGTAATTTTTACAGAAAAGGCTCCGGCGGCTATAGGCCCTTATAGCCAAGCTGTTGAAGCAAATGGTGTGGTTTTTCTTTCAGGTCAGCTTCCTGTTGATCCGGCTACAGGTGAATTTGTTCCAGGGGGAGTGACCGAACAGACTGCTCAGGTATTTGAAAATATAAAAAATGTGTTGGCAGCTGCCGACTTGACTACTGCCCATATTGTGAAAACGACGGTTTTCTTAGCCGATATGTCTTTGTTTGCAGAGATGAACAGTGTTTATTCTAATTATTTCGAAGGGGATTTTCCCGCTCGTTCTGCTGTGGCTGTGAAGGCTTTGCCGAAAGGTGCATTGGTGGAGATTGAAAGCATTGCTGTGAGATAGTAGTTTTCTTGCTACAGATTATACAATTTCAAGGATAAGTAAGTCTTTGGTACCAGTCGATGGAATGCGAGGACGTGATTAGTCTGTTTTGTGTAATCTGTAGCATTCATCGCAGATTGAATGTCGCGAGAATTTAATAATAAAATGGGTGATCTTATGCCGACCGATTCTGATATGTGAGCGGTAGGGTAGTGTGTTGATGATCTTGCTGATGAAAGTTCTTAATTTCAATCTTTTTTAGGTGTGCATTTTGGGATACAGTTGTACAGACTATGGAACTTGTATATATATATCATAGCGGATTCGCTTTGTGTGGTGATGACTTTACTGTTATCATGGATTATTATCGTGATTCGGGGGATAGTCAGGCTCAGTCGGATCTGAATCGGTTGATGGATGGGAATTTTAATAATCAGGGAACCGGAACATTGGATGGAATCGTGCATGACGAATTGTTGCATCGGCCCGGAAAACTCTATGTTTTGGTTAGCCATTTCCATCCTGATCATTTTAATAAGGAAATATTAACCTGGCGTGAACAGCGGCCTGACACTGTTTTTGTTTTTTCGAAAGATATTTTGCGTCATCGCAGGGCGCAGAAAGAAGATGCAATCTGGCTGGAGAAAGGAGAGGTGTATCAGGATGAAACATTGTGGGTGCGTGCATTCGGATCAACGGATGTTGGGGTGTCGTTTCTGCTTCAGGTAGGTGGAAAAAAGATTTTTCATGCTGGCGATTTGAATAATTGGCATTGGATGGATGAAAGCGACGAGACGGAGTGGAGACGGGCAGAGGAATCTTTTTTGCACGAATTGGATGACTTATTTGCGTATGCACCCAAGGTGGATGTGGCCATGTTTCCTGTAGATCCGCGCTTGGGGAAAAAATACATGAGAGGGGCTGAACAGTTTGTGGCTAAAATAAAAACTCATATCTTTGTACCCATGCACTTTACACCAGAGTATGCAAAGGCAAATGCTTTCCGTGACTTTGCTGAAGTGAACGGAGTACGTTTTATAGCATTGACATGTAATGGACAAAAAATAAAGATAGAACAATAAAATAAAGAATAATATACAATCTATGAAAATAAAAGGAAGGTTTGATCATTTTAATATCAATGTTACAGATTTAGATAAAAGTATATGGTTTTACGAAACCGCATTGGGACTTCATGAGACTCATCGTAAGGAAGCTTCTGACGGCTCGTTTGTGCTGGTATATATGGCTGATGATCATGGCAGTTTTCTGTTGGAACTGACTTGGTTGCGCGATCATGTTCAGTCTTATGAACTAGGTGAGAACGAAAGCCATTTGTGCTTACGTGTGGAAGGCGATTATGATGAAGTGCGTAGATTTCACCAAGAGATGGGATGTGTTTGTTTTGAAAATTCCGCAATGGGATTGTATTTTATTCATGATCCGGATGATTATTGGATTGAAATATTACCTGTGAAATAATGATTGATTTTGTCACTTATGAATTTTAAAAAGGAAAGAACTATGAAATACATTTCTCCTGGTGGTTGGTTTTCGTTAGAGTATCCGACGGGTTGGCACGAGTTTGATGATACAGAAGAAAGTTTTTTGTTTTATGATCCTGACAGATGGACTGGTAATTTCCGTATATCGGCATATAAGGGTGAGGAAGCGGATTATGCCTGGCAGTGTGTCGCATATGAACTAAAAGAGAATCCCGTGTCTTCTTCAGTTAAAGTAGGCAAGTGGAACTGTGCCTATAGTGCGGAAACTTTTCAAGAAGAAGGAGTTTGGTATACCACTCACATTTGGGTGACTGGTGAGGGGAACATTTCTGTGGAGTGTTCCTTTACGGTAGCTAAAGGAGAAGACAGATGTTTGGCCGAAGGGATTATCCGATCTTTGCAGATCCGTAAGGAAGGGACGGATTATCCGCGTGAAGTTATTCCGATTCGTGTTCTGGAGATAGGAGAAGTAAATGTAGCCTTTGAATGGGTATCTACTACCATAAAAAAACAGTTGACTAAGGATTTTACAGCATCCAAAGTAGATTTGGAGAACATTCAGAAAATCATGGACAGCGGCCGATTTCAAGTGCATCAGCGTATGGCTTGGGAGAATTTCGGGATGGCTTTTGGAAGTATTTTGGTGAATGAAATGGAAGGTATGGAGTGGGTGACTGTGATTGAAGGACAGAAAGAATATCCTGCTTTGCAGTTTATGCAGTCGGACATGCTTCTGAATCCTGCCGCGCTGATTTGGGAAAAAATCAAAAAGAAACTTCCTTGTGACCTGAAGGCGGAGTTCAAGAGAATTAAGCGTGAGGCTGAGGCTGTATTGGATGATTTACTAAATAGAGAAAGGTCATGACCTCATATATGCAAGTAGACGGACTGACCAAGTCGTTTGGTGATTTGGTGTTGTTTCGGAGAATTTCATTTGGAGTGGCCGAGGGACAACGCATCGGCCTGATAGCAAAGAACGGCACAGGCAAGACCACCTTGCTGAATATCATAGCCGGTAAGGAAGGGTATGATGAGGGAAGTATTGTTTTCCGTCGCGATCTGCGTGTGGGCTATCTGGAGCAGGATCCTCATTATCCTGGGGAACTGACAGTGCTAGAAGCCTGTTTTTATCATGGAAATAGTACGGTGGAACTCATCAAGGACTATGAGAAGTGTATGGAGACCGAAGGTAATCCGGGATTGGAAAACCTGTTGGCACGTATGGAACACGAAAAGGCGTGGGATTACGAGCGGAAGGCAAAGCAAATACTTTCCCAGCTGAAGATTCGTGATTTCAACCAGCAGGTCAGACATCTTTCCGGAGGCCAGCTAAAGCGGATTGCTTTGGCTAATGTGCTGATTACAGAACCCGATTTCCTGATTTTGGATGAGCCTACCAATCACCTTGATCTCGACATGACAGAATGGCTGGAAGGTTATCTCGGAAGAGGAAATATCAGTTTGTTGATGGTGACGCATGATCGTTATTTTCTGGACCGTGTATGCTCCGAAATTATCGAGATAGATAACCGCCAGCTATATTCATACAAAGGGAATTATAGTTATTACTTGGAAAAAAGGCAGGAACGAATTGAAGCGACCAATGCTGAAATAGCTCGTGCCAATAACTTGTATCGTACTGAACTGGAATGGATGCGCCGCATGCCACAGGCACGCGGACACAAAGCGCGATATCGCGAAGAGGCCTTTTATGAACTGGAGAAAGTGGCAAAGCAACGTTTCAATGAGGGACATGTGAAACTGGACATGAAAGCTTCCTATATAGGTTCTAAAATATTTGAGGCGGACCATCTATACAAGAGTTTCGGCAATCTGAAGATTTTAGAGGATTTCTCGTATATTTTTGCTCGTTATGAAAAGATGGGTATCGTAGGAAATAACGGTACGGGAAAGTCCACATTCATTAAAATTCTATTGGGTGAGCAAAAGCCGGACAGTGGGACAGTGGATGTCGGAGAGACTGTTCGTTTTGGTTACTACTCGCAAGATGGACTGAAGTTTGACGAACAAATGAAGGTCATCGATGTGGTGCAGGATATTGCTGAAGTCATCGAACTGGGGAATGGCAAGAAGTTGACTGCCTCGCAATTCTTACAACATTTTTTGTTCACTCCTGAAACACAGCACAACTATGTCTACAAACTGAGTGGGGGAGAGAAACGCCGGTTGTACTTATGTACGGTTTTGATGCGTAACCCTAACTTTTTGGTGTTGGATGAACCAACCAACGATCTAGATATTGTTACTCTTCAGGTGCTGGAGGAATATTTGCAGCATTTCAAGGGATGTGTGATTGTGGTGAGTCATGATCGTTATTTCATGGACAAAGTAGTCGATCATTTGCTGGTTTTTAAAGGTCAAGGAGATATACGCGATTTTCCGGGTAATTATTCGGATTATCGCAACTGGCGTAATGCGAAGGAGCAACACGACAAAGAGACAGAAAAACCGAAAGAGGAAAAAACGGCTCGTGTGCGCCTGAATGACAAGCGGAAAATGTCTTTCAAGGAGAGAAAGGAATTTGAACAAATTGAAAAAGAAATTGCTGCATTGGAACAGGAAAAGGCGGAGATAGAAGCTGCTCTTTGTTCCGGCATGTTAGGAGTGGATGAGCTGACGGAGAAATCCAAGCGTTTGCCCGTGCTGGGAAACTTGATTGATGAAAAAACCATGCGTTGGCTGGAACTGAGCGAGATAGAGGGGTGATCTGTTTTCGTCCTATCCGAAAGAAAGGAACACTATGCCATATTGCTATATTCGGTTCTTGAAAAATGAACCAAATTATAGTAATATGGCATCTATTAAATTAAAATTTCGTCCTTCGAGCCTGAAAGGCAGAAAAGGTGTTTTAAACTATCAGATCATTCATCGCCGTTTGGTGTATCTCGTAAAAACTTCTTATCGCATCTTGCCCGATGAATGGGATGAGGCTACCGGCCGTCTGTTCATCGCAGAACAATCGGAGCGCAAAGCGGAACTGGTGCTGATATGTGATAAAATCAATTGGGAAATGACGCAGTGGAACACTATCGTCAATCGGTTGGAACAGGCTGGAACTGAGTATACCATAGACGATATTGTGTCTGCTTTTCGTAAACTTCCACCTGCCGAGAGTGTGTTCAGTTTCATGTGCCGATGCATCCATAAGTTGAAGCGTCAGAAAAGAGCGCGTACTTCGGAGGGATATACTTCCGCCATGAACAGTTTTGTCCGGTTCAGGAATGAGGAAGACTTGAGCTTTGAGGCTTTCGATTCAGACCTGATGAAGATGTATGAAATCTATCTGAAGGAGAAAGGGTTGGTGAAAAACAGCACTTCTTATTATATGAGAATATGGCGGAGCATTTATAATCTGGCAGTAGAACAGGGGTATACGCCTGACAAGAGACCGTTTAAACATGTTTATACTGGAATAGATAAGACTGTGAAACGTGCCATATCTTTTAAACTGATCAAGAAGATAAAAGAACTGGATTTGGCTTCCGAACCTTCTCTTGATTTAGCTAGAGATATATTCTTGTTCAGTTTCTATACCCGTGGAATGTCGTTCATTGACATGGCTTATCTGAAAAAGAGCGATCTTCAGAATGGAGTGCTTACCTACAAACGGAAGAAGACAGGCCAAAAGCTGACTATTTTTTGGGAGAAGTTGATGCAGGAGATTGTGGACAAATACAGAGACGATTCTTCGGACTACCTGTTACCTCTTTTTCTATCCGATAGTACGGACAAACGAAAAGAATATAAATTAAAATCTAAGCAGATAGGAAGGGCTTTAAATAAGATAGGTACACGGATGGCATTGAAAGCACCGTTGACTCTTTACGTGGCCCGGCATAGTTGGGCCAGCATTGCGCATAACAAGAAAGTGACTACAGACGTTATTCGTGAAGGGTTGGGACATGATAACGAGAAGACTACTCACATTTATTTGGCTTCTATATCCACTTCGCAAATAGATAAAGCCAATCGGAGGATCCTGCAAGGACTGTAATCAGATGTCATTGGGGATATAATCTTATATTAAAGTAAAATCAGGCTGTCTTATTTTGTTTTAAGATGGTCTGATATTCTAACTTTTTTATTCTATGATCGGCTACTTATATTTTGCTGGCAGATTTTATGTTATTCATATCATTGCGGCGTCCGACTACATATTTTTCGTTTAGAAACACCGTTCCATGAAATGCTTTCAAGCCCGTCTGTCCGGTAGATGTGAAGTGATTATTTCATGCCTGCGGGCAGGGCTAAAAACACGTACGTACGTGTTGCCCTACGCGGCCGTATGTGTAGGCCTAGACATACGGTCGCGAAGGCTCACACGTACGTACGTGTTTTTATTGCGAATAATACGGGTGTATATTTGCGTTTTTTTTTAATGAAATCGCCATGCTATCCGGCAATATTATTTCTTTATTCCGCACTTGCTTTCATTTCTTTATTGTATCTTTGTTCCGGTTTGGTAACTTGAATATTAATAACTGTTATTTTAATACAAATACTATGTTTGGGAAAAAGAAAGACATGATGGAAAACTCTGTAGTGACTTCCGAACCTTTGAAACTGACAACTATAGCTGTCGGGACTGTACTGAAAGGCACTGTTGACGTGGATGGAAGTTTGCGTGTAGACGGCACGATAGAAGGAGAGGTGACTTGCCATAAGACGATGGTGCTGGGACCGCAAGGACTGATTAAAGGAAATGTTAATTCTCATGCGGCCATCCTGCAGGGTACGTTAAAAGGGGATATACATGTCAAGGACGAATTGGTTCTGAAAGCAGGTTGCGACATGCAGGGTGATATTTACACCGGTAAACTGGAAGTGGAACCTAAAGCACGGTTCAACGGCACTTGCAATACGGTGGTCGAGGAGAGTATGCCTCAGCCTAAACCGGTGGCACAGCCTCAGCAGTCTCAAGGAAAAGGGAAATAATAGTAAATGCCCGGCTCCGCTATTCATTGGCGGAGGGGGCATTGGATGGTATCTTGTTTATACTATCTTTTTTTGTTTATTCACGTATTTCACCTTTGTGTATCTGTACTTTCACCAGGGTTCGGCACGAACTATGAATGTCGGACACCCATAGCACCGAGTCGTTCTGTGCGTAGATGCGGGCGGGTTGTGCGAAACTGAAGCCTTTTACAGATTTTATTTGTTTAATCCATTGGTCAGACAGGCGGTCGTATACGTTGATTGCATCATTGTCGCCGGTGGCATACCACCGTTCGCCACATAGAGCCAGTGTTTTCGGTTTGAAAGTGAGCGTTAGTGCCAGTTCGTCCATATCAATAGATGAGCCGTTTACCAGTTCGTCGTTCACCAATGATGGGTCGAGCACACGTATCTTTTTCCCCTCGTAGTCTGTCAGTAACAGGTGTTTCTCATCGTCAGTCTGCATGTAATGGGTGGCAAAACTGTTGTTTCCCGGACTTCCGTTGTTCGACAGACGCCGATAACGATTCACTTTTTGATAATTTTCCGGGATAGCATCCTCTTCTTTATATACGCTTACCATGCCGTTTTTATCGCGGGCGAAGATTTGACCGTTTGTCACTGTCATGGCTTGTGCTTGAAATACTGGGCCGCTCCACTGTCCGTTGCCGATACAGGTCAGGTAAGTGAGATCGGGCAGGCGGAATACATGAATGCGTGACTGCCGTTCGGCTACGTACAAGCGTCCCTCAGTGGGAACGATGGCTTCTATCGAGCTTTCAAAGCATTTTTCTTCGCCATCGACCTGCCAGAATTGCAGGATGCCTATTTGTTGTCCGCCTTCCTTGATGCTGAGCATCTGTAGGCTGTTCCCGGCTTTCCCCATGTTGGCCACGAACAGAGTGTCGCCCAAGTGGGCAGTGGTGTAGGGAATGAAGTCGTCGGTTTCGGCCATGCCTAGCGTTTGGGCATTGATCAGTTGTGCCGCTTCGTAGGAATAATACCAATAACTGTGGTGGTCATCGTTATCCCCTTCTGTGCTGCTGCCTTCTCCGCCGGATGTGGAGGTGCCGCCGCAGATTTCTTCCAGGGTCACTTTGCTGCATTGGATTGTCAGTAGTCCGAACAATATTGTTAGGATGTAGAAATAGATTTTCATGTCGTTTTTTCAGCTTTTATTTGTTCTTTTTTATTGTATAATTTGTGCATGGCACATTTTGCTCTTTGTTCGCCTGTGGTTATCCCTATATATAATAAGGTATATATGTTTGTTTAGTTCAGTTCGCTCATGGGGATGGCGTACATGCAGGCGCCATCTTTGGCTCGGTCAATGATAAACAATGTGTTCCTGCGTATGCAGAACTTTTCGGGTGCTTGCAAGGCAATGTTGCTGATGTTGCTATGATCTTTGATGATTGTTCCTGTGGTGGGATCCACTTCACAGAATTTTTCGTTTCCGTTGGAACTGACAAATAGTTTTCCCTCGTACAGGTCGAGCGCATAGGGCGTGTTTTTATAGGCCAGCTGTCCGCTTCGTTTGGGCGATACGCCTTCGCGCATGTCGCCCAAGGTGAAGAGGTCGATGCGTTTAGCCGGATGAGTGGTGTAAAGCACTTCGGCCTTTTCGTCTACCGCCATTCCATAGGTGCCGTTTGTTTCGCCTAGGTGTTCGGAGCGTGCGTAGATCCGGGGGGGGGCAGATTGTATTTGCTGCTCTTCCACGATGTCGACATAGCGTTTGTCGTGAATAAAGATTATACCTTTGTAATACACCACGTCGAAGGCGTGTACTGTCTGTGAAGGTCCTGTTCCCCATTGTCCGTTGCCTATGCAAGTGATGAATTGATGATTTTCGGCGTTGAATACTTCCGTGCGACTCCCTTCGTGGGTGACATAGATTTTACCGTTGGCGCGTGTCACGCCGTTCGGTCGTCCACCAAAGGCTTCCGTTGTTTCTCCGCGGTTCCATTCGCTGATACTTTCCAGATATTTCTTTTTCCCTTCGGCCAGGCTGAACACTTCAAGGCTGTAATGGTAGTCGGCATCGTTTACCACATACAGGGTGTCGCCATATACGTATACATCTTTTGGGCGGAAGGTATCGCTCGTAGCTCCGGGCACGTCAGTATAATCCAGTTTGAACGACATGGTTTCGCCATCGTTCCCTCCGTTGTCGTTCTCTCCGCGCATTGGCGACAGTCCGCCGTCTAGTGCGTCTAATTCCGGATCATCGATGATGTATCGTGAGGCCACGTAGATGTCGTCAAAGTATCTGTTTTTGCAGCGGCGTGTATGGAGGAACCGGCGCGAGTATACGGGTAGCTCCTTGTCCAGCGACAAGGCCACGTATACATTGTTGCACAGGGTGATCCATCCCGGTCCAGTCTGTTCATAGGTCATGTTTCCCGCATGTCCGTATCCCACGCAATGTGCAAATTCATGGAACAGGGTTTCGGTAATGCTTTTGTCATCGGCATAGTGTTCCAAATAGCATACTTCGTGTACTCCGAAAGTAGTTCCTCCACCTAGTCCCATTACTCCCGTGGTGTAGCCGAAGAGTAGTCCGCGATGGTTGATCACTTTGTTCAGCAGGGCGTCTTTGTCTATTACCGTTTTGTTGTTGTCGCTGTGTAGTGGCCCAAACTCGTGCAAGGCATCCTTGAACCGTTCGCTAGAAAACATGTAGCTCATGTTTAGTGCGATAGCCACTGCTTCGCGCGTGTGTGAGGCTTTCATTTTGTATTTCCAATTGGGATGGGTGTCGCTGTACCGTCCGAAAGCGATGTACCATTTGCATCGGATGGATTGTAGTCTTTCCCAGTAAGGATCGTCGCATTCAATGTTGAAGGTCAGGTTTTCTTTCGTCAGATATGGATTTGCCATGATCTGTATTTTTTTTCCGCTGCGTGTATATGCAGTCAGGTCTCGTGTGGCAAAAGGTATGTGTACGGTGAGTTGCTGAAACGGCA
Organism: uncultured Bacteroides sp.; assembly: GCA_947173895.1. GTDB lineage: Bacteria > Bacteroidota > Bacteroidia > Bacteroidales > Bacteroidaceae > Phocaeicola. Next base: position 7,437 of record CAMWGU010000064.1, on the reverse strand, counting down.
TGACTTTCTCAAGTGTCATGAACTTGAACTCTTCTTCGTATCCGTCTATTTGTGCCCAGATTGTAACATTCTTCAACGCCCGTGGACTGTAGAACCGTAGGCGGAAGTCATGATTATCGTCCATTTCCAATTGCAGTGGTTGGTTTACGTAGAAACTCCGCTGGCTGGCGTCGAAATATGTGTCTGGCGATTCTTCGTCGTTCAGCATATAGTATGTATTGCCCGAATTGTAGTCTGTCTCTGTCATGCACACAGGCAATCTGTTCTCTGTTCCTTCTTCTTCAGCCGGCTTGATTTCATCTTCTTTGCAGCCTGTTAGTAGCAGGAGTGTGCCTGTCAGAATAAACAGGCTGGTGGAAAAAAAGTTCTTCATCATTTGTTTTTGTTTAGATATTGTATTTGGTTTTACCTAATCTTTTATTTAGTCGATTGTTTGCTTTAGTTTGGGCTGATCATTTTTTCGGTTTGTTTCATCCTATTGTCTTTCCTCGAAAAAAGGTTGCAAAAATAAATATTTTGGGATAGATCAACAAAGATATGGCGTTTCATTTTATCATAATATTGCCGTCTCGGGTTTTGTTCATTAGGAAAATATGCTGTACTTTTGTTGCTTGGAAATAAAAATGAAGTTATGGCACAACCATTAGCAGAACGTATGCGTCCGAGGACATTGGACGATTATATAGGTCAGAAACATTTGGTGGGACAGGGGGCTATTCTGCGTAAGATGATTGATTCAGGGCGTATCTCTTCCTTCATTCTTTGGGGACCTCCGGGGGTGGGGAAGACGACGCTGGCACAGATTATCGCTAACAAGCTGGAGACTCCTTTTTACACCCTGAGTGCGGTCACTTCCGGAGTGAAAGATGTTCGTGATGTGATAGAGAAAGCAAGAAATGGGCGTTTCTTCTCGCAGGCGAGTCCTATTCTGTTTATTGACGAAATACACCGTTTCAGCAAGTCGCAGCAGGATTCATTGTTGGGGGCAGTAGAGACTGGGGTGGTGACGCTGATAGGCGCTACTACGGAGAATCCTTCGTTTGAGGTGATTCGTCCGTTGCTCTCGCGCTGTCAGTTGTATGTATTGAAGTCACTGGAAAAAGAAGACTTGCAGGAATTGCTCCACAATGCTTTGACAAAAGATACATTGCTATGCAAGAGGACAATTGAATTGAGAGAAACAGATGCCATGCTCCGCTTTTCAGGAGGCGACGCCCGTAAGTTGCTGAATATCCTGGAATTGGTGGTGGAGGCGGATGCGGGTGATGACATTGTGGTGATAACGGATAAGAAGGTAACCGAGCGTTTGCAACAGAATCCGTTGGCCTATGATAAGGGAGGCGAGATGCATTATGATATTATCTCGGCTTTCATTAAGTCTATTCGCGGGAGCGATCCGGATGGCGCATTATATTGGTTGGCGCGCATGGTAGAAGCGGGTGAAGATCCGGCTTTCATTGCCCGGCGGTTGGTGATATCGGCGGCCGAGGATATCGGTTTGGCTAATCCCAACGCTTTACTACTGGCTAATGCCGCTTTTGATGCTGTGATGAAGATAGGGTGGCCCGAAGGGCGGATTCCGTTGGCTGAGGCAACGGTCTATCTGGCCACGAGTCCTAAAAGTAATTCTGCTTATGAAGGGATCAATGCTGCATTGGAGTTGGTAGGTCGGACAGGCAACCTGTCTGTACCTTTGCATTTGCGCAATGCACCTACTAAACTGATGAAGCAGCTGGGATATGGCAAAGACTATAAATATGCACATGCTTATCAAGGCAATTTTGTAGAACAGCAATTCCTGCCGGATGAAGTGAAGGAAAATCGCTTGTGGCATCCTCAGCATAATGCGCAAGAAGCCAAACTGAAAGAGCGTATGTTGAGCCTTTGGGGCGATCGATTCAAGGAATGAGTTTGTGTTCGTTCTCATTTGCGGATGACGCGGATTAGAGGTACGATTGTTTGAGACTCGATCTTGTTTCTTGTGTTTGGATGGGCAAAGCTTATAAAGAATAATAATTATAAGGGATAGATATATGAAAATCATAGTTTTAGATGGATATGGGTTGAATCCCGGCGATTTGTCATGGGACGAGATGGCCGCTTTGGGTGAACTGACAGTATATGATCGTACAGTGCCTGACGAATTGCTGGAACGTGCTGCTGACGCAGAAGTGTTGTTGACTAACAAGACGGTAATCACGGCTGGAGACATAGCTGCGTTGCCCAATCTGAAATATATCGGTGTGCTGGCTACGGGGTACAATATTATAGATGTGCAGGCCGCAAAGCTACAGGGCATCACGGTTACTAACATACCTGCTTATAGTACTTCATCCGTCGGACAGATGGTCTTTGCCCATATCTTGAATATCACCCAGCGGGTAGGGCATTACGCTTGCGCCAATCATCGTGGACGCTGGGCTGATAATCTGGATTTTTGTTATTGGGATACCAATCTGATAGAATTGGACGGAAAGAGTATTGGAATAGTGGGGTTGGGAAACACAGGAAGAGCGACTGCACGCATTGCTGCCGGATTCGGCATGAAGGTGAGGGCTTGCACTTCTAAACTGCAATCACAGCTTCCTGAAGGGATACAGAAAATGGAACTGGACGAACTGTTCCGCGAGTGCGATATAGTGAGTCTGCACTGCCCTTTGACGCCTGAGACACAGGGAATGGTACATGCCGCAAGGTTGGCTACTATGAAACCAACGGCTATATTGATCAATACCGGGCGAGGACCGCTGGTGAACGAGAAAGACTTGGCCGATGCTTTGAATAGCGGAGTGATATTGGCTGCTGGACTGGACGTATTGTCTGTTGAACCGCCCAGGCATGATAATCCTCTGTTGGCAGCAAAGAATTGTTTTATTACTCCGCATATTGCCTGGGCTACTCGGGAGGCACGAGATAGGTTGATGCGGATAGCAGTGGATAATCTGAAAGGGTTCATTCAGGGTGAAATAATTAATAATGTATTAAAATAGGAATAGTATGAAAGAAGACAGAGTGGCGAAAGCCGTAGCATTGTTTAAGGAAGGGTATAACTGTTCGCAATCTGTGGTGGGGGCTTTTGCTGATATATACGGGTTTACGCATGAGCAGGCTGTTCGCATCTCCGCTTCGTTTGGGGGGGGCATAGGTCGGATGCGCGAAACTTGTGGAGCTGCCTGCGGAATGTTTTTACTAGCGGGGTTGGAAAAATGTGCCATTGAGGGGAAGGATCGTGAAAGCAAGGCGGCGAATTATGCCTTGGTACAGGAACTGGCTGAGGAGTTCAAGCGGAGAAACGGCGCTTTACGTTGTGCTGAACTGTTAGGATTGTCGAAAAAAGAACCGATCGTTTCTACTCCCGAAGCCCGTAATGAGCAATATTATGTCAAACGCCCTTGTATTAGAATGGTAGAGGAAGCCGCTCGTATTTGGAGTGAACATTTGGAAAAACAAGGCCAAAAGGAATGAAAAATGCTTTTTTTCTTATAGGAAAAAGAACTTTTTCAATGTAAATATGTTGAATAACATAATTTTGTGTATCTTTGCCGGTGATAAGAAACACAAACATTCGTTTCTGATGAAGCAAGCGGATGAATGTTTAACTAAAAGTAAATTGAAAATGTTGAAAGAAAAAGCAGGTGCTTTAGCCGGACAAGTTTGGGAAGCATTAAATGGAACTGAAGGTTTAACACAAAAACAACTCAAAAAGGCAGCAAAAATAAAAGCCGACAAGGATTTCTTCCTTGCGCTGGGCTGGTTGCTAAGAGAGGATAAAGTCGTTACTTCTGAAGTGGAAGGCGAAATCTTTATAAAATTAGTGTGAAAAAGAAAATCCTGAGCGGATAAAAAATGCGTTGACACATCGTTTTTTGTATGTGGTCAACGCATTTTTTCGTATATTTGCACGAAATTTAAACGACAAAGATGAAGCATATCCGTAATTTTTGCATTATAGCGCATATAGACCATGGAAAATCGACCTTGGCCGACCGCTTGTTGGAATATACAAAGACTGTACAAGTAACAGAAGGACAGATGCTTGATGATATGGACCTAGAGAAGGAACGAGGAATTACCATCAAGAGTCATGCCATTCAGATGGAGTATGAATATGAAGGCGAGAGCTACATATTGAATCTGATTGATACTCCGGGACATGTGGACTTTTCTTATGAAGTATCGCGTTCCATCGCCGCCTGCGAGGGGGCGTTGTTGATTGTGGACGCTTCGCAGGGAGTGCAGGCACAGACCATTTCGAACCTATACATGGCTTTGGAACATGATCTGGAAATTATCCCTGTGCTGAATAAATGTGATATGGCGAGTGCTATGCCTGATGAGGTGGAGGATGAAATAATCGACTTGCTGGGTTGCAAGCGTGAGGATATCATTCGTGCTTCAGGAAAAACGGGCATGGGAGTGGAAGAGGTGTTAAAAGCTGTCGTAGAGCGGATTCCTCATCCAGAGGGCGACGAGAAGGCACCCTTGCAGGCACTGATTTTCGACTCGGTCTTTAACTCCTTTCGTGGAATTATAGCTTATTTTAAGATTGAAAACGGCGTCATTCGCAAGGGTGATAAAGTGAAGTTCTTTAACACAGGAAAGGAATATGATGCAGACGAGATCGGTGTATTGAAGATGGACATGATTCCTCGGACAGAATTGCGTACGGGAGACGTGGGATACATTATTTCGGGCATCAAGACTTCGCGTGAGGTAAAAGTGGGCGATACAATTACTCACATCGCTCGTCCTTGTGACAAGGCTATTGCTGGATTCGAGGAAGTGAAGCCGATGGTGTTTGCCGGGGTATATCCCATTGAGGCAGAGGATTACGAGAATTTGCGGGCGTCTTTGGAGAAACTTCAGCTGAACGATGCTTCATTGACTTTCCAGCCGGAGTCATCGCTGGCACTGGGATTTGGTTTTCGTTGCGGTTTCTTGGGATTGCTCCATATGGAAATCGTACAGGAGCGACTGGATCGTGAGTTTGACATGAACGTGATCACGACGGTGCCTAATGTGTCATATATGGTATACGATAAGCAGGGGCATGCCAATGAGGTGCATAATCCCGGCGGTATGCCTGACCCGACGTTGATAGACCACATCGAAGAGCCTTTTATTGATGCTACGATCATTACCGCCACCGATTATATCGGTCCTATTATGACACTGTGTTTGGGCAAGCGTGGCGAGCTGGTGAAACAGAATTACGTGTCGGGCAACCGTGTGGAAATACATTATAAAATGCCGCTGGGCGAGATTGTGATTGATTTTTATGACAAACTGAAGAGCATTTCGAAAGGGTATGCGTCTTTTGATTATCATCAATCGGGTTTTCGGCCATCCAAATTGGTGAAGTTGGATATCCTGCTGAATGGCGAGCCGGTGGATGCTCTATCTACGCTGACTCATGTGGACAATGCTTATAATTTGGGTAAGCGTATGTGCGAGAAACTGAAAGAATTGATTCCGCGTCAGCAGTTCGATATTGCCATTCAGGCAGCTATCGGTGCCAAGATCATCTCACGCGAGACCATTAAGGCGGTGCGCAAGGATGTAACGGCCAAGTGTTATGGAGGAGACGTGAGTCGTAAACGCAAGTTGCTGGAGAAACAGAAGCGAGGAAAGAAACGAATGAAACAGATCGGTAATGTGGAGGTTCCGCAAAAGGCATTCTTGGCTGTGCTGAAACTGGATTGACAGGGTGCGTAGAGAACTACAATCCGTTCTTATTTCTAGACTATGCGATATTGCTGAAAGCTGCTGGGAACTATAGGATACACACACAAGCCCTTTCTGTTGTTGGAGATTTGAAAACCCGATGATAGGAAGGGCTTGTGTTTTTATAACAATTTGTCGCAAAACCTTAAATTTGAATTATTATGGAAAAACGGAGAATCTTGAGTCTGAACTTTTCTTTCCAACGGGCAATGCACTACCATATCAATGGTGGGATGTTGCTGATGGGAGTTGTCCTGTTGGCTATGCTGCTGGCCAATTCGTCTTACGGGGAGACTTATTCTTCTTTTTGGAACTATGAAGTGCGTCTGCAGATTGGGGAATTTAACTTCTTCAGTCATAACGGACACCATATGACTTTGATGACTTTCATCAATGATGCGCTGATGGCTATCTTCTTTTTCAGTGTGGGGCTGGAGATCAAGCGCGAGATACTGGTAGGCGAATTGTCTAGTTTCAGGCAGGCGCTTTTGCCTATTGTGGCGGCTTGCGGAGGCATGCTGGTTCCGGTGCTGATTTATTACTGGATGACGGCGGGTACGCAGGCACAGGCCGGACTGGCTATACCGATGGCCACGGATATTGCCTTTTCATTGGGGGTGCTTAGTTTGTTTGGCAGGCGGGTGCCGCTCAGCCTGAAGGTGTTTTTAACCGCTTTTGCTGTGGTCGATGACATTGGAGGCATTTTGGTTATTGCTCTTTTCTATTCTTCTCATTTGGATATGGCTTATCTGTTGACTTCGGTCGTCACGCTACTGGTGTTGTGTGCGGGCAATTTTTTTCAGGTATGCAATCGCTGGTTCTATATTGTTTGGGCGGCAGTCATGTGGTATTTGTTCCTGCAAAGCGGTATTCATGCCACGATAGCGGGTGTTGTGGCGGCGTTTACGGTGCCGGCTGTTCCACATTATAATATAGGTAAGTACATTAACCGCATTCGCGAAGATATTTCAGTGTTTCCCATCAGCGGCAAGGAAAGTGTCGTGCTGAATAAGATGCAGATCAATGTGTTGAAAAGCATAGAGTCTTCTTCCGACCGCGTCATTTCACCCTTGCAGTCACTGGAAGATAGTTTGCACGGGGTGGTGAACTATGTCATTCTTCCTTTATTCGCTTTTGCCAATGCAGGTATCTCGTTGGTGGCAGATCATGGCGGTATCGAGGTGGGGACTCCTACTTGGGCGGTGATGGTCGGTTTGCTGGTAGGCAAGTTTGTTGGCATTTACTTTTTTACTTGGCTGTTGGTTCGGATGGGGTTGACCAGTCTGCTCAAGGGGATGACTTGGGTGAATCTGACAGGCATCTGCCTCTTGGGCGGCATTGGTTTTACGGTTTCCTTGTTTATTGCCAATTTGTCGTTTGGCGGAGAACCGATGTTGCTGACACAGGCAAAGATGGGAGTAATATTGGGAACGTTGCTGGCCGGGGTACTGGCTTATATTGTCCTTCATTTTTCATTACCTAGGCAACCCTTGCAGAAATAGACATCAGGTTTGGATGGCTTGCTGGATTTGTTTTAGCGATTTTGTTGTTTTCGTTTTGCTACATTGTCTCTGGTGATTCTGCTGAATTCGTTCTGCTGTTTCGTTTCAGGTGATTCGCCATGGCCCTTTCTACCAGTTTTGGAGTTCGGAGGGCCGAAAGTATGCTGCATATATGGCTCTTTTATCGGTGGGGGGGCGGGGGCTGACAGGG
>CAMWGU010000063.1 GCA_947173895.1 uncultured Bacteroides sp. | reverse complement strand
ATGTATCATAGCTTCAACTAGTTAAGAATGAGTGGGGTTCTCCTATTAAGAGATCTCCAATAAAAAAGAATCGTTCGAGCAAGAAATATCTTATTTTCAAGATATTAACCTTTTACCATTTTCTCGGTTTATTATTTTATTGGCGTTATATAATGAACAATTTATAGAAGGACTTAGTGAAGGACGAAAAGATTTTCTATATTTGTCTAAAGAACTACTTCATTGTGCTGTAAGCGCCTACTTTGATGACATATGTAAATATAAAGCTTATGCAGGTTCTGAATTTGCAGATAGACATAAGCAGGCAGCCTTTACTATGATGTGGTTATCTCGTTTCAAACCTATACAAATAAAAGAAGGTGCAAAAATAGACACACCATATCTTACAATCAATGAAAGTTTTGCTATTTTTGCTGGACTAATGTTTCTTGATTACTCTATTACAAAAAGTTTGACACAGACGTTTTATAAACATCTTGTTTACACTTTAACTTATAGAAATCTTGAGGGGCGAGGACTGGCTTCATTATTATATTTAATGGAAACAGCAGCAAAAAAGGTGTACAGTTTTAATAACAAAAATGGAGGAAACTATCCTCCTTTTTTTGTTATAATTCCAGAATATCATTCTCTACTCCATTTATTTTTATGAAAAGGATATTCATGATGTTGATTATACATACGCGAGTTCGGGATAAAATTCGTTCAAAAGAGTGTGAGTTGGTTTGATGTTTCCACATGTACAGGTAGTGCCTCTGGCTTATTCTCGAAAAAGGAGTAAGCCGTAAGTGCGGCACAGATGTTCATGATGAAGTTGTGTATGGAGCGGTGTCTGAAGAAGTTGTCCAGCACGTCGCCGTGGCGGTCGAATTGCAGGAAACTCTGCGCGTTCTCCGCTTTCGCGAGGGTGCGCTTGCTGATTTGGAGATGATGGCACGGATGGGTGCTTTCGTGGAGAAAGTAGCCGCCTTACAGCGCAAGGGCTATGAAAGGCGGCTTGCCAGATAGCTTACCAGTGATGAAGTATGCCGGCAGTTGAGAATCAGCCCGCGCACATTGATAAAACTGCATGACAAGGGTTTTATAGGCTACTCGCAAAACAGCTTTATGATACGATACGACATCTGCCTGTCGATAATAAAAAAAAACATTTACGACAATACAATATAAGAAAAGAATCAACCAACGATTGTGACCACAAACAAAGATGAACAGATATTTCGCACCAAACAGCTCGAGAAAGAAAACAATCCGACTTTCTATACATGCGCATTTTTTACCAAACAGACACAGAAATCGAGATTTATAGCTAAATTTGTCCGGGCATAGAGAAAGAATATGCAGGCACAGATATTACAACCGGTTAAAGAAAAGAACTATGGCAAAAGATTAAGACGAAAAAAGACAAAGAAACAAAATAAAGAAAGGAGAATGAAAAAAGAAACAGAAAAAGAAGAAACAGAAAAAGAAGAAACAGAATGAAACAAACAGAAGAAATCAGAAAAAGGGATCACGCAAAAGAAAATGCGGAGACCAACCATAGGGAAGACCTGCAAAGCAAAATACACTTTTTTAATGATCCTATTGATGGCATCCGGTTACCCGACAAATTCACCTACCCTTTTCACTACACCCCCCACCGCCTCTGCACCATGGCTGCCGGTGAGGTACAAGCCTATCTGGCAGGACAGGCATCGTGGCAGGAAGAACTGAAGCAGGGAAAAATGTTCGGAGTGCTAGTGGTACAGACACCCGACAACCAGACAGGATACCTGGCCGCATTCTCGGGCATACTGGCCGGCAATAACCAACATGCATTCTTCGTCCCTCCGGTGTACGACTTGCTACAGCCACAGGGATTTTTTCAAATGGAAGAGAAACAAATATCCGCCATCAACGCACGTATCCGAGACATGGAGGAAGATGTAGAACATCAAAACCTGATAAGGAAAATAGAAACAGAAACAACACAAGCGAAACAAGAGCTGTGGCAAGCACGGAAAGCCTACAAAGAAGCCAAGGCCACCAGAGAAATGCGACGCAGAACAGAGAACCCCGGTGAAGAAGAACTGGCGGCAATGATACGCGAAAGCCAGTTTCAAAAAGCGGAACTGAAAAGGATGGAAAAGGCCTGGAAAGAAAAAACAGCCCCCCTACAGGCGGAAGCCGATGCATTCAGCATCCGCATTGAGGAACTGAAGGCCGAAAGAAAAAAACGATCGGCCGCCCTACAGCAAAGGCTGTTCGGACAATTCCGCATGATGAACGCTCGCGGAGAAAAGATGGACTTATGCCAGATATTCGAACAGACCGCACAAAAAGTCCCACCGGCCGGAGCGGGCGAATGCGCTGCACCCAAACTGCTTCAATATGCTTACCTACACGGACTAAAGCCCATTGCCATGGCCGAATTTTGGTGGGGCGAATCGCCCAAAACGGAGATAAGACACCACGGATGCTACTATCCGGCATGCAAAGGAAAATGTGAGCCCATACTGAAACACATGTTGCAAGGACTGGACGTAGAAGAAAACCCTCTGCTGGAGGACCGCCACCGACACACACCACTGGAAATTGTGTATGAAGACCCTCATCTGGCAGTGGTATGCAAACCGGCCGGAATGCTCTCCGTGCCCGGAAAAGGAGAGACAGACTCTGTGGCCCGGCGGATGAAAGCACGCTATCCTGATGCCACAGGACCCTTGGTGGTACACCGCCTGGACATGGCCACGTCAGGCCTGTTGCTCATAGCCAAAAGCAAAGAGGTGCACCAGCATCTGCAAGTTCAGTTCAAGAACCGGACAATAAAAAAAAGATATATCGCACTGCTCGACGGAGAAATCACCACAAAAGAAGGAACCGTAGACCTGCCCATCCGCATGGACCCTCTGGACAGGCCCAGACAGGTGGCAGACCCCGAACACGGAAAACCTGCCGTCACACACTATCAGGTGCTGGACAAACAGAACGGACAGACACTGGTGGCCTTTTATCCGCAGACGGGACGCACACATCAATTGCGGGTACATGCCGCCCATCCGGACGGACTGCATTGCCCCATACGGGGAGACGAACTGTACGGACGGAAAGCGGAAAGGCTTTACCTGCACGCCGAATGCCTGGAATTTGTCCACCCTGTGACAGGAAAGACCATCCGTGTGGAAAAGAAATGTGATTTTAAGGTATCGGCCCCAACCGCACACAAAGACAGCTAAGCCTGTGTAATCCGCGTACTCCTTAGACAACGGGAGGACGCACAGGAGGAGAAAAAAATATCGGGAGCTGATGCACTCTTGCAGGCTCCCGACTTTACAACACAAAAACTAAACTAGACTTAACTAAACTATTTTAATACGAAGTTTCACAACTTCTTTTGTCTGTGGTGCAAATATAAAAAGATTATTTCTTTTTAGCAATAAGAAATCGACAAAATATCTATTTTATCGATGATACTATACATTATTTAAATAGAACGGCTGCTCAGATAGGTCTGCAACCCCTGTTTATAACCGTCGGATATGGGTATATACTCCTTTCCAAATACAATCCGGCCACGGTCTATCACCTCTATCTTGCTTTTCTGAACGATAAACGAACGGTGTACGCGGATAAAACGATGGGAAGGAAGTTTCTCTTCCAGAGCCTTCATGCTGATCAGTGACAGGATAGCTTTCGGAGAATCTTCTACATGTATCTTCACGTAATCTTTCAATCCCTCGATGTAGAGTATCCGGTCTAAGCCGATGCGCAACAATTTATAGTCGCTCTTCACATAAATGCAATCTTCCTCCACACTGCTGTCTGCCTTTTGTTTCAACTCATACCACCGCACCGCCTTGTTCACCGACTGCAAGAAATCGGTATAACTGACCGGTTTCAGCAAATAGTCCAAAGCATTCACTTTATAGCTGTCCAAGGCATATTGGCCAAACGCGGTGACAAAGATGATCCTTGTATCGGGACTGACCATCTGCGAGAACTCCAATCCATTTAGTTCCGGCATCTGAATATCAAGAAACAAGATATGTACCTCTTCATGAAGAGGAATCTCTGTCATAGCCTCCACCGCACTGGAATATTTCCCTACCAAGCGAAGGAAAGAAGTCTTCTCTACGTAGCTTTCCAATAGCTCCAAAGCCAGCGGCTCATCGTCTACAACAGCACAATTCAGTATCATACGCTTTTTGTTTGTATCGTTAATATAGAAGAATAAACTTGCCCGTCCTCACTGATTCCCTTTGTCCATTCATAGTTTCCGGGATAAATCAGTTCCAATCGCTTAGCCACCTGCTCCAATCCCACTCCACTGCCGCTTTGGTCTTGTCCGGACTTGGGGTGATTACTGTTATGTATCTCGCATGACACCACACCGTCTGTCCGCCCGACAATCGAAATCCGGATGAAACTGTGTGTGGTGGGACTGATGCCATGCTTGAAGGCATTTTCAATCAGCGATATGAAAATCAGAGGAGCTATCTGTAAGGCAGTCCCCGAACCTGACTCCAGACTCACGCTCACCTCTACCTGCCGCGGCAGGCGGATACGCATCAGCGCCACATAATTACGGATAAATTCCAATTCTTTCTGGAGCGGGACAAAAGTCTGCTGATTGTCATAAAGCACATGGCGCAACAGTTTGCTCAGTTCCTGAACCGCCGTTTGCGCCTTGTCGCTATCGAAGGCTATCAATGCATAGATATTATTCAAGGTGTTGAGCAGGAAATGAGGGTTCAGCTGGTTCTTCAGGTTTTTCAGTTCCGCCTCTGTTTTCTGTCTTTCCGCCTCTATCAGGCGTTCTTCTGCCTGGCGCCAACGCAGGCTGGTGCGGATGGCTGCACCCAGTCCGGCCACAAATACCATCATTCCCATATCTCGCACATAAAAAATCCAGCGTGCCGGGATGTGACGTGCCAGCGGGGGCGGAAGTGTACTCATACTTTCCAAATAGACATGAAGAAGCAAGCTCAGGCAAAATATCAGCAGGGCATTGCCCAGCACATATTTACGAGTTTCGTCCTTAAACATATAGCGGGGAACCAGCCACAGATAATTGGCATAAAAGATAAGGAAATAGCACAAGGGAACACAGCTATGGCGAAGAAACGAAACCCAATTGAATCCCCTTTCGCGGTCGATAAAAACAATGGGGAAACCAAAAATGAGCAGCCAACTTACAATATGAATGCTCACTTCCAAAAAACGTCGTTGTACAAACAAATGTTTCATATGGGCAAATATAGATAAAAATAGTGAATTTTCACACAGATAAAGGCGGCTTTTTACACGTACGTACGTGTGGGCCTACACATACGGCCGTGTAGACTCACACATACGGTCGTGAAGGGGCACACGTACGTACGTGTTTTTTTCGCCTGTTTATTCATAGCGCAACGCCTCTATCGGATCCAAATCGGCCGCCTTCTTTGCCGGATACCAGCCGAAGAATACTCCGGTGACCGTACATACCAGAAATGAAAGCAATACGCTCCAAGGCTGGACAAACACAGGCCAATGTGCTATGGTCTTGATCAGGAAGCTGGCACCGCAACCGATAAGCACTCCTATCAGGCCACCCGTGATACTGATCAGGATGGACTCGATCAGGAACTGGCTCAGGATATCGATTCCCCGCGCTCCGACCGACATGCGCAGACCTATCTCGCGGGTGCGCTCGGTGACAGATACGTACATGATGTTCATAATCCCTATGCCGCCTACCACCAGAGAGATGCCGGCAATGCAAGCCAGCAGCGTGGTCATCAGATCGGTAGTGGTATTGAGCATGCTGCTCAGTTCCTGCTGGGTGCGGATGTTGAAGTCGTCATCATCCGTCTCCTTCAGTTTGTGTTCGCGGCGAAGAATAGACGTTATTTCATCCACAGCCTCCTCGGTCATGTCTTCCGTGAGAGCCGAAGCGAAGATTCCGCTCAGGTAAGTCTGAGCCAGCAGCCGTTTCATGACTGTGCTGTAGGGAGCAAGCACCACGTCGTCCTGGTCCATGCCCATAGAGTTGTAGCCCTTGGACTTCAGCACCCCGATTACCCGGAAAGGAATCTGGTTGCAACGGATCACCTTACCTATCGGATCGGATCCGTCGGGAAAAAGATTATCGACAATGGTTTTACCGATGACGCATACTTTGGCCGCCGTGCGGATGTCGTTCTCGGTAAACATCTCCCCTTGATCTATGGCAAGCTGGCGTATGGTCAGATAGTCCATGTTCACTCCGCTCACCGAAGAGGGATAGTTGTTGGCCCCGGCAACAAGCTGTCCCGACGAGGAGACATTGGGGCTGATGCCCGAGAGATAAGTACACTCTTCGCGCAATTTCTCATAGTTTTCCAGCTTCAGGGTCTGCATAGCCGAAGGGTCCTGACGGACTCCTCCGCGCATCTCCGCCCCCGGATGAATCATAATCATGTTCGATCCCATCTCTGAGATTTGCTGCTGGATGCTCTTTTTCGACCCCTGGCCGATGGCAAGCATGGCTATGACCGATGCCACACCGATAATGATGCCCAGCATGGTGAGGAAAGCACGGAGCTTGTTGTTGGCAAGAGCCCGAAGGGCTATTTTGAATAGATTGGTTCCGTTCATATTGATTCTTGTTTTTAAAAAAAAGATTAGTCCTCGTCATTTTTCGGCAAGGCCGCCAATGCGTCGGCAGCCGAAAGAATCCGGGGATTGACGGTGTCTTCCACCACGTGCCCGTCGCGCAAGCGGATGTTACGGCTGCTGTATTGGGCTATCTCAGGATTGTGGGTGACAAAAATAAGGGTGCGCCCTTCGGCATGCAACTTTTGGAAAAGCACCAGAATCTCGAAAGAAGTGCGTGTGTCCAGATTGCCGGTAGCCTCATCGGCCAAGATAACGGCCGGATTGTTCACCAGCGCGCGGGCAATGGCCACACGCTGCATCTGTCCGCCCGACATTTGATTGGATTTGTGTTCCAAACGTTCGCCCAGGCCCACGGCCATCAGAGATTCGATGGCACGCTTCCGTCTTTCGGATGCCGAGACGGAGGAATTATACATCAGCGGAAGTTCTACATTCTCGATGGCCGTTGTCTTGGGAAGCAAGTTGTAGTTTTGAAATACAAAACCTATCTTGCGGTTGCGCAACACGGCCCGCTGCGATTTGCTCATGGTGCGTACGGCAACACCGTCCAACAAGTATTCACCACTGGTAGGAGTGTCCAAACAGCCCAGTGTGTTCAGCAGGGTGGACTTGCCGGAACCCGAAGTGCCCATGATAGTAACGAACTCTCCCTCGTGAATGGTGAAAGAAATGCCGCGCAAGGCATGGACCGTCTCGCCTCCCACCTGAAAGTTCCGCTTTATGTTCTGCAGTTCGATTATCTTTTTCATGCAACTCATTCTTGTTTTTTATCGGTTCTTCTTTTTATTACTTCCCGGAGGGCCTGGCATGAACGGGCTTCTTTCGCCTCCTTCGCCAGACGGTTCTGCCATCGGAGATACATCGCCTTTTATCACCGTCTCTGTCACCACCGGAGTATGTTCGGCTATGCCGCCCAATATCTCGGTCCTGCTACCGTCGGTGGCACCTATTTGAACAGGATGTGCAGTAAAGGTGTTGTTATCCAACGTCCACACCTTATGCGCGCCCTGACAGTCATTGATCTTGCGGCCTCCCACTATGTCCTTGTTGGGAGTAAAGCGCAAAGCTTTATTGGGAACAGTCAGCACATTGGTTTTTGTCAACGTATAGATAGTGGCATTGGCGGTAAGACGCGGCTTCAGTTTCAATTCAGGATTGTCGGCCGTAATCACCACCTCGTATGTGACTACCGTAGTAGAAGTACCCGTCGATGAGGAACTGCTACTGTTTGTACTTCCCAGCCGGACCTGTCTGACCACTCCTTCGAACACATCGTCGGGATATGCGTCGACTGTGAAAGTGACACGGGCGCCTTCCTCCACACCTGCAATGTCGGCCTCGTCCACATCGGCCACTACCTGCATCTTGGTAAGATCGGCCGCAATGGTGAACAGCGTAGGCGTTTCGAAGCCGGACGCCACAGTCTGCCCCTCTTCCACATCGCGGCTGGTCACTACTCCATCGATGGGCGAAGTGATGGTGGCATAGGAAAGATTGCGCTCGGCCTTGGCCAGTGCCGCCTTGCTTTGCTCCCATGCGCTCTGGGCCCGCTGAAAATTATACACCGTCTCCTCGTAGTCCGTGTCGCTGATCAGTTGCTTTTCGTGCAGCCGGCTGTTTCGGTCGTATAGCTTTTTCTGATAGTCGTACTCGGCTTTGTTGCCATTGTAAGTGGCCCGGGCCGACTGAAGCTCGCTTTGCAGGGTCACTTTATCCATTTCGGCTATCAACTCTCCTTTTTTCACCACAGAATTATAGTCCACATAAATCTTGTCTATAATACCGGATACCTGGGTACCTACTTCCACCTCTGTCACCGGCTCGATGGTTCCGGTTGCGGTAATGAAGTTGCTGACATTCCCTTTTGCCACCACTTCGGTTGCAAAATCTACCGTACTTCTTCCCTCCGGTCCGCCGAACATCCAGCAACCTCCGGCTACAATCACAGCAGCAGCCGCTGTCAGGAGGATAATCTTCTTCTTTTCCATAAACTAATATAATATATGTATAGCGTTATTTTATAATTCAATATTCCGATGGCCAACCCGGCCGTATCATAATTTCATATCCCGACCGGCATAAAAGTCTAATAAAGTCCGATCCAGGATGGCCATATACTTAGCCTGGATACGCTGTTGGCTTGCACTAAGCATATTGTTTTTCTCGGTCAGCAGTTCCACCGTATTTTTCATTCCTAAACTAAACTGTTCGCTCACCATCTCGTAACTGGCCTGGCTGCTCTTCAGTTTGCTCTCGGCAGCCGCATATTGTTGCTGGGCATTCATGGCGTTCATCCACAGGCTCTCTATATTTTTATACAATTCCTTCTGCCTATTAATCAGTTCCAACATGCTACTGTCATATTGCAAACGTGCTTTCTGTACGGCACTCTTAGTCTGTCTGTTGTCAAAAATAGGAATGCTTACGTTCAGTCCTATCATATTATTCCAGCCAAATTTCATTTGCTGGCTCCAGCTATTATCGCTCGCGCTGTTGGTCATGCTCCCTGTCGAAGCGGTCAGGCTTACGGTAGGCAGATAGCCGGCCTTGGCTACCGAGATTTCCAGTTTGGAGTTTTCAATTCCCAGCTTGCCGCTCTGAATCTCCGGACGCAAAACCAATGCCTGCTGATAGACCTCTTCCCGATCGGGCAAAGGCTGCATCACATATTCGTCGGCCATTTCGGGAAGAATCAAATCCATCTCCTCCGCTCCGTCCAATTCAAGCAACTGCTTCAACTGCAACTTATAGTCGCGCAAAGAATTTTCGGCAACCACCAACTGATACTGGTCACCTCCTACCTGCGACTCTAATTGAGCCAGATCAGCCTTCGATATACTTCCCTCCTCAAAAAGCGCTTTCCCTCTGTCATACGTAGCCTGACTCGCCTGCAAAGTATTCCGGTTGATTTTCACCGATTCGTCGGCATAAAGTATCTGAACGAACAGCTGCGCAATTTGCTCTTGCAAAGAGTTTTCCGTTTCGGCTACAGTCAGTTCTGCCATCTGTTGGGTGGTTTTTCTTTGCTTGATGGTGTTCAGCCGCTTGTTTCCGTTCCATAAAGTCCACTGCGCGTTCAGTCCATAGTTTCCATTATAGGTAGTCTTGCTGTCGCTTCGGATAACCTCCGTTCCGCTCACCATGCTACTGCTTTCCTGATACGGACGATTGGTCACATTCTGTCCCGTATTGAAAGACAGACTGGGGAAAAGAGCTGCCTTAGCAGTCTTCACATCTACCACACTCTCTTCCAATGAGATTTTATCCTGTTGCAATTGGATATTCTTCTCCAGTGCATAATCAATGCAGTCATTCAGCGTCCATTTTCTGGCCTCTTGTGCAGAAACAGAAGTAACCGCAGCCAGAATCATTGTGAAATATACTACTCTTTGTTTCATCCTTTTTACCGTTTGATTTGTTACTGCAAAAGTAGAACGTCTATAATTCCTCTGCAATAAATATGGATGAGCCGACGTTTTCTATAGACAAAAACTTGTTTTTTACCGACAAAATATTTTTCTTTGTTATTGTTACAGCTTTAAGATAAAAGTTATGAGCCATTCCTTGTTAACCCGTATCTGGATGTTCTATCGCGACGGTTTTCGCGAGATGACCTTGGGACGCACCCTTTGGGCGATAATCCTCATCAAGCTATTCATCATGTTCTTCATCCTGAAGCTTTTCTTCTTCCCTTCTTTTCTTAGTGGAAAAACTACTGAAGAGAAACAACAATACGTAGGCGAAGAACTAGTAGAGCGAGCCAATCCTTAAACATTTAAATAATTCAAAAGTTATGTTCGAACACATTGACACTTCTTTAATCGACTGGTCAAGGGCGCAGTTCGCCCTGACAGCCATGTATCATTGGCTTTTTGTTCCCCTCACTTTAGGGCTGGCCGTTATCATGGGACTCATGGAGACTTTTTATGTCACGACAGGTAAAGTATTTTGGAAAGACACGGCTCGCTTTTGGATGAAACTGTTCGGAATTAATTTCGCAGTAGGTGTCGCTACCGGATTAATCCTGGAATTTGAATTCGGAACCAACTGGAGCAACTATTCATGGTTTGTGGGCGATATCTTCGGTGCTCCGCTAGCCATCGAGGGGATTCTGGCATTCTTCATGGAAGCCACCTTTATTGCCGTCATGTTCTTCGGATGGAACAAAGTAAGCAAACGCTTCCATTTGGCATCCACCTGGCTGACCGGATTAGGAGCAACCATCTCTGCCTGGTGGATTCTGGTAGCCAACGCCTGGATGCAGCATCCTGTAGGGATGGCATTCAATCCGGAGACCGTCAGAAACGAAATGGTAGACTTTACTGCTGTCGCCTTATCGCCGATGGCTGTCGCCAAGTTCTTCCATACGGTGCTGAGCTGCTGGATTGTGGG
The DNA here is from genome assembly GCA_947173895.1 of uncultured Bacteroides sp. GTDB lineage: Bacteria > Bacteroidota > Bacteroidia > Bacteroidales > Bacteroidaceae > Phocaeicola. Next base: position 9,612 of record CAMWGU010000063.1, on the reverse strand, counting down.
CGCAGTCTTTGTCGTAGGCGTTAGTTGCTGGTACCTGTTGCGCAACCGTCAGAAAGAGTTTGCTCTAGGCAGCATCAAAGTAGGTGCCTCGGTAGGTTTGTTTGCCGCTGTGGCCACTGCATGGACCGGTGACATCTCAGGGGTACAAGTAGCCAAGCTACAGCCCATGAAGATAGCCGCCGCCGAAGGATTGTACAACGGTGGAAACGGAATGCCGTTCACCATCGTAGGCGACCTGAAGGTTCCCAAGATGCTTTCTATTCTTGCCACCCATGACATCGAAGGCTACGTGCCAGGCATCAACAACTTGCTGGAAGGCGGCTATCAACTGCCCGACGGTACAACGGCCTTATCGGCTGAAGAAAAAATAAAGCGCGGACAAATAGCCATCACTGCTCTGGATGCATTCCGCAAAGCACATAAGGCAGGCGATGAAACAACAGCGTCTACAGCCCGCAAAACGCTGGATGAGAATGTGGAATATTTCGGTTATGGATATATAAAAGATCCTTCCCATCTGGTTCCTAATGTAGAACTCACCTTCTGGTCATTCCGTATCATGGTAGGTTTGGGAGGCTATTTCATTCTATTCTTCATCATCGTATTGATCATGTCGAAGAAAGAAAAACTGGCCTACATGCGCTGGCTGCAACAAGCAGCCTTATGGACTATTCCGCTGGCCTACATCGGCAGCCAGGCAGGCTGGGTAGTGGCCGAAGTAGGACGTCAACCATGGGCCATACAGGATATGCTACCTGTAGGTGCCGCTATCTCCAAACTACAAACCGGCTCCGTGCAACTTACTTTCTTTATTTTCCTCATTCTGTTCACCGTCCTGCTCTGTGCAGAGACAGGCATCATGCTGAAAGCTATCAAGAAAGGACCCGAAGAAACAAAGAACCGGAAATGAGAACCCGACAACCAAATTTCAACATCCATTAGTTAACATTATATATTATGGACTATATATTTCTACAAAATTACTGGTGGTTCCTGGTTTCCTTACTAGGAGCCTTATTGGTATTCCTGCTTTTTGTGCAGGGTGGCAACTCCTTATTGTTCACACTGGGACGCAACGATGAAGAACGTACCTTACTGGTAAACTCTACAGGGCGCAAGTGGGAATTCACTTTCACTACATTGGTCACTTTCGGCGGAGCCTTCTTCGCTTCCTTTCCATTGTTCTACAGTACAAGTTTCGGCGGAGCTTACTGGCTATGGATGATTATTCTTTTCAGTTTTGTTTTGCAGGCCGTATCCTACGAGTTCCAATCAAAACTGGGTAACCTGCTGGGAAAACGCACCTATCAATGTTTTTTGGTGGCAAATGGCATTGTAGGGCCGCTGTTACTGGGTGGTGCGGTAGCTACTTTCTTCACCGGCTCCCATTTTCTAGTCGATAAAGAAAACATGGGCAACGAGCTAATGCCCGTCATCAGCAGTTGGGCAAACGAATGGCACGGGCTGGATGCATTGGCCAATCCTTGGAATCTGGTATTGGGATTTGCCGTATTCTTTCTGGCTCGCCTGCTGGGTAATCTTTATTTTATCAATAACATCAGCGATAACGAACTGATTCCCCGTTGCCGCCGTCAGCTCATCACCGATGCAGTTCCCTTCCTCATCCTGTTTTCGGGTTTCATCGTCCGTACGTTACTGGCCGATGGTTTTGCCGTAAATCCCGATACAAAGGAAGTCTATATGGAGCCTTGCAAATATCTTATTAACTTAACAGATATGCCTTTATTGCTGGTGTTATTCCTAGTCGGAGTAGCCGGAGTTCTTTGGGGAATCGGCAAAGCCGCTTTCAGCCACACTGCCACTCGCGGCATCTGGCTGGCCGGTCCCGGCGTCGTACTCACCGTACTGTCTCTCTTGCTCTGTGTGGGATATAACGACACCGCTTACTACCCTTCCACAAGCGACCTGCAAAGTTCGCTGACCCTTGCCAACAGTTGCTCCAGCGAGTTCACCCTACGCACTATGGCCTATGTCTCTATTCTAATTCCTTTTGTATTGGCATACATTATTTATGCTTGGCATGCTATAGACCGTAAGCCTATCACCACAAACGAACTAGAAGAAGACGAGCATGCTTATTGACGACTATTAACAAATTACAAATAAGGCGCCCTATTTTGCAAATAATTGTAAATAAGACGCCTTGTTTTATTAAATAACATTACTTTCATACATAAAATTCTCTATATTGCTTGCATATCTCCAAAATATCCGTACCTTTGCAACGTGTTTTTCATAGTATTAGATTTAAGGTTAACAAAGGTTGGAGCAAGGCGTTGCTCCTTTTTTTATATCCCTACGTAAAAACAGATGTTTCGTATGTTTCGCAAAAACATGTATCTTTGCCCCTGCAATGGAAACACTTTATCTATTCAATCCGGAAAATGACATGGCACTGGCTTGCAATGACCCTTATTATATGGCACCTGCCGGTGTGAGACGGATGGCGGCCGAGCTATCCACATTGCCAGCATGGTATGCTGAGCCGGAAGGGACGGTGTGGCTGGATTCTTTCCGGCGTGCGGAGGTACTATCAAGACAGCTTCCTTTGTCACTCCCGATAAACTGGACTGCGGAACGTCCACCCATGTTTGGCAAAGTGGCTCCTTGGGGATGGAATCCGTCATTAATCCGTCGTTTGCAAGAGGCAGAATTTCCCACAGAGGCTTACCCTTCGACAGAGCACATGAGCTGCATCCGGCAATTGTCCGGACGGCATACAGCAGTGAGGGTATTGCACGAATTGAAGAAGCGGCTGCCCGAGACTATTCCCGTGGTGGGAGAAGCCTTTATATGTACCTCGGCAGAAGAAGTGGAGCATTTTGTACTCTCCCATCCCCATGCATTGCTAAAGGTGCCTTGGTCGGGTAGCGGAAGGGGAATACAGCACACTTCGGGCGTTTTTCCGCCCCCATTGGGTGGATGGGTGCGGCATGTGCTGACCACCCAACACAAGGTAGTGGGCGAACCTTTTTATGACAGGGTAGTAGATTTCGCAATGGAGTTTCGGGCAAATTCCTCAAGACAGATGCATTTTGTGGGATATTCCTTGTTTGAGACCGATTGCAGGGGAGCTTATAAAGAGAATCTACTGGCATCGGATGCCGCTATCGAGACACGACTGTCGGCATACGTGCCGACAGAAGCTTTGCAGTGTGTTTGCCGGACGTTGCAAACCATATTGGCGGAAGTGATCCGTGAAGACTACCAAGGCTTCTTGGGAGTGGACATGATGATATGCCGCACTGCCGATGGATATGCCATTCATCCGTGCGTAGAGATCAATCTTCGCATGAATATGGGTGTAGTGACGCGTTTATTGTATGATCGGTATGTGTATCCGGATGCGCAGGGCCGATACGTCATTGAGTATGATGCAAAACCCGGTGCGATGTATCGGTCTCATCTGGCGTTTCAGGAGAAGCATCCGTTATGCTTGGAGGATGGAAAGATAAAGTCGGGCTATATATCGCTTACCCCGGTGGAAAAAGATACCGCTTATCAGGCGTATATCCTCGTAGCTTCGTCAAAGGAAAGGGGATGATTACCATCCGCCTCCCAATGCTTTATACAGCCTGACCAAGGTGATCTGTTTGTCTCTGATGGCATTGCTCAATCCTATTTGTGCATCGAAATAGCCACGCTGTGCGTCCAGCACGTCCAGATAGCCTATCACTCCATTGATATATTGCAACTGTGCCAGTTCCATGGTAGCCTTGGAGGAACGTTCCAGTTGCAGGCGCGATTCGTATATTTCTTTGATCTTGTTGAAGTCCACAATGGCGTTGCGGGCTTCCTTAAATGCAGTCAGCACCGATTTCTCATAGCTGTAGCACGCTTGTTCATAGGCGGCTTTTTTGGCTTTCAGCATGGCTTTGTATTTTCCCATGGCAAAGAGAGGAGCAAGCAGGTTACCGCTAATATAATGGATGGGCGATTTGAAAAAATCAGCAAATTCCTCGCTTTCCAGCCCATATTGCGCTGTAAGGCTGAGCTTCGGAAACATTTGGGTGTAGGCTATTCCTACGCCGGCATTGGCCGCTATCAGCCTTTGTTCTGCTTCGCGCACATCGGGACGACGTTCCAGCAGGGTGGAAGGTAGTCCCACTGGAAGCATTTCGGGAAGTTTCACCTCTTCAAGCAGGATGGAACGCTGTATGCGGTGCGGGTATTCGCCGGCCAGAAACGCGATGTCGCTTTCTTTCAATGAGATTTTTCTTTCCAGTTCGGGAATCAGAGTGGCGGTCCGTGCGTATTCCACCTGTGCCTGCTGGTAGGAGGTTTCCGAAGTCAGACCTCCCTCAAAACGTATCTTGGCCAGGCGGACGCCTTCTTTGCGTGCATGAAGAGTCTGTCGGACGATATTCAGTTCGTTGTCCAATGCCACCAGTTCAAAATAAGCTTGTGCCACTTCAGACACCACGCTCATTTTCAAAGCACGTTGCGCCTCGATACTTTCCAAAAATTGTGCCATGCTTTTATCTTTGGCCCATCGTAAATTCCCCCACAAGTCCAATTCCCAGTTTACGGTAAGTTTGGCTCCTTGTTCGGGATCGTTCTTATAGTTGTTACCTCCGTAGTTGCTTCCTTCTTTTTGAGCGTACGCGCCTCCGTTCAGTTGTGGAAAGAGGCTGGCAAAGTCGATGCGTTTCATAGCCGCCAGTTCTTTTACACGTGCCGCCGCCTTTTTCATATCTTTGTTATTTTCCAGTGTCTTTCCTATCAAGTGTTGCAAGGTAGTATCCGTATAAATTTCCCACCATTGCATGTCGGCAATAGATGCTGTGTCTTGTTGAACCGAATCGCTCAACTGTAGTGGCAGACGTAAGTCGGGCCGTGTGTAGTGTCTGCCCAGTTGGCATGAGGTCAACAGGCTCATACCCGATAAGGCTATATATAATAATGTATGTTTCATCTTATTTCTCATTTTTCATGTTTTTGTTTCGTTTCATTTTCGCTTTCATCTTATATATAAGTACAAAGAAGAAGGGTACCAACAGGATTCCCACTGTTACGGCCACTATCATTCCGAAGAATACTCCCGTACCGATGGCTTGCCGGCTGGCCGAACCCGGTCCGTTGGCGATGACCATGGGCAACATGCCCAGAATAAATGCCAGCGAGGTCATCAGGATGGGACGGAAGCGCAGGCGTGAAGCATGCAGGGCGGCTTGTACCACATCTGTTCCTCTGTCCACTTGTTCCTTGGCAAACTCCACAATCAGGATTGCATTCTTAGCAGCCAAACCCACCAGCATCACCAGTCCAATCTGAAAATAAATGTCATTCTCCAGTCCGCATCCCCATACTCCCAGATAAGCGCCCAGCGCAGCCACAGGCAGTGAAAGCAATACGGCAACCGGCACCAGCCAGCTTTCGTATAGCGCGGCTAGAAACAGGAAGACAAACATAAATACCAGTGTCAGCACCATAGCGGTTTGTCCGCCTGCTTGTTTTTCTTGGAAGGAAAGTCCGCTCCATTCCACGCCTATATTCTCCGGCAGGTGTTCGCGAGCTATTTGTTCGACAATTTCCATTGCCTGTCCCGAGCTGTAGCCGTCTGCCGCTTCGCCGCGTATCACAGAGCTGTTGAACATGTTGAAACGCTTGATGCTACCCGGACCGGTGGTGTATGAGGTAGTTCCCAGCGAAGTCAGCGGTATCATGGCATTGTCTGCTCCTCGCACAAAGAACAGGTTGATATTCTCTTTATGCTCCCGATAAAGTGCTTCTGCCTGGATATACACTCGGTAGATGCGATTGAACATATTGAAATCGTTTACATAGACCGAACCCGTGTAGGCTTTCATAGTGGAAAATACGTCTGCCAGAGGCACTCCCGCAAGCTTCACTTTGTCGCGGTCCACATCGAAATAAAGCTGGGGGATATCTGCCTGTAGGGCCGAGGACAGCCCGGACAGTTCCTTCCGTTTCGATGCGTAGAACATCAGTGTATCCGTAGCCTGTACCAGATTCTCGAAAGTGGCGTCTCCACGTGCTTCCAGTTGCATTTCGAATCCGCCCGAACTACCCAGTCCGGGAATAACGGGCGGGGTAGAGAGATAAACCTTGCATTCGGGATATTGCGACATCTCCTTTTTCACTTCTGCCATGATGTCGTCAATGGATTGCGAGTCACGTTCTTCCCAGGGTTTCAGGATGACAGTCAGCTCGCTTCGCGCCTGGCTGGTTCCCACACGCGGGCTGCTTCCAGCTACGCTTTGCACATATTCCACTGCCGGAATCGTCATCAGGTATTCTACAGCTCGTTCTGTTACGATGCGCGTCCGTTCCAACGTGGCTCCTTCGGGCAGTTCGAGCTCTATCTTGAAGTAACCTTGATCTTCGATGGGAAGGAAGCTGGTGGGTATGAAACGGTGAATCAGCAGAATAGCTATCAATACTACACCAAATCCGCTCAATACCCGACGTGGATGTCCCACCAGACGGCTGATCGTCCCCACGTAGTTGCGGTTACCTTTAGCCAGCCATTCGTTGATATGGCGAAAGACAATGTTCTTTTTCTTGCCTGAGGTTCCCGGTTTCAGAATGAGCGAACACATGACGGGACTCAAGGTTAGAGCCACTACAGTAGACAGCAATACAGACACCACGATGGTCACTGTAAACTGTCGGTAAAGTTGTCCGCTGATTCCGCCTAAAAAACTTACGGGAACAAATACAGCAGCCAGCACCAATGAGGTGGCGATAATGGCTCCCGTAAGTCCTTTCATCGCTTTCTTGGTAGCTTGATAAGGAGAGAGTTTCTCTTCTTCCATGACGCGTTCTACGTTTTCCACCACCACAATGGCATCGTCTACCACAATGCCGATAGCCAGCACCAATCCCAACAGGGTGAGCATGTTGAGTGAAAATCCGAAAATGAGCATGAATCCAAAGGTTCCAATCAGCGAGATGGGAACAGCCACCAGCGGGATGACCGTCGCCCGCCAACTTTGTAGTGACAGATATACCACAATAATAACCAGTATCAGAGCCTCGAATAGTGTTTTATATACTTCGTGGATGGATTCCGAGATGTAGGTGGTCATATCGAAAGGTATTTCATAGCTCATTCCTTCGGGAAAGTTCTTACTGATTTCTTCCATGGCTTTTTTAACGCTTTCCGCCACTTCCATGGCATTGGCTCCCGGCAGCATATAGATAGCCAGTACGGCTGCATTTTTTTTATTGATGGCACTCTCGGTATTATACGACTGTGCTTCGAGCGAGATGCGTGCCACGTCACGCAACCGGATGATGGACCCGTCGCTATTGGCGCGTACCACGATTTCTTCAAACTGGTTTACGGTGGACAAGCGTCCTTGCGTAGTGATGGGTATGGTTATATCCAATCCCTGCACCGGTTGTTGTCCCAACACACCGGCTGCCGACTCACGGTTTTGGTCTTTCAAAGCATTTTGCAGGTCGGCAACAGTCAGGCCGAAGTTAGCCAGTTTATCGGGTTGTACCCATATCTGCATGGCGTAATAGCGACTTCCGATGTTCGACACACGTCCTACGCCGGGAATTCTCCGGATCAGGTCGAGCACGTTCAGTGTAGCGAAATTGCTGAGATATATTTCATCAAACTTCGGGTCAGTAGAGGTAAGACACAGGGTCAGTAACTGACTGGCTGCCTGCTTCTCTACCGATATTCCGTTTTGTATCACCTCGGCAGGAAGACGTGACTCTGCCAGTTTGATCCGGTTTTGTATTTCTACTGCTGCCAGGTCGGGGTCGGCCGCAATATCGAATGTAACCGTAGCCGAAAATCCTCCCGAGTTGGAACTGTTCGATTCCATATAGAGCATGCCGGGCGTGCCGTTCAATTCCTGTTCTATGGGGGTAGCTACCGCTTGCGATACAGTCAGTGCACTGGCTCCCGGATAGGATGCGCTGATTTTCACTACCGGCGGAGTGATTTGCGGATACTGATCAACTGGAAGCATGGTGAGGCCAATGATTCCGACAATGACTATTAACAGAGAGATGACAGCCGAAAATACCGGTCTGTCTATAAAGAAACTGACTTTCATACTGTGTGTTGTTTTTTTTATGCGTAGATTCTTTTATCAGGTTCGGATTTGATTCGCATACGTAAGCGGCAAATTATCCGATACTATCTTTTTCCTCCGGTTTCCCTTCTTCCGTAGTTTTGCTTACTTTCACTTTCATGCCCGGATTCAGTTTGTGATATCCTTCAATGACGATATTCTCTTTTGGGGCCAGCCCTCTTTCTACTACTACTTGGTTTTGAAATTCGGGACCTAGTTCGATGAAACGTCTTTCTACAGTAGAATCCCGACGCATTACGTAGATGTAAGCTCCTCCCTTTTCGATGATGACGGACTTTAGCGGGACTACAGTAGCATGCTCTTTGACATCTAGCAAGAGTTTCACTTTGGTAAACTGTCCCGGCAATAATACTCGCTTCGGATTAGGCATTTCGGCGCGTACAGAGAAAGTGCCTGTGTGCGGATCTACTTGTGGTTCGGCAAAGTCTACCAATCCTTTATACGGGTAGACAGTATTGTCGGCCAGTGTAATGGTAACATTGGGTTGCCATGACCGTGTCAAGTCCTTTTGCCCCAGATTCACGTTTCGTTCTTTGCTCTTCAGATAGTCTAAGGCTGTCATGCTGAAATCCACCAGTACAGTGTCACTTTTCACAATGGTGGCAAGTAACGACTTGCTTCCCGGTCCTACCAAGGTTCCTAAATCCACATATCGTTCGCTGATATGTCCAGCCAGTGGAGAGCGTACAATAGTATATCCTAATTCCAGTTCTGCCTGATCCAAGTCAGCGCTGCTCATAGCCACTGATGCTTCCGCAGTCTCGTATGCTGCGGTAGCATTGTCCAGATCCAGTTGGCTGGCTGCATTCTGTTCATACAAGGGACGGATGCGTTCCAAATCACGTTTGGCCTTCAATGCTTGCGCTTCGTCTTTTTTCAGTTGTGCACGTGCTTTGTCGGCCTTGGCTCTGTATTGGTCTTGATTGATAACAAACAACACTTGATTCTTGGTGACATAAGTTCCTTCCGCAAATAGCATTTGCTCCAGATATCCTTCTACCCGAGCGCGTACTTCAACAAACTGTTGTGCGCGTACTCGTCCTACATACTCACCATAGATTTCCACATCGTCTTGTGTGACCGATGCTACGGCTACTACCGGAATCTCTGGTGCCTTGTCTGGTTTTCGTGAGGCTATTAAATAAATTCCCACTATCAGTGTGATACCTATTACTACAAACACTATCCTCTTTTTTCTCAGTGCGTTTTCTTTGCTAGTAAAAAATAACTTCATACGTTCGTTTTGTTAATGTTTAAGATGCCATTAGTGTAAATGCAATTATTGTGCCAAGCACTTCCTATCTGCTTCTTTTATTTGTTATCAACAATTTAGCAACGCATTTTGTTGAGCATAAGTGTAGAAAATCAGACACGACTGTAGAATAATTCCACAGGTGTGGCATGATCGACTACAATACGAAAAAAGGCCAGTATGCACTACATACTGACCTTTTTTATATCTTGAGCGGAAAACGAGACTCGAACTCGCGACCCTAACCTTGGCAAGGTTATG
>CAMWGU010000062.1 GCA_947173895.1 uncultured Bacteroides sp. | reverse complement strand
GACGAACTATATCGGATATGAAAAGAGGATGTGCCGGTTTTGACACACCCTCTTTGTTATTGGATTCTTAGGTTATGTGAACAAAATCATTTTCATTCCATATTTATCACAGATAGTTTTGACACGCAAAAATCCGGAAGCAAGCAGCCTGCAAAAAAAACTGGAAAACTTTGTCCTTTTCATCAGAAAACACTATATTTACCAAACAAGAATTTTCCTTTAAAAGGAGGGCAACATGGACAGAGGAATTACATTATATCAAATTTCTTCGGAAATAGCCCAACAAGTATTTCAAAAGATAGACGTTTTCAATAAGGGGCGCAGAGAAGATACGGGATTTTATGCACTCAGCATTTCCACTCCCTATCGGTCCTGTTATGCTTTATGGCGCGTCTTTGCCGACTCCTCTGTTCCTCCTCTGTTCATACAGTCGCTGGCTGTCACCTTCAATGATGCTGCCGAGCGGGCATTCTTGTATCTGCGAAACTGTAACATCTTACTGAAGGTAAAGGACAATACCTTTTTTGAACCTTACTACGGATTGTCCGGAGACATTATTGCATTCGGAAAGTACAGCGGAAAAAGACTGGCGGAAGTGTACTACATCGATCCGTATTATGTACTTTGGCTGGCGCACAAGTTTGAGCCCCGGAATTCCAGAGACAAGAAACTGGCAGGATGGGCAAGGGCCTTTGCCATGGTGCATTACGAGACGGTCATCCGAAAGCAGCATCTGCCGGCCGGGAGCCGTTTCATCGGCACGTTGGGAGAAAAACTGACCGACCTGAGCCTGGAGGTGCTGGCCGTGAAATTGCACCCCGACCTTTACAAGAAAACAGGATATTATGTGGACCAGTATGTATTGGCAACCGACTATGATGGCAACCGCTACACTTTCGTCATCAAGGCGGCAGCCTCCAGTTTCTCGCCGGATATACTGAGTTGCTACACTAAAAAAATATGTCCGCACGACAGTCTGTCCCTCCAATCGGCCAAAGTCTTGTCTCACTACGAGAGCAAGGGAATCAGATATACCCGAATAGGGTATCTGAAATTTAAATAAAGTTACATACTGGCTTATACATACTATCGTGTAGGTTCATACGTACGTATGTGTAGGCTTATACGTACGTATGTGTGACATTATACATACGTATGTGTAGCCCGATGTGAATGTAAGGGGGCAGAGGAGGATGTCATCCCCTCACCAAGTCGGTTGTTCCTTTTCTCCTTTCATCCTTTCATTTTTAGGGAAACAGATTGTAAATCAATTTATTTAAAATGACGGGACATCCCCTCACGGCCCATTCAGCCACACTGCCCAAGTCCCTTCACATCTGCCTTCAGCGGTTTCGGTCTCTCCTGATTTTGTTCGTGAATGAAAGGACGCTGAAAGGAGAATGCAAGGACGCTTACAGAGTGCTCTTTCACAGCCGGATTCCCCATCAACAGGGCATTTCAATAGCTAATGAAAGGAAGAAAGAGGTCGGGCATGTTAGGGTGTAGACGGCTTCATTGAGGATAAATCTCGATGTGACTACTTCCTGAATTCCCATTTTTTATGACACGTATCTGGGTCGTGATGCGTTCGCTCATGGTGTCGGTATGACTGATGACACCTACCTTTTTCCCTTGCGATGATTGCAGCATGGCAAGCGAATCGATTACAGTGGCAAGCATGTCGGGGTCGAGCGTTCCAAAGCCTTCGTCGATAAACAGGTTGTCGAACGAAATGTTGCGTGAGGAAAGCGAGGATAACCCGAGGGCTAGTCCGAGACTGACAATAAATGTCTCGCCACCGGAAAGTGATGTCGTGTCGCGCACATCATCGGCACGATCGTGGTCGACAACGCGGATACCCAGCGAATTTTTGACCTGTTGCAATTCATAGCGGCCATTGAACTTGCGGATTTCCGCATTGGCATGTTCTATCAGAAAGCGTAGGGTGTAACATTGGGCAATTTTGCGCAGGGTCTTTCCATCTGTGCCAATGGCATCCGTAATGCCTGTCCAGTCGTTTTTCTCGTTCGTGGCACGCTTTAGAACCTCGGCCTTGTCGCCCAGCATTTTCAGGGCATTTTCATGATTTGTTCTTTTGGCCTTGGCTGCTACCAGTTCCTGCTGATGGCTTTTAGCCTGTATCTCCTGTTGCAAGGCAGCCAGTTCCTCGCGGTTTTTTTCCGGTCGTGACGCTTGATGTTCTGCATGCAGTATGTTAGCATTTTTTAGCAGTGCTTCCGCTGAGGTAAGGGCCTTTATCCGTGCTTCCTGTTCCTTGCGGATTTCATCCCATGCATCATTTGCTTCCGCCATCAGTTTTACATCGTCCGAAACAATGGTTCGGATGCGGTTTTCCCGGTTGTTGTATTCATTGATCCATGCAGCCAGTTCCATCTCTTTCTTCATCCGGTTTTCCTGTTCGGTCTCCCATTGTTTCTGTTGAGCCTGCATCGAGCCTTTGGCTTCGCCCAGCCGATTGTTGCATCGGTTCATTTCTTCTGCCTGTTCAGTTGCCAGCCTGTCGGCGTGTTCTTTAGCTTGTTTCAGTTGCTTTTCCGTCTCGTCGGGGTCAGCTCCGTCCAGTTCCGACTTAAAGGCTTCCTGTAATATTTTCCGTTCTTCAGTTGCCTTCTGCCAGTTAGCCTCTGCATCCGACAAAGCTTTCTGCTTTTCATCCTTTTGTGCAAGCAGGGTAGCAGTGAGCGTCTTCAACGAGGTTAGGGTAGTAGTGGCCTTGTTGGCTTCCTGCTGTGCTTTGATGAGGGCTTCGTGGGAAGCCTTTTCATAATCCGACTGAGCTTTTACAGCCCGATCCTTTATGATGGAAAGATCAGTGATTTCTTTTTGCACTTTATTGTAATACTTCAGCGACTCTTCGGTCTGTCTCTGTCTGTCTTCCTGCTTCGTTATCCAGATGTCAATTTCTTCTTTCGTTTCCGGCAGTTCCGGGTAGGCCAGGAGCAGGGAATTTCGCTCGCCGATGAAGGCGGTTCTGTCTTCATCAAGTTGCTTTAGGCGGGCAGTCACGCCTTTCAGCTCTCCTTCATTGGCTTTCTTTCTTCCGCTAAGGTCCTCTTTCAGTTTCTGCTGACGTTTCAGTTCGGCATCCTTTCCGTTCAGCAAGGCTTGCAGTGCCGAGGTCGTTTCCTCGAACCGGCTTTCGTCCTTCCGATAAGGATGTTCTGTAGATCCGCACAGCGGACAAGGCTTTCCGCTTTCCAAACGGGTCCGGTGGAGCATCCAGTTTTCGCTTGTCATCAGCGTGTAGGTTTTTCTGAGGGTCTCCACTTCTTGTGTCAGCACGTCAATGGCGAGCTGCTCTTGTTTTTTCTCGAATCTGGCGTTTTCTTGCCACAATACGTCTCGGCGGTTCAGTATCTGTGCTTTTTCTTCCTGTGCCTTTGCCTGTTTGTCGGACAAGTCGGAAGCACGTTTCAGATCGGCCACAGCCTTGTCGGCAGCCGCCTTATGTTGTTGCAGCTCGTCGGCGTTTTGTCCTTCTATTTTTTGTTTTTCCGTCTCCAGCCGTTCTTCCGCCTTTTTCAGGTCACAGGCCAGTTCTTGTTTCCTGACGCCGATGTTTTCTTGCAGTACTCCTATGGCTTGCAGTGCTCTGCTTTCTTCTTTCGTTGCTTCAGCAATTCTCTTTTCATTTTCTTCAACAGCCTTTTCTGTGCTGTCTTTTTCTTTTCTAGCTTTTTCTTTTGTTTGGAGTTTCTCGGCAAGGGCTATATTCGCTGCTTTTATTTGCGTGCTCAGTTCGCGTGCTTTGTTGATGTGCGGTGTTTTTTCTTCCAACAGTTTCTGTGCGTTCATGGCACGCTCTTTCATTGCGGCCAGCCTCTTGTTTCCTTCGGCTATAAACGCCTCTTGTTCGCAAATGTGCTTGCCCTTTTTTTCTATATCCGCTTTCAGGGTGTATATGACCTTTTCCAGGCGGATTTTCTCGCGCCACAGAGCCGTTGCTGGCGCAATGGCATCGTGAAGCCTCAAGCGTTCTATGGGTTTGTCGATTGCAGCCAGCGCCCTACGTGCCTGTTCCACCTGTTTTTCCTGTTGCCCGATGATATGGAGTTGCTGCTCGTCGTCGGCATACCATCGGAGTGCTGTCTCTGTTTTTTTCAATGCTTCCGTCCGTTCTTTCTCCTCTTGTTCCAGGCGGGCGGTCTCTTCTTTCAGTCGTAAAAGATCTTCGTCCGAAAGTAAATACTGCTTCACGACTTCCACATCGGCATTGATTGCATTGTATGCGTCCACGGCAGCATCTTTCTTATTCTTTATCTCCGCCGCAATACGAGTATACATTTCTTCGCACCCTATCAGTTTTTCCAGAAGTTCGTAGCGTTCATTTTCTTTGGCCGTCAGGAAATTGGCAAACGATCCTTGTGCGATAAGCACCGTGCGCAAAAACTGGTCATAGTCCAGTCCGATAATTTGTGCCAGTTTCTCCCATTCTGCAGGTTCCTCTTCCGGACGTCCGGACACTTGTGTGATTTTGTATAACAAGGTGACGGGATCACTATATCTGACTCGCTGGAATTTCACATACCACTCCGCCCGATACACACAACCGTTATTGGCCAGAAAAGTCAGTTTGCTGTAGCCTTCCTTTTTGCCGCGGGTCAGGATGTTCCGACTGTCAGTAGGCGCCAGACGGTTGCTTTCCTGATTGTCGGGCTTGCCGAATATTTCTATGTTCTGATTACGTTCTCCTTTTTTTCTTGGATAACGGGGCGCACGATTGTAGAGGGCCAGACAGATGGCATCGAGAAGGGTTGACTTGCCACTTCCCGTAGGTCCTACGATGCTAAAAAGGTTGCTGTCGCCCAATACGCCTTCTTCAAAATTGATCACCTCGCCTCCTTCGCGGTCAAGAGATGCAAGGTTCAGTATCTCTAGTTTCAGAAATTTCATGATGCTTAGTTGTTTTCTTCTACTTTAATCTGGTTTAGTAATTCGGTAAGCATCTGTTTCTGATGCTCGTTCATGTCTGTTTGATGATGGATGAGGAAAGTTTCGCTGATTGTTTCCATCGGGTCGCGATCCAGAATGTCGTCTATGCTTGTGATCTGCTGCGTTCCTGTCAGCGTACCGATGTCAACCGCAGGAATGATTTTCTGTATTTTGCAAAGAACGGCATTTTTCGTGTTCACCAGTCTTTCCAGTTCCTTTATGTCGTCATTGCTGACTTTTTCTTGTTTCACCTTCAACACCACATAGTCAAAGTGTTCGTCCGGGTGTTCACCTGTTTTTTCCGACAGTTGGGCATGAATCAGTTTTTCCAGTTTCTTTGGTGTCAGTTCTAGGTCGTCTTCCGGCAAGATGCGAAGTCTGTGCTGCGGCTCATATAAGAGATGCTCCACTTTTATTTCTTCTGCATCTCCCAGTGTAACAAGGTCTACTCCATGTGTGTAGTCCTTTTCGGCAAACGACATGGGCAACACACTTCCGGTGTAGCGTGCCCAGCCAGTGTTCCGGATGGGTTGCTGCTTGTGTATGTGGCCACAGGTCAGGTAGTCAGGATGTCCCGTCCAGTTCTCCATGTCCACCTGTTCTTGTCCGCCGACAACAATTTTCTCACTGGCATCCTTACGGGCAATATCCGCCCCTGTGGCATACATGTGTGCCATCATCACAAGCTTGCGGCGAGGATAGCGTTCGCGCGCCCTGTCTGTCAGCCGTTTTAGGAATCGTCTCACTCCGCTGGAATAGTCTGCATCCTGCACCATGTCACTTCTCAGATAAGGCACGGCCAGAACGGCTGCTTCTTCTTTCAATGGAATAATAAGGTCGTCATAATCTATCTGCCAGCTTCCACCTTGTCCGTCCGTCTGCCAGGTACGGTGGATGGTACCCCTGATTTCCACCTTATGGCGTGAAAGCAAGGGGCGGGGAGCTTCCAGCCTACTGGCCGAGTCATGATTTCCGGCAGTGATAATAATTTGTATGTCGGGGGCCGTTTTTGTGACATCAGCCAGGAATTCATAATATGCGGACTGGGCAGCGGCCGATGGGTTTCCGTTGTCAAAGATGTCGCCTGCCACGAGCAAGGCATCGGGCTGTAACTCTTCTACCTGCCTAAGCAGCCATCCGAGGAAATGTTTGTGTTCGGGCAACCTATCGTTTCCATGAAACAGATTTCCCAAGTGCCAGTCGCTGGTTGCAAGTATTTTCATAATGAATTGAATAAGTTTAATAAATTAAGGTGATTGATGTACAGATAAGGCAAACGCTTTTTTATTGCTTGTTTCTGAATTCGGTGGGCGATACTCCCGCAATCTTTTTGAAGAAACGGGCAAAATGATTGGGATAGCAGAATCCGAGTCGGGCGGCAATATCGTTGATACTCAGCGAATGATCGGAAAGCAACTGCTTAGCCTTGTCAGCTACCTTGTGTTGCAGATAGGTCTTGGCAGTCATGTTCATTTCTTTCCTCACTAGGTCACCAAAGTAGTTGGCAGACAGGTGAAACTGGGCGGCACACCATGCCACACAAGGCGGACCATACTTTTGGGGCATCTTGTTCTCGCCCGACAAGTAGCCGTCGATAATAGAATCGAGGCGTAACATCAGGTCGGAGGTATGAAACTGTCGGGTATCGAACTGACGATCGTAGAAGCGGCGGCATGAAGTGAGCAACTGGCCTATCCCTAAACGGAGCATATGGCTGGTAAACTCGTCATCCTTCATCTGAAGTTCCGAACAAATGTTATTGAAACAGTTTATCGCCACCCGGCGTTCGCTTTCATATAGTTCCAAGGCCTCGCCCACTTCGTAGTCGAAGAAATTGAACATATAGAAATCTCTACCCAGTCCGGTTCCTTCTACCAATTCAGGACGGAAAACGAGCATGAGGCCTTGCGGTTTCCGACACGGATCGAGGTTCATGGACACTACGTCACCAGGTTTCATGGTAAAGATGGTCCCGGCACGGTATCGCATGCTGTGTCCACGTAACACCAGCTCGCCAAAATCGACATCCATTAACACCACACAATACATGCCGAAATCCGTAGGATCGAACAGCGACAGGTCGGCCTGTGATAAATTGCCCACACTTACCAAAGGATGGTAGGTGGGCTGATGAAAATAATGGTTATATTGTTCTATGTTCTTGACTGTGACAATCATTCTACGTTATTTTGATATGTAAATTTGGTACAAAGATAGGATTATTTTGGTAGAAACCGTGGTTTGGGTAGTTGAAAAAGGTAGAGAAAGGAATGATAAGTAAAAATGGTAGTTTATTCCGCCATTTATATCATCGGTATGTTTAGCTGAATACTTATTTTTACGAGCAAAAGGAAACATTTTTAGATTATAAATATCTTAAATATAAAAAGAAATGGCAGTAAAATTCTACAAGAGCGAAAACCAGATTCCACTCGAAATGCACAAAGTGCGAATGGTACAAAAGTTAAGTCTTCTCCCTGTTGAAGAGCGTTTGAAAAAAATACAAGAAGCCGGCAACAATACATTCCTGCTCCAAAATAAAGATGTATATCTGGATATGCTCACCGATTCTGGTGTAAATGCAATGTCCGATCTTCAGTTTGCCGCCATGTTTCAGGCTGATGACTCATACGCTGGTTCAGCTACATTTCTCCGGGTAAAGGATGCCGTGAAAGAAGTGTTTGGTACCGAAAACGTGCTGCCTGTACACCAGGGACGTGCCGCCGAAAACATTTTGGCCGAAGCATATGTGACAGAAGGCAAGGTGGCGCTGATGAATTTTCACTTCACCACCACTAAAGCTCACGTTACACGATGTGGTGGTACGGTAGAGGAACTCATTGACCCTAAAGGCTTGCTCGCCCAAAGTGACGATCCGTTTAAAGGCGATTTCAATCTGACTAATCTGCGCAATAGAATCAATAAAATAGGAGCGGAAAATGTAGCCTTTGTACGTGTAGAGGCAGGTACTAATCTGATAGGTGGCCAGCCCGTTTCGTTGGAAAACATGTTGGCTGTGACCGACATTTGTCACGATACCGGCGTGATGAGTGTGCTCGACGCATCCTTGTTGCAGGACAATATCTATTTCATGAAAACCCGCGAAGCGCGCTGTAAGTACATGGATGTAAAAGACATTTATCATCTGTTGGCCGATCATTTTGACGTCATTTATTTTTCCGCACGCAAGCTCGGATTTGCCAAAGGAGGTATCATTACAAGCAAAGATCCTAAATATACGCGCGAAATGATGCCTTTTATTCCTCTTTACGAGGGATTTCTGACATACGGCGGCATTGATGTGCGTACCATGGAAGCCTTGGCACAAGGACTTTACGAATCACTCGATATGGAATACATCAATCAAGGACCGGAATTTATCAACTACCTTGCTCGCGAACTGGATGAATACGGGGTGCCTGTGATATTGCCGGCCGGTGGCTTGGGTTGCCACCTCAACGCAGGAGCTTTTGTGCCCGATATGCCTCATAATGAATATCCGGCTGGTGCTGTGGCTACTGCCTTGTATATTGCCGGTGGCATACGCGGAATGGAACGAGGTACACTTTCCGAACAGCGCAATCCGGATGGCTCAGAACCCTTTGCCGAGCTGGAATTGATGCGTCTGGCTGTTCCCCGCCGTGTATTCACACTCTCTCAGTTGAAATATGTAGCCGATCGTGTGAAATGGTTGTGGGACAACCGCTCGCTTATCGGAGGACTTGAGTGGGTGGAAGAACCCAGCGTCCTGCGTTTCTTTTTCGGTCGCCTGAAAGAAAAAGGCTATTGGCAGGAACAACTTGCCGAAAAGTTCCGCAAGGATTTCGGAGATAGTCTGTAAAGATACAGGCTTGACCATTCACAAATACAGCCCCCATACACTTGGTAAGTGCAACGTTCTTAATTTTTTGGCCATATCCGGATAAGTAATGATATGGAAGATCCGCGTTTATCGGTGTGAGGGGGCATGGCTTTTTACATGTACTTATTTTATCACCCTTCATTTCATCTGGCAAAGGGCAGCCAGCCCGCGACGGATGTACGTCCTTTCCATATCCTCCGGTTTCAGTATTCGACCATCGAAAACCAGCAGATCAATATCCAGTTTAACTATTCCTTGCGTCTTGTCTTTGGGCATACGTCCGCAACGTCTCTCCAATTCCTTGAACAGACCCCGAACAAAGTCGGAAGAAAGAACAGTGCTGAATTCGGCCAACTGATTACTGAAAGGAGAGTGGAACCCGTTCCCGACAGCCTCTGTCTCCATTACCTCGCCAAAACGAATGTCGGGAAAAACGGAACGCAACGCTTCCCGTGCAGTTGCAAGCTGCGCAAGCCGGTCGGTGTTAGAACCCATGCAAAGCAAACAATAGTGTTCATTCATACATTTATTGCATTAATGATGCAAATGTATGAAATGTTTTTGTTACTTTTGCATGAATATATAAAAGAAATACAACCATGAAATTTATTGGAATTATTCCTGCAAGATATGCTTCCACCCGTTTCCCGGCCAAGCCTCTGGCTGTCTTGGGTGGTAAACCTGTGATTCAAAGAGTATATGAGCAAGTGGCCGGAATATTGGACGAAGCCTACGTGGCAACGGATGACGAGCGCATTGAAGCGGCGGTAAAAGCTTTCGGTGGTAAAGTGGTCATGACCTCCATACACCATAAAAGCGGCACAGACCGTTGCTATGAAGCCTATACCAAAATAGGAAAGGAATATGATGTGATAATCAACATACAAGGAGACGAACCTTTCATTCAGCAGTCGCAACTGGAGTCCGTAAAAACATGTTTCGATGATCCGGCAACACAAATAGCCACACTGGTAAAGCCATTCTCGCCGGACGATGAACCGGAAGCCTTGGAAAATGTTAACTCTCCTAAAGTGGTGGTGAACAAAAATATGAATGCCATGTACTTCAGCCGGTCTGTCATACCCTTTCAGCGCAATGCGGAAAAGAAAGACTGGCTGAAAAAACATACTTATTACAAACACATCGGGCTATATGCCTACCGTGCTGACACACTGAAAGAAATCACCTCACTTCCCCAATCGCCTTTAGAATTGGCAGAATCGCTGGAACAACTCCGCTGGTTGGAGAATGGCTATATAATTAAGGTAGGAATCAGCGAAGTGGAAACAATAGGCATTGACACTCCTCAAGATATGGCACGGGCCGAAGAATTTTTAAAGCTGAAGGAGGGGAAGTAAATGTTAGATAGAATCACCCCGCCGCCCATCCGCCAACTAAGTGAATTCAGCATAACTCGCCCCGAAAGAAGAATAATGAAAAACGGAGTGCCATTGAATGTCATTCATGCAGGAAATGAGGATGTCATACGTTTCGACCTTTTGATCGGATGTGGACAAAGAGACCAAGAAAAACCGTTGCAAGCCATGTTTACCAACCGAATGCTACGTGAAGGCGCAGGTTGTCTTACGTCCTCACAGATTGCGGAACAGCTGGATTATTACGGAGCCTGGCTGGAACTTTCCTCTTCCGTGAACTATGGATTTATCACCCTTTACTCTCTGAATAAATATTTTGCCCGCACCCTGGCTGTAATAGCTGAGATGATAAAGACACCTACGTTCCCTGCCAAAGAACTATCTATAGTGGCCGACACAAACAAACAGCAATTTCTGGTGAACAGCACACGGGTGGAGATGATCGCCCGAAAACAACTGAATACAGCCTTGTTCGGTTCTAGACATCCCTTCGGACGTTATGCCGCCGCAGAAGATTACGACAAAATCACTCCAGAAGTACTTCGTGCGTTCTACCACAGATATTATCATTCAGGAAATTGTTCGGTGTATGTATCAGGAAAGGTAACTCCGGATATTATTTGCTGCATAGAAGAGCATTTAGGAAGTGAAGCATGGGGGGAAGTGACAGAAAAAACGGTTCCCGCCACCATACCTCCGGTCACGACCAAAGAAAAACGTATCTTCATCGAACGCGAAAACGCGCTTCAAAGTTCACTGAAAATGGGAAGTTTCATGATGGAACGTCATCATCCGGATTTCCTGAAAGCCCGTGTAATGGTTACTTTGTTTGGCGGTTATTTTGGAAGCCGCCTGATGTCTAACATTCGCGAAGACAAAGGATACACATACGGCATCGGTGCGGGTATCGTGTCTTATCCGGATACAGGAATACTGGCCATCAGTACCGAAACCGCCAATGAATACGTAGACCCCATTGTAACAGAAGTTTACAAAGAAATGGACAGGTTATGCAACGAGCTAGTCCCTAAAGAAGAATTAGAAATGGTGAAAAACTATATGCTGGGAGATTTGTGTCGCTCGTATGAAGGGCCATTTTCTCTGTCCGACGCTTGGATTTATATCGAAACAGCGGGGTTGGATGAATATTTCTTTACCCATTCGCTAGATGCCATCCGAGAAATTACTCAAGAGGAAATACGTGCATTAGCACAAAAGTATTTCTGCAAAGAAAACTTAATAGAGGTCGTTGTGGGTAAAAAAGTGTAATAACCTGTCATGCCTAAAGATAGAAAATCGTATCTTTGGCGTAAATCTTATCTATTATAAGTAACTAACCAATGAAGAAATACGTATATATATTAATGCTTTTGGCATCGACCAGTACATTAGCCACAGCTCAGATAAAAATAGGAAATTATACTTTTAAAGACGGTGGTGAATATACCGGAGAGTTGAAAAGCAGAAAGCCAAACGGAAAAGGAAAAACGACTTACAGTAACGGAGATACCTATGAGGGAGAGTATATAAAAGGTAAACGCGAAGGCAATGGTACCTATACATTTCATGACGGTGAAAAATATGTGGGCCAATGGTTGCAAGACCAACAACACGGCAACGGCACCTATTATTTTACGAACAACAACCGATACGAAGGAATGTGGTTCGCCGATTACCAGCAAGGCGAAGGAACCATGTACTATTATAATGGAGATGTCTATGTAGGTAACTGGTTTCAGGACAAGCGCAGCGGAAAAGGTATTTATACATGGATAGCCGGAGCCCAATATGAAGGTGAATGGAAAGATGATAAGAAAAACGGACAAGGAGTCATGGTGTGGTCCGATCAATCCAAATATGAAGGCGAATGGAAAGACGATGTACGCGACGGAAAAGGTACATTCCATTATGTCAATGGTGATAAATATGTAGGCGACTGGAAAGAAGATGTGCAACACGGAAAAGGCATCTATTTCTTCAACAGCGGCGATCGATACGAAGGTGATTACGTGAACGGCGAACGCACCGGACAAGGAATCTACGTATACATAAACGGAGATAAATATGTCGGCCAGTTTAAAAATGGAGAACAACACGGGAGCGGTACCTTTACATGGGCTAACGGAGCTGTGTACGAAGGAGAATGGGTGGACAATCAGCGCAGTGGAAAAGGACATTACATTTGGGCCAACGGTGACGATTACGAAGGCGAATGGAAAAATAATATGGCCGATGGAGAAGGCACTTTACGAATGGCTGACGGAACAATATACAAGGGACATTTCGTGAAAGGCAAGGAAGACGGCAAAGGAATACTCGAAAACAAGGATGGAGTACGCTATGACGGCTTTTTCAAACAAGGGAAAAAACATGGAGCTTTTGTTGAGACAGACAAAAATGGAAATGTAATTCGTAAAGGTGTATATAAGTTTGGCACATTGGATGCAGAACAAAAATAGAGACATTAAGAATTTGACTTGAAAATACGTAAGATAGCACTCCCTGAGGGTGCTTTTCTTCGTCATAAACGCTATTGTGTCAACCATAACAGGCATAAATAGTTGTATGAAAAGGATAAATACTTTGCTTTTCTCTAGTTCGTTACAAATATATTTCGTAAGTTTGTCAAGTAAACACATGAACCATGTAACATGAATATATCTGTTATCTTTCAGTTTTTAAAAGAACTGGCCGCACACAATAATCGTGAGTGGTTTCAGGAACATAAGCATGAATACTTGAGAGCTCAAAAAGAATTTGAGAACTTACTGACAGCTGTCATCACCCGCATATCCTTGTTTGACGAAAGTATTGTCGGCATCCAAGCAAAAGACTGCACTTACCGCATTTACCGCGATACACGCTTTTCCAGCGATAAAACCCCTTATAAAATACACTTTGGCGGCTACATTAATGCACGTGGGAAAAAATCAGAGCATTGCGGCTACTATGTTCACATCGAATGCGACCACTGTATGCTTGCAGGAGGAAGTTGGTGTCTGGAGCCTAAAGTATTAAAAGCTGTTCGTCAGTCCGTTTACGACAACATAGATGAATATAGAAGTATAGTAGAAGATCCCGCCTTTAAAAAATATTTTCCCGTCATAGGAGAGAATCACCTGAAAACATCTCCTAAAGGATTCCCAAAAGATTTTGAATATATAAATTACCTGAAATGTAAGGATTACACATGTGCCTATAAGGTATCCGATGCATTTTTTCTTGCTCCTGACTGGCTGGATAAAACGGAAGAAGTGTTCAGGCAATTGAAACGTTTTGCCGATTTTACCAACTTCACGATAGATGACTTTGAATGATAAAAGTAATAATTTAACCATTAAAATAAAATAACTATGGTAGCAGACAGATTAGAGAATTTAGAAAAGTACGCTTCAATACATCCTTTGTTTGCCAAGGCTATGGAGTATTTGAAGACTACAGACTTGAATGCTCAGGAATTAGGAAAAGTAAAATTGCAGGGTGATGATCTGGTAGTAAACTTTTCTCAGACCAAGCCTAAGACTAAGGAAGAAGCAATATTAGAAACTCACAACCAATTTATTGATATACAGATCCCTTTGTCGGGAGTGGAAGTGATGGGTTATACGCCGCGTGAAGAACTTCCCGAAACAAGCTATGACCCCAACAACGATATTTCTTTCTATTCCGGACTAGCCGATAGCTATATCTCTGTGAAACCGGGAATGTTTGCCATATTTTTTCCACAGGATGCCCATGCTCCGGGAATATCTCCTGACGGAGTGAAGAAAGTGATTGTGAAAGTTTTGGTTTGAAAGTGTATTATTAATAAAGAGTTACAATTATGGAAAATGCCACTCCCAAATTAGGTATTGTACAGAACGATCCTTGGCTGGAACCGTATTCGGCAGCTATTGAAGGGCGTCATCAGCATGCATTAGACAAAGAATCGGAATTGACAAAAGGCAAAGGAACTTTATCGGACTTTGCTACAGGGCACTTATATTTCGGCCTGCATCACAACAAAAAAGGCTGGGTGTTCCGCGAATGGGCGCCAAACGCGAAGGAAATTTTTCTAGTCGGAGACTTCAACGAATGGAATGAACATAGTGCGTATAAGATGTACCGTGTGAAAAATTCGCCCGGAGTATGGGAACTGATACTAAACGAATATGCGATAAAACACGGCGACTTATACAAACTGAAAGTACGTTGGAACGGAGGTGAAGGTGAACGCATTCCAGCATGGGCCAACCGAGTAGTACAAGATGAACAGACGAAGATTTTCAGCGCACAGGTATGGGCTCCGGAAAAACCTTATCAATTCAGAAAAAAAGTATTCCGTCCCCAAACAGATCCGTTGATGATTTATGAATGTCACATTGGCATGGCACAAGAAGAGGAAAGAGTAGGAACCTATAATGAATTCCGCGAAAAGATACTGCCACGTGTGGCTGAAGCAGGATACAACTGTATCCAAATTATGGCCATTCAAGAGCATCCCTATTATGGTAGTTTCGGTTACCATGTCTCCAGTTTCTTTGCTCCCTCTTCTCGTTTCGGCACTCCGGACGAACTGAAGGAACTGATTGATACGGCCCACAAAATGGGAATTGCCGTGATTATGGATATTGTTCATTCTCATGCAGTAAAGAATGAAGTGGAAGGATTAGGTAATTTTGCCGGCGACCCCAACCAATATTTCTATCCGGGCGGACGCCGGGAACATCCGGCATGGGATTCTTTGTGCTTTGATTATGGCAAGAACGAAGTGCTTCATTTCTTGTTGTCCAATTGTAAGTATTGGATGGATGAGTTCCGTTTTGACGGTTTCCGTTTTGACGGCGTGACATCCATGCTGTATTATAGCCATGGATTGGGAGAAGCATTTTGCAATTATGGAGATTACTTTAACGGGAATCAAGACGACAATGCCATCTGTTATCTGACTTTAGCCAACAAATTGATTCACCAGATAAACTCTAAAGCCATCACCATTGCCGAGGAAGTTTCCGGTATGCCCGGATTGGCGGCACCTATCCAGGACGGTGGTTATGGATTCGATTACCGTATGGCTATGAACATTCCGGATTATTGGATTAAAACGATAAAAGAGAAAATAGATGAAGACTGGAAGCCAAGCAGTATGTTCTGGGAAGTGACCAACCGTCGCAAAGACGAAAAAACAATTTCCTATGCCGAAAGTCACGATCAGGCACTGGTGGGCGACAAAACAATTATTTTCCGCCTAATAGATGCCGATATGTATTGGCACTTCCAGAAAGGCGATGAGAACTACACAGTTCATCGGGGCATAGCACTACATAAGATGATCCGTTTGCTCACAGCCTCTACAATCAATGGAGGTTACCTGAATTTTATGGGAAATGAGTTCGGTCATCCCGAATGGATTGATTTCCCGAGAGAAGGCAACGGATGGTCGCATAAATATGCCCGTCGCCAATGGAGGCTTGTTGACAATAAGAATCTGTGTTATCATTATTTGGGTGACTTTGATTCGGCAATGATCCACCTGCTTAAAAGCGTAAAAAGCATTCAAGACAGCCCTGTGATCGAAGTGTGGCACAACGATGGTGATCAGGTTTTGGCCTATAGGCGTAAGAAGTTGATATTTGTATTTAACTTCAATCCGACGAAATCATTTACAGGCTATGGTTTCCTGGTTCCTGCAGGAGCATATGATGTAATATTGAATACAGACGACACGGCTTTTGGAGGCAATGGCCTGGCCGATGACAGTATACGTCATTTCACCAATTTTGATCCTCTTTATAAAAAAGAGAAGAAAGAATGGTTGAAACTCTATTTGCCTGCCCGTTCGGCTGTAGTATTGAAAAAAGTGAAAGAATAATCTATGAGCAATAACAACAGCTTGCCTTATAAAAGAGCCGCCCGCATCCTTACGGTTGTGTGCGGTCTTCTTTTCTTTATATTCAGTTTTACCTATCTTTTTGTACTTCAAAAAGAGGTGGTAGAAGCATTACATTATTCGCTGTCACAAGGGAAGACATATTATTCTCCATTGGCGGGCGCCATCATTATCACAATGGCTTTGTTGGCCTTCCGATGGGGGATAAATGGGCTAATGGGGCTGAAAGGCCCTGTACGGACATTGTCTTATTTCCCATCCTGCTTGTTGCTGGGCGTACTGACAGATGTAGACCGGAATATCTTTCATGGAGGAAGCATTGATGAAAAATGGCTTTGGCTATTGCCATTGCTTCTACTTATATATATAAGTATTGTCTATACTTTGCGGCGAGTATTACGCATCTGGCTGAATCAAGAAGGAAACGTACTAGCACTGATAAGTTCCAATCTGTCCATTCTGACATTTTTATGTTTGATGACGGTAAGCATCGGAAATACAAACATAAATTTTCATCATGAACTGGCCGTAGAACAAGCTATCCGCAACCACGATTATAAAGCTGCCCGGATGGTGGGAGTGAAATCTTTGGAGACCACCCATACGCTGACCGCCCTTCGAGCATATGCCATGTCGTTGGAAGGCACCATGGGAGAGCACTTGTTTGAATATCCTCAGAATGAAGGTGCTAACGGGCTATTGTTCACACCTCATTCTGACAAGACCTTGCGACTGAATGCCGACAGCCTGTATGCTTATTTGGGAGCCAAACCGCATGCAATGGAAAAGCCTGTTGATTTTCTGGCCCGCATCTGCCGCGACGAGATGGGTGGACACGCAGCTTTGGATTATTACATGAGCGCATTGTTGCTGGATAAGAAACTGGACAATTTTGTATCGGCCATCGATGTATATTGTTTCGAACAAGATACGTTGCCACGTTATTATCGCGAGGCATTGGCTTTTTATAAACAAAGTCATCCGGAATATGCCAGAGAAATCAAAGACACACTGACCGAACAGCATTTGGACAAGTTCCTTCTGCGGCAAAAAGAGTTTGCATCGCCCATAGAAGAGAAAAACTACATGCGGCGAGAATTTGGTGATACATATTGGTGGTATTATTGTTATCAATAATTTTTATACTCCGCACCTTTATATTTTTGCCCAATCATAGATACATTCCCACACTTTTTTACTAATTTTGCAGACTATTAAAAAGAAAAACAGAAAAATAACGATAAAGCAATGGCAGTAGAATTAAAAGAACTTACCAAAAGAAGCGAGAATTATTCTCAGTGGTATAATGATTTGGTGGTGAAGGCCGACTTGGCCGAACAATCACCTGTGCGTGGATGTATGGTAATAAAGCCATACGGATACGCCATTTGGGAGAAAATGCAGCGACAGTTGGACGATATGTTTAAAGAAACCGGTCATGTAAACGCCTATTTCCCGTTGCTTATCCCGAAGTCATACCTCAGCCGCGAAGCTGAGCACGTAGAAGGATTTGCCAAAGAATGTGCTGTAGTTACCCATTATCGACTGAAAAATGCAGAAGACGGTTCAGGCGTTATTGTAGATCCGGCTGCCAAACTGGAAGAAGAACTGATCATCCGTCCAACTTCCGAGACCATCATCTGGAGTACATATAAAAACTGGATTAATTCCTATCGCGACCTGCCTATCTTGTGCAACCAGTGGGCCAATGTCATGCGGTGGGAGATGCGTACCCGTCTGTTCCTGCGTACGGCGGAATTTTTGTGGCAAGAAGGCCATACGGCCCACGCCACCCGTGAAGAAGCAGAAGCAGAAGCACAGAAGATGTTGCACGTATATGGCGAATTTGCCGAAAAATATATGGCCGTCCCGGTTGTCAAAGGTGTCAAATCGGCCAACGAACGCTTTGCCGGTGCATTGGATACCTATACGATTGAAGGACTAATGCAAGACGGAAAGGCTTTGCAATGCGGAACATCCCATTTCTTGGGACAGAACTTTGCCAAAGCATTCAATGTGCAGTTTGTCGACAAGAACAACAAGTTGGATTACGTTTGGGCTACATCCTGGGGAGTATCTACGCGCTTGATGGGTGCGCTGATCATGACACACTCCGATGACAACGGATTGGTATTGCCGCCTCATTTGGCTCCAATCCAAGTGGTTATTGTTCCTATTTACAAGAATGACGAAATGCTGAAGAAGATTGACGCCAAAGTGGAAGGCATCGTCAGCAAGCTGAAATCAATGGGAATCTCTGTAAAATATGATAATGCAGACAACAAGCGCCCGGGATTCAAGTTTGCCGACTATGAACTGAAAGGGGTACCTGTACGTTTGGTTATGGGCGGTCGCGATCTGGAAAACAATACAATGGAAGTGATGCGTCGCGACACATTGGAAAAGGAAACCCGTTCGTGCGACGGCATCGAAGAATACGTACAGCAACTGTTGGAAGAGATTCAAAACAATATATATCAGAAAGCATTGAATTATCGCAACGAACACATCGTGAAAGTGGACTCGTACGATGAATTCAAGGCACAAATAGAAAAGGGAGGCTTTATCTTGGCTCATTGGGATGGAACACCTGAGACAGAAGACCGGATTAAGGAAGAAACAAAAGCCACTATTCGTTGTCTTCCTTTCGATGCGGATGAAGAAAGCCTGACTCCGGGCAAGTGTATGGTAACCGGAAAACCATCTGCTCGCCGTGTCCTCTTTGCAAGAGCATACTAATCTTCGACATTTTTTATATTTAAAATATGTAGTCGTGGAGTCGGCAGCAGTGAATGCTCCCGGCTCCTTCTTATTTTGATGTGATGATTAATATAAAAAATATATCGGTCTGTTTTGGCAATCTGACGCTTTTCAAAAGACTGGACCTACAGGTTCGTCGGGGTGAAAGCGTATGCATTTGTGGCGGCTCCGGCAGTGGAAAGACTTCATTGCTGAAGGCCATATTGGGATTTGTGCCTTTAAGCGAAGGGACAATACAGGTGGATGACATTACACTAAATCCGAGGACAGCAGATCACATCCGGAGGAAAATAGCCTGGATCCCACAAGAACTGGCACTGCCTACAGAGTGGATAAGCGAAATGGTAAAGATGCCCTTTGAATTGAAAGCGAACCGCGAAACCGGATTCGACAAGGAACAGCTAATGGAGTACTTCACGTTGCTTGGCCTGGACAGGGAGCTTTATGGGAAACGGGTGAACGAAGTATCGGGAGGACAGCGCCAACGCATTATGCTGGCAGTGACAGCCCTGCTCAACAAGCCTCTGCTGATAGTAGACGAGCCCACATCGGCGCTGGATCCGGAATCGTGCCTGCGGGTTATCGGATTCTTTAAATCATTATGCGACAAAGGCATGACTATACTATCCGTCTCGCACGACAAGCAATTTGCTGCCGGATGCGACAAGGTGTTTATTTTATAATCTGGGGGAAGACTCATGGGAACTATTGATATAGACTATGGCAGTCTGGGGATAGGGCTGCTGCTAATGCTTATTCCGTTTTATTTTTTATGGCGTTTCAAGACGGGACTGCTAAAACCGATACTGACGGGAACGGTGCGCATGATTGTGCAGTTACTGTTAATCGGCGTCTATCTCCGTTTCCTTTTCGAGTGGAACAACGCGTTTGTCAATTTTCTCTGGGTGATTATCATGGTAGGAGTGGCTGCGGAAACAGCCTTGACACGTACACGGCTGAAACGCACGATTCTGCTGGTGCCCATTTCCATCGGTTTCTTAGTCACGGTGATACTGGTAGGATTGTATTTCCTTGGCTTTGTCCTCAAACTGGACAACATATTCAGCACCCAATACTTTATTCCCGTCTTTGGCATCATCATGGGCAATATGCTGGGAGTGAATGTCATGGGGCTGAACACCTATTATGCCGGTCTGCACCGCGAGCAGCAACTCTATTACTATCTGCTGGGAAACGGAGCCTCACGCAACGAGGCCATCGCACCCTTTGTGCGTCAGGCGCTTATCAAAGCATTCAGCCCGGGCATTGCCAATATGGCCGTTACGGGACTTGTGGCATTGCCGGGAACTATGATTGGCCAGATATTGGGAGGAAGCTCGCCCCATGTGGCCATCAAATACCAGATTATGATTGTAGTCATCACGGTAGTGGCGTCCA
This sequence comes from uncultured Bacteroides sp., assembly GCA_947173895.1. Classification (GTDB taxonomy): domain Bacteria; phylum Bacteroidota; class Bacteroidia; order Bacteroidales; family Bacteroidaceae; genus Phocaeicola. Next base: position 695 of record CAMWGU010000062.1, on the reverse strand, counting down.
TGCTTTCGCTGATGATAACCATCTTTCTGGCTTCGCGCAAGTCGTTCGACAGCTATGGCCGATTGTTGCAGGTACATAAGGAAGAGAAAAGGAGATAGGAATGGACAAAAAGGAACAGATATGGACAGCAATAGCCCGGATGCATACGCCGGGCTTTTTCATTACGGCTCTCATCGGGCAGGAAGGCGAGGAGTTCCCCGCCGCGTTGCAAGCATACATCGGTGAAAGGCTGGCCGCTTTCCGTCGGGGAGTGAAGGCGCGCAAGTTTGTGTTCCGCCAGGGAGATTGGCGGATTTACCTCACATTCTTTCCCACCGACAGGGTAGTGGAGGAAGGTTATGCGTTGAAGAACAGCGTGATGAAAACGCCGCGAAAGCCATAAAAGCCTTTGAGGTATTCAACTTTCAGCTCTCTCCTTCGGCTCAGCCTTCGCCTGTCGAAACCGACGCATTACCATCGTCTTCCGGCCCGACATTGTCCGAAACCAACATTTCTTGCATGGTTGCCCCTTCACACAGGATACAGCATTGACGTGATTCCATTTTTCCTTTCATCCTTTCATTATCCGCCGAAACGCCCTGCCGATGGGGCTTCCGAGGGTGAGAGGACACTCCGCCGGGTCCCTTCATCCTCCTTTCATCCTCCCTTCATCGGCACACAAAGGCTGCATGGTGTGAAACCGCCGAGGGCAGATG
>CAMWGU010000061.1 GCA_947173895.1 uncultured Bacteroides sp. | reverse complement strand
GCGATAACCTTCCGGATTGTTTTGCGGAGTATTCATGTAGCGTTCCTGATAGATGGTGTCGTACAGGCGCTGGTCGGCTACAAAGGCGATAGCGATGCCTGTGTGGAACACATCCGGATAGCGGAACATGCAGTTTAGCGTCTGGCTTCCTCCTCCGCTCCATCCTGTGATGCCGATGCGCGTTATGTCGATGAAAGGATACTGGCGTGCCAGGTCTTGAATGCCTCTTGCCTGGTCTTCGCTGGCAAAAGTTCCCACTTCGCCGTAGATGCACTTACGCCATTCGCGCCCGCGGGGGGTGTTGGCTCCTCGGTTTTCAATGCTGACCAAGATGTATCCTTGATTGGCCATGTATTGGTGCCATAGGCTTCCTCCGCTCCATACGTCCTGTACGGTGGCACTGGCCGGTTCTCCATACACATCGATAATGACGGGATACTTTTTGTTAGGGTCGAAGTGGGCAGGCTTGATCATCCAGGCATCCAGTTCCAGTTTACCCGAACGGACCTTGACGAACTCCTTAGGTTGCAATCCCAAGGCTTTGTATTGTTCTTTGGCCTTGGCGTTGTCGGTAATCAGGCGCACGCTTTTGTGTGCCGGAAACGCTACCATGTCGATTACCGGGGGAGTTTCCGAATTGCTGAACGTGTGTACTGCCCATTTGCCCGATGGCGACATGTTGTATCGGTGTTGTCCGTCCTGTCCGGCGGGGCTGAGGCGTTTCACTTCGCCATTGCCGAAGAGGCGTGCCTGATAGAGGTAGCGCTGGGTAAAGTTGTCGGGCGATGCGATAAAGTACACCAGTCCTTTGTCCATGTCTGCGCCCACTTCCTGGATATAGTCGAATGCTCCGCTGGTGATGGGCTTGATTTCTTTGCCATCGCGGCTTATGCGATATAAGTGGCGCCATCCGTCGCGTTCACTTTCCCAGGTGAAGTAACTGTTTCCTTTCAGCCAACGCACGTGGTCGTTGGTCTCCAGCCAGGCATCATCGTGATCGGTGAAGATATTGACAGGTTGTTCTCCGCCTATTTTCGCTATCCATACTTTATTTGTATTCTGTTCGCGGTTCATTTGCTGGATAAACAGTTCGTTGCATCCTGGGATGAATTCCATGCGGGGAATGTAATGGTTTCGGGCGTCGCCGGGTAGGTCTACCCAAGTGGTGTTTCCGCCATCGGCCGAAACATAGCCCACTTTTACGGCCGAGTTGGCTGTCCCTGCTTTTGGATAGGGGAAACGTTGGATGGTGGGGTAGATGGAGTCCACATTGTTGATGATGTCGAACCATCCGGTGCCTTTGGTATCGCTTTGCCAGTAGGCGATGTATTGCCCGTCTGGGCTCCAGCGGAATCCGTCGCGACAATTGAACTCTTCTTCATATACCCAGTCGAATGTTCCGTTCACTATTTCGTTGTTTCCGTCTCGGGTTATGGGGTTGATTCGTCCATCGGCCAGGTTTTCCACATAGATATTGTTTTGTGAAACGTATGCCACGCGGCCGGCGTCCGGCGAAAATTTGGCGAACATCAGTGTGGCTTCAGGCAGTCCTTTACCCAGTTGCTTTAGGCTTCCGTCTTTTAGGTCGAGTACCCAGTAGTCGCCTCGAGTGTCATAACGCCATACGCGTCGTGTGTTGGTGTATATCAATACTTTGTGGTTGTCTTGACTGAAAGTAAAACTACGTACGGGTATGGGTTTCCCTGTCTGTGGATTCAGTAGCCGGTCGGCAGGTATCAACACTTCTTTGGTGTTGTCCTTGGCCTTATAGGCGGTCACTTCGTAGGCTCCTTCGGCGTTTTTTTCTATTTTGGAATAACGTTCGCCATCTTTCATCCAGCTTACGTTGCTTCCACCTTCTGTTTTGATCAGTCCTCCGTACACAGCTTCCTCCAAGGTGGGGACCTGCTGTGCGCAAAGCGTTGTCCCGATGCCGGACAAGCATAAAATCAGTGTAAATAAATGTTTCTTGGTTTTCATTATTCTTGTTGTTTCTATTTAAAAAAGAGATCCATTAGCCCGGACACAGGGGGCTTACGGGCCGGCAGTAGGTATCATTTCATTCCCAGTTTCTGTTTGATGGCCGTCGGAATGGCGTCTTTGTGTACCATAATGAATATGGTTTTGGCGCGTACATAGCTTTCGGACATGTTCAGATAGCCGCCAAATGTATTGCGTTCTGTTCCCCACGAGTTTTTTGTGATGTAGTATTTAGTTCCGTTTTGGTCTTTGGCAATGCCGGTAAGGTGCATTAAATGGTCGTCGGTGGTAACAAATGCTTCGTATCCCTCTTGGCGGATTTCCGGAGTGACGCGCACTTCGGGGCATGGTTTTTCAAACTTGTAGGCTTCAGCCAGCATTTCTTTTTGTTCCTTTGGGTCCATTTTTTCAAAGCGTGCGCGGTCGGAGCCCGATAAGTCTTCTGCTTTTTTTATCTCGGGATTGATGGCCACACCATTTTTGAACGAGAATCCTTTTTCGCTGACATCACCGTCCCAACATACGGTATAGCCATGGTTCAGGGCATAATCGGCTACTTCCATCATTTCGTCCAGCGGCAGATTGTACATTTGTTCATGTTCCCAGTTGTCGGGCACTTCTGGTGCAAATTTCTGGTAGTATGGTTTATGTGTGAAACTGGTCAGTTCCACATAGTCTTCCATGTTCAGTCCCAGGCTTTGGGCAAACGATTTTGGGGTGTATTCTTTACCTTTATAAGTGAATTTCTCGGGTGTCTGCCCTAGATAGGTATCCAATAGGTGGTTCACCATTTTGTAGTATTCCGGACTACGGTGTTTCATCTTGACTGCCGTGCTTCCCAGTGCGTTGATGTATTTCACCATTTCGCCATGATTGTGCTTTTCTGAGTCATAATTGATGCCGTGATAAACTTCTTCGGGTACGATGCCGACTTGGTTAAATGCATTTTTCCATGTGTGCGATAAGCTTCCCTGTCCCAGATTTCCGTTTCCGCCGCAGTAGTAGTTGTCTTCCAGCTGGTTAAGATATTTTTGGCGTACGATGAACATTTCAGAAAGGTCGTATTCCCCTTTTCCCATACGAAGCAGTTCGGACTCCATGAACGAGGTGGTTGCGAAGCACCAGCATGTTCCGGTGGAAGCTTGGTTTTTTACGGGGGTGGTTTTCTGTGATACGACAGTTGTGAATTGGTAACCGTTGTTCTGTGCATACATCATGGATGTACAGTACAACAGGGCGGCTAGTGTAAATGCTTTTTTCTTCATAAGTTTATTTTTTTATATAATGAAGTTGACAAATTAAAATCCGAATCTTGATTCAATCCAATATTGGTTTGCCATTTCGTCCCAGCGTAAAAGAGTGGCACCGATGAAATCGGCCGTATACTCCGTCAGGTAGGCGCATGCTGCCTTTTCACCTTCCGACTGGAGGATACGTTGGTATTGCGTTTCTACGAATGGAAGTTCACGCTGTCCCTTCTCTTCGAAGTGATGTATGTTCTTTTCCATGACTTTGCGTGCAGTCCCCCATTTCAAAGCGGCTAATTTGTTGGCCCGGCGGTAATGCCACAGAGCGGCGTCCTCGCGATAGCGGTGGTTTCCGCATATTTTATACATGGCCGGCAGGTCGGTCACACCGCAAAAGATCGGAACGCGGGGGCTTTGTCCGGGATTATCCATCGAGAACCACACTACGCCGCCTATTGCATCGGGTAGCCATCCGCGTAGTTGAATGACGGTGGAGTAGGCGCATTGAGGCACGGCTATGTTTCGCACTGATTTGACTGTTCCTTCCTTAATGCCGTTCAGCATCTTGACTTCGTCTGGGCGCATCCATGGGTTGGCTTTCGGGCTGATAAGAGTGTCGATGACTCCGGTTTTTCTATCCTTTACGGTCACTTTTAGGTTGTGTGTCATATCTAGCGGTGTACCTTCATAAGTTTCGCGTAGCAGTGCCATGACATCGGTTGCCGATATTGGCTTGTCGGGTTTCACACTGATGGGTAGTTCTTCGGCTTTGTCGTCTAGTTGCAATGAGGGTGCCAGTGCGTTCAGTATGAAATGTTCGCGGGTACTGAATGATTTCAGTTGTCCGGAATAGTTCTTTCCGCTATAGGCTTTCCAGAATTTAAAGGGTTCCTTTCCGTCCCAGTAGCCTAGTTTTTTGGCTACTTCAAACACATTGGCGGAGGCCATGTAGTGGTCAGGGTCTTTCAGGTTAAGAGTGCCGATGCGTGAAATGTTGGCCGATACACCCACATGGTCGTCTGGGATGCGGACTGCTGCCCACACGCCGCCAATGTTCTCTTGCCCTTCTCCAAATACTTCGAAATGCCACACTTCTTCGGGGTCGGCGATGGTCAAGCATTCGCCGCTGTCGGCATAACCATATTGCTTGATGAGGTCTCCCATTAAGCGGATGGCCTCACGGGCTGTGGTGCAACGTTGCAATGCAACGCGTTGCAATTCTTCGATCATGAACATTCCTTTGGGGTTTACCAATTCTCGGCGTCCGCTTATGGTGGTCTCACCCATTCCCAGCTGCTTCTCGTTGATGCAGGGGTAGGAAGTATCCATGAAGGCGTATGTTTTGCGTACCTGCGGAATCTGTCCTTTGATGTTCACGTGAGTCTGATCTGCCACGAACTCGGTGTGCATGCGTCCATCGTAAATGTTCATGACAGTATCCTTTTCATAGCTTTCTGCTGGCACCATGTTCACCCAGGTTCGATACCAGCTGTCGCATGTATGGCTGGTTATCACTGAACCGTCAGTGGTGGCCTTTTTTCCTGCCATAATGCTGGTACAGCTTTCCGGATCTTTGGCATAATTAGTTTGGGCTGTGACACTTTGTGTCGCAAATAAGCCCAAAATGATTAAAGAAGATAGTAGTTTCATAAAGTTTTATTATTATTTCGTTTCAAAAGTATATAAAAAAACTATTAATCAGAACATTGTTTGCCTAAATTTATCATTTATACCTTCTCTTTCGGCCTTTTTTCGTATTTTTGCAGAAAATATAAAGATTGGGGAGAACATGACTACTAATATAGAGATCGCCAGAAAGATAGCAGAAATTAACCATCCCCTCGGCCGGGAAAGTATTCACGCATTGGCTGAGATTTTAGTTTGTAGGAAGTTTCGTAAAGGGGAAGTCGTTTTGCGGGCTGGCGAGGTTTGCAAGTCGATGTTGTTTATAGAAAAAGGGATGCTCAGGCAGTATTACTACAAGCATGACAAAGATCTGACTGAGCACATTGGTTATGAGAATGGGATGATTATCTGCATCGAGAGTTATTTCAAGCAGGAACCCACGCGCCTGATGGTGGAAACTCTGGAGGCTTCTGTGGTGTGGGAGCTGCCTCGTATGGAGATAGAAAAGTTATTAGACCACTATCATGACATCGAGCGTCTTTATCGTAGCTTTATCGAACATTCTTTGATTGAGTCACAGGTAAAGGCAGACACGCTTCGTTTTGAACCGGCCCACAAGCGATACAACAAATTGTTGCAACTTCATCCTGAGATATTGAAGCGTGCTCCTCTTGTGTATATTGCTTCCTTATTGCAGATGACGCCTGAGACGTTGAGCCGGGTGCGTGCCTCGTTGCTTTAAAACTGATAGGTCAGTCCCAGCCGGGTTTCGAAAGTTTTGTATCTTACGTCTTCGTGAAAGGAATAGTGTGTGTGGCGGTAGTAGTAGGATACTTCCATATTGGCCCTGAAGTGCGAATTGAGGTTCAGTTCAATAATGGGATTCACTACAGCTAACATCACATTTCCTTTGTCTCCTTGTGCATTCAAATAGAGGGGGTTGGTCGTTCCCAGGTCTTTGTGTTCGTATCCTTTCCAAGTAAAGATTTGATAAAGGTGCATGTTCAGTGCAAACATGCCGTAACGGCCAAAGTCCAAGAATGTATTGTTCTTCACACTATATCCGCTTCCCATGTTGTAGTTGCGGTCTATCACATTGTAATAGTCAGTAAGGCTTCCGCCTAGCAGAATAGCACTTAGAAATACACGTTGCTCTAGGTTGACCAGGCTGTTCATTTGGGGAAATTTGTAAATCATGCCGGGTCCCACACTGGCTGCTTCTGATATTTTGTAGGGGATGCGTCCCGAACCATCAATCACTTCTTCGGAATCAAAGTAATTAAAATGTTGAAAGATACCGAACATCATTTCCATGCCGGTAGTGGTTTTCAGGGGAACTCCCCATAGTTTGCCCATCAGGTTGATTTGGCTAATCAGGGGCTGGTTACTGGAAAGGCCGAAAGTGGTTCGTGCGGTGAAGTAATCGTAGGGAGCATCGTTCTCTTTGTCGAAGGCGTCTCCATATTGCACACGAAACTCAAGGTAAGGATTGTGCTCGCCACGAAACAAGTGATTGTCATCTGCCAGATAGCGGTCTCCGGCTCCGATGGAGAAGTGTATCGGGATGCGGTTGTAATCATGATATTTGTAATGCGACCGTTTTACTTTCCACATTTCACCGGTGATCATTCGGTTTAGTCCTCGCATGGGACAGATTAGCGTTCCCAGAAATTCTCGGGCAAAGCGTGGAAATCCTCGTTTGGAATCGTCCAATACTAAAGCAGATATGCGGTGAGTCACTTCTCCCAGTGCAATGCCGCCTAAGGTAGTGGCCATCAGGTCATTGATGGCTGGAGGTTCTACTTCGGCTGCTACTTCCCACATCAGGCTGCCGGCAAAAGCATAGGGCATTGATTCCCAAAAGTTCATTCCATTGCTGCGTGCAGCGTTGAAATACAGGTTCCCATGATAAGGATGAGCAAACAGATTGGTGGAAAATTGGTCATTGTCCCATACAAACCCGTGTTTGATGTTGTGTCGTATGCTGCCAATGCTGATTTTAGCAAAATCTTCGTTCATGATATAGCGATCGAAAGCCCATACTCCCACATTCATTCCAAATGTTTCAGCAACGGCGCGCCAAGGATGTTTCTTTTGCAATCTGGGGTCGGTAAATGTGTATAGAGAGTCGGTTTGTCGAAGTGTCTGTGCTACGGCACTTCCGGTGTTTGCTGCCAGCAGGCAGGTCAATACGAAATGTAATAGTCTCATGCAATTCCAAATTTGGGTTGACAGAAATGTCGGCAATAGCCTAAAATAAGATAACACCTGCTTCGAAAATTGGTTTTCTCTCATAGCATTTATTTTTGTCGTAATGACGTGTTACACCGTAGCCGCCCGATGCAAAGATGCTTATTTTTGACTTGATTTTGTATTCTAAGTTGATACGGGCTTGCAGTGAGTACATGCGTTCGGGGGTTTCTGCATCTTCGTTTTCAAAGTTCTCTACATGGAAATAACCCAAATCGCCGCTCAACTCTAGTTTGGGAGCTACGGGATAGTAAAGTCCGGTGCGGTAGAATACACAACCTGAAAATTTGTCATTCAAGTCTAGGTAATGGGTCCCGACACCCAGCATGGTATAGTTCCTGCGGTTTTTAAAGCGTACGGAGGCGTTCAGTTTGCTGGTGTTTCCTGCGAACATCATCATTTGGATACGAGTTTTAGGAGTGATGTTTACCAATCCCAGTTTGTGGGCTGTGGTGTCCTTGCTGTGGTTGATGATTCCGATTTGTATGCCTTTCACGTTTCCTCCGCACAGATTGATGATTCCGATTTGTGCGCCGTTCACTTCACCAGCGTAATTACCCGGAGCGAATTGTATGCCGTTAAGTTTGTCTTGACATACATTGGTCAGACCTGAGAGTTGCAGGGCGTTTTCGGTCTTGACTGCGATGTTTACTGCGCCACAAAGTTGCAGTCCTTTGATTTCTCTGGCGGCGATGTTGCTGATGGCGGATAACTGTGTACCTTTGACGTTCACTCCTACATTGCCAATGGCGGATATCTGTGCTCCTTTGGTTTCCTCGCCGCTGATATTTAATATGGTAGATACTTGTGCTCCGCTTAACTTTTCGGCGCATACATTCATCAGTCCGCCTATGGCGATACCACTTTGCGATTTCCCTGCAATGTTGGCCAGTCCGGCTATTTGGATTCCTTTCGCTTGGCTACCTGCCATGTTCATCAGTCCGCCTATGGCGATACCGTTTTGTGATTTTCCTATAATGTTCCCCAGTCCGGAAAGTTGGATACCATGAGCCTTTTTGCCTGCTATATTCATTAGTCCGCTCACCATCATACCGTTGGCGTTTTCTCCGGCCACATTGGCTATGCCCCCCAACTGAAATCCGTTGGCATTTCGTCCGGTGAGACTGGCTAGTCCGGAGATTTGGAAGCCTGTCATGTCATATTGCACAACGCTGGATATAGCGTTGACGCCTACTCCTTTCAGCCTGTAAATATTGGTGAGCAGGCCGATGTTCAGGTAGGAGGTCTTGGTACTATCCTTTTTAGTGGAGATATTAAGTGAAATATTTGGCCCCTTCTTTAGCTTGTCTCTTTTTTGGGCAAGAGCAGGAGATGTCATTCCTGCACAATATCCTAAAAGGAGTAGGGTTACTATACGCACATTCATTTTCATACTTTTCTATTGTGTTTGGGTGTTGTAATATTGTTTATTTCACTTCTTGATACAAGAAACGTTTGATACTCTTTTTAGGTGTTTTTTCGAACTCTTCGGGATAGATTTTTACGCGGGCTATCTGTGAGTAGGCGGGAAGTTCCGCATTCAAGGTCATGCGGTTTTCTTCCATGACCTGCGCTATGGCATTATTATCCATTCCGTGTGCAAAGGCATCGTCAAAGTCAGGATAGACAAGGGCGGCCAATCGGTGGTCGGCTTGCTGTATAATGATGCATTCGGATACGAAGGGCATGTTGTTCAGCTTGTCTTCAATTTCTTCCGGATAGATATTCTGTCCCGACGGACCTAGTAACATGTTTTTGCTTCGTCCTTTGATGGTGACGTTACCTTCTGCGTCTATGATACCTAAGTCGCCGGTGTGCAACCATCCGTCTTGATCTATCACTTCGGTAGTGGCTTCGGGATTCTTGTAATATCCCAGCATCACATTCGGTCCTTTACATACAATTTCGCCCACGATATTCTGTGGGTCAGGACTCAAGATCTTGACCTCCATGCGGGGGGCTGCTTTCCCACATGATCCTGTTTTGAAGAGTTTCCAGTCTTCATAACAGATGATTGGGGCACATTCGGTCATGCCATATCCCACGGTGTATGGGAAATCGATGCTTTTCAAGAATTGTTCTATCTCTTGGTTGAAGGCGGCGCCTCCTACAATAATCTCATAGAAGTTACCTCCGAATGCGTTGATGACCTGTTCGCGTACGGTAGCCTTTATCTTGTCATTGATAATGGGGACTTTCAGTAGAATCTTCATGGCCGGTGTTTCCAGTTTGGGCAATACATTCTTTTTGATGATTTTTTCGATGATCAATGGTACGGCTACTACTAAATTGGGCTTCACATCGGAAAATGCCTGGAAAATGATTTTGGGACTCGGAGTACGTGTCAGGAAATAGATGTGGCATCCCACGCAGAATTCGTACAGGAATTCGAAAGCCAATCCATACATGTGTGCCATCGGAAGCATGGAAACCAGCTTGTCGCCTGGATTCATTTTTAGCACATCAAACGCGAACTGGGTATTCGACCACAAGGCGCGATAGGGAATCATTACTCCTTTGGAATAACTGGTGGTTCCCGAAGTATAGTTGATTACAGCCAGTTCTTCTGGTATGTCCCGGCGGTAAATGACGTGTTCTTTGCGGAAATTGCGAGGATATTTTTTTCCGAATAATTCGTTCAGGTGATCGCGGGCATAGTCTAGTTTGGGACTGCGGGACACTAACAGGGTATAGTCGTTCATCAGGATGACTCCTTCCAGCAGGGGCATGGCGTTTTCATTTAGGTTTTCCCATACCATGTCGCCCACTAATAGTAAGCGTGCTTCGGAATGATTGACTATATTATGGATGTTGTCTGCCTTGAATTCATGAAGAATGGGGACAATGACGGCCCCGTAGGTGATGGTTGCCAAAAATGTGACTCCCCAATGGGAACTGTTACGGCCGCAGACGGCTATTTTGTCTCCCGGCTTGATGCCGCTTTGTTCAAAAATGATATGTAGCTTCTCTATTTTGCGAGCTACATCTTTATATTGTAAAGTGGCACCTTTGTAATCGGTAAGGGCATCCAGATCCCAATGTTTTTTTATGCTGTTCTCCAAAAAGGCTATAAAACTCTGCTCCATTGTATGTCTTCTATAAATTATATGTTTGCACAAACGTTAATCAGATGTGCAAATATAAGACTTTCTTGGGAGTGCACAAATTAAACAGAAGGAAAATAGTGGTTAACACTTAATGATTAGTGGTTAGCGATTAATAAAAAGCATTGTTATGCTACATGATATCAACCACTAACCACTGATTTTTATTCTTTGCTGCTGAAATATTTCATGAACTGTGTACGTTCAAACGGGTTGCTGTTGCCTGTAGATAACGCATTCATTGAACCTTTGAATTCGCTGATGCTCTTGTATCCTTTTCTGTCCATCCATTGAGCCACTTCGTCTGTCATTTCGGCAATGATCGGGTTTCCTTTCTGATAGACGGCGCTACACAATTCTACCGCCGAAGCACCGGCCAAAATGGCTTTCACAATGGCTTTCCCATCATGCACTCCGCCTGAGATGGCATAGTCTGTCTGAGGTACTTGTGCCGAGGCGATGGCCGTCCAGCGTAGTCCGTTGGCCAAATCGGCGGGAGCACTGTAAACATCACCTGCGGTGTACGTCAGTGTGTCAATATTGATGTCTGGCTGATAAAAACGGTTGAATAATACCACGGCATTGGCTCCGTTGGCGTATAGTTGGTTGATTAGTGCGATCGGATTGGTCAGGTTGCTTCCCAGTTTAATGATGACGGGGATAGAGATTTGTTTTTTTATATTGCTCATGATATCGATATGGCGGCGTTCAAAGTCGCCATGAGCGTATTCTTTTTCCGTCTGCAAGGAGAGGATATTTATTTCTAGGGCATCGGCTCCCGCTTCCTCTACGGTACGTGCAAAGTCTGTCCACTCCGAGCTGCTGAAGCAGTTGATGCTGGCAATAACAGGAATGGTGCACAGTTTTTTAGTTTGTTCAATCAATGCGATATACTCGCTTAGTGCATGAGAGCGCACGTATGTGCTTAGATAGTCGTCTCCTTCCGGAGAACCGTATGTGGCCATATAATGTGCCTCCATTATGATCTGTTCTTCGAAGACTGATTTGAGTACAATGGCTCCGGCACCAGCCAGTTCCAGTTTCTTGTTCTTTTCTGCGCTGCTTGTCAGGCTGGAGCTACTGATAATGATTGGATTATTCAGTGATAGTCCGGCAAAAGTGGTTTTTAATTGGGTCATAATTACTAGCAGTTTTAATAGTTTCGTTCTCCAAAGATTTTGCTTCCTATCCTGACCAAGGTACTTCCGGATTCCACTGCCAGCGGGTAATCGTGTGACATTCCTATGGATATTTCCTTGAAAGCGTCTGATTCGGCAAAATAGTTCTGCTTGATTTCCTTGAAAAATGTATTTAAAGAACAAAATTCTCTCTTTATTTGTTTGTCGTCATCTACATTGCTCGCCATGCCCATTACTCCTGCCAGGCTGACATTGTTTAGCTTCCTCCATTCTCCTGCATCAAGCATGTCTTTGCATTCATCAAAAGAAAACCCGAATTTTGTGTCCTCTTGTGCGATGTGTATCTGTAGTAAACAAGGGATGACGCGATGGGCCTTGGCGGCTTGTTTGTTGACTTCTACCAATAGCTTGTATGAGTCAATAGCATGTATCATGGCTACATAGGGAGCCATATATTTGACTTTATTGGTTTGCAGGTGGCCGATGAAATGCCATTCAATGTCTTTGGGCAGTATTTCATATTTCTGAGTCATTTCCTGCACATGGCTCTCGCCAAAAAGACGTTGTCCGGCTGCATATGCCTCTTCCAGTGCCTGAACGGGATGGAATTTGGACACGGCCACCAGCCGGATTCTGGCTGGCAGTTCGGTGAGAACTTCTTTCAGATTTGCTTGAATGCTCATTTTCTATTTTTTTGTTTTTAATGATCAGGCATTATATTGTTTTTCCTGCGTCTGGAAATTCGGGCTTCACATCCGGTTCTGCTTCGTATGGATATACATCCATGATGGCTGTTTCTGCTACAGAAGCGATGACATAGTCGGCCATTGTGCCTTTCATTCCCTCGTCCAGCTTTTTGATGGCATCGCGCAAGTCGGCAGCCTGTACCAGTACCATTGTGGAAGTTTTCTTTTCCGCTCCGCTTTTTTCGTCCAGTGTGATGAAAAGCAGTTTGCATTTAAACCAGCGGTCGGCTGCGTCTTCTTCCGACGGGAATAGCTCGCTATAGTTGGCGCGCTTGATGTCCGATACGGTGAACTCGCCGCTGATGTATGGGGTAATTTCTTCAATAATACGGGCTTCGGCTTCGGTAAAGCTCAACGCGTCAACCAAATAGGGCTCTGTTACTTTTTTGTTCATGCCGTTTTCCATTACTTTTTCGTAACGTATCTTACATTCAAACCAAGTATGCATCATAATTGTTTATCGTTTTTTTATTTAATAATGAAATCGAAGGCAAAGATACAATATAATTTAATTTCTGTCCTTTTTTAATTTAAATTCTTTGTGTTTTTCCTTGCGGCTTTCTCTTTTAAAACCTTGAAATAAGTTTGTACTTGAACATACGTATGTATGAAGCTTTGCGACCGTATGTGTAGGCCCACACGTGCGTATGCGAGATGTTACACGTACGTACCTTATTCCACCAGTTTGCAACTGTTCAACTGCATGAACTCATGAATGACTTTTTCATGATCTCCCATTAATACGATGTGATGGTTTCCCAAGGGATTGCGAGTGAAATAATCCACAGATTTGTCCAGCTTGATTCTTACTTGTGTACGACAGGCGTTGATGTAGTTGGTGTTTTCTGTCAGCTGGCCTGTGGAGACAAAATATTCGTCCAGACACTCTCCCGCACATTTCATCATGGTGATGCCGCCTGGGTGCAAGATGCCCTGTATGGCTATACCGGTCTCTGTCTCAAAATGGTTTCGGATGATAAATCGGTCGGTCATTTGGGTAGCAATCGTACAGTGAGTTATCACCACTTCGTTGCGGTTGTCGTTGATGAATGCTGGGTTTCCCATGAATCCGCTTTGTCCGGTCAGTGTTTTGGCTATCAGCATGGTGAAGATGGCTTGCAAGTCGCCTTCGCATCCTGCGGGTATACCCTCGTCGTTCAGCAAAGATAGTGCCAGACATCCGGTGGTTCCTAGTTTTTCGATCAGTGAGAAGCAGGAAAGGGTCACCGCATCCAGTTTCTTCTTTTCGCAGATGATTCTTACTGCGCGATAGAGTCTCATGGCTTTCAGCAGGTCTTCCGGACTTCCTTCACGGCAAGCGATGGCTCGGTTGGCAAATATGGATGCCTCGTATCCTATATCATCGTCTTCGATCTGATAAAACAGACAATATATTTCTTCTATAGGGATGTCGATGAATTCCACTCCCCAGCGTCTTTTCGCCAGCAGATAGTCTACGTTGCTGGCCACCAGCCATGGCGAGGGATATCCTATGACGCCGATTCGTTTGCCTTTCACTTCGCGCTGGGCGGCAAAAGCCTTGTGGTGGTCCACCAGTTGTTTCACCATATTGGGGATTGTGCCGTGGATGATGTGCATTTTCATTCCCTTGCTCCGTAGCCATGTGGCTATTTCCAAAGTGGCGGCTAGTGAATTGTGCTGTCCGTCGGTCAGCAGATGGATGGGATAGGGTAGCAGCTCGAAGTGTTGTGTCACTATTCTTTCCACTCCACCCGAAGCGATGAACGCCATCCGATAGGCATTGGCCGGAATGTTGGCGGCTTCTGTATAAGGCACCAGATGGAGCGTGAAAAACTTTTCGATTTCCATAAATAAATCTTTATGGCAATCGTATACGGATTCAATTTTGTTCAAGGCAGACTGGAATGTGATCAGGTATAGATTCATTTGTTATTTTGCTTTGTTTTATAGAATACAAACTTACAGGTTTTTTTTAATCCTCCCAAAAAAAGCACATTAAGATAACAAAGATTTAAATTCTTAATTAATTGTTTGCTCGGTTGGCCGCGAAACTCTATCTTTGCATTCCAATTAAATAATTTTTGTAACATTATGCCAATAATATCCATCAGAGGAAATGAGATGCCTGCATCGCCAATTCGTAAATTGGCGCCGCTGGCCGATGCCGCGAAACAAAAAGGAATTCATATTTATCACTTGAATATCGGTCAGCCCGACCTGCCTACTCCGCGAGCGGCCCTTGATGCGATTCGCCATATAGACCGCACTGTTTTGGAGTATAGTCCCAGTCAAGGATACCGCAGCTATCGCGAGAAGCTGGTGGGATATTATAAAAAATATGATATTAATCTGTCGGCCGATGACATTATTATCACCACGGGAGGTTCGGAAGCGGTGCTTTTCGCTTTCCTAAGTTGTCTGAATCCGGGAGACGAGATTATTGTGCCCGAACCGGCCTACGCCAACTACATGGCATTTGCCATCTCGGCCGGCGCGGTGATCCGCACGGTGACTACCACCATCGAAGAAGGGTTTTCTCTGCCGAAAGTGGAGAAGTTCGAGGAGCTGATAAACGAGCGCACTAAAGCCATCCTGATATGCAATCCGAACAATCCTACCGGTTATCTGTATACTCGTCGCGAGATGAATCAGATACGCGACATCGTGAAGAAGTATGACCTTTATTTGTTTTCGGACGAGGTTTATCGCGAATTTATTTACACCGGTTCTCCTTATATATCCGCCTGCCATTTAGAGGGGATTGAAGAGAATGTGGTGTTGATTGATTCGGTGTCTAAGCGGTATTCCGAATGTGGTATCCGCATTGGTGCGCTGATCACCAAAAACAAGGAGGTGAGAAATGCCGTCATGAAGTTCTGTCAGGCGCGTTTGAGCCCTCCTTTGATTGGCCAGATTGCTGCTGAGGCTTCGCTGGATGCTCCCGAGGAGTATGCTCGTGAGACGTATGACGAGTATGTGGAACGGCGCAAATGTCTGATTGACGGATTGAACCGCATTCCTGGTGTTTATTCCCCCATACCGATGGGGGCGTTCTATACGGTTGCCAAACTGCCGGTGGACGACAGCGAGAAGTTTTGTGCATGGTGTCTGTCGGAATTCAATTATGAGGGAGAAACGGTCATGATGGCTCCTGCTTCTGGGTTCTACACCACTCCGGGAGCGGGACGCAACGAGGTGCGTATTGCATACGTATTGAAGAAAGAAGACCTGGTGCGTGCGCTTTTCGTGTTACGCAAGGCGCTGGAGGCCTATCCGGGAAGAGTGGAAGACTGATATGGATTGGAAACTCTTTATCGCCCGACGTATCTACCGTAGCAATGAAGGAGGGAAGGAAGTGTCGAAGCCTGCCGTCCGCATTGCTATGTTGGGCATTGCCATTGGGCTGGCTGTCATGATTGTTTCGGTGGCAGTGGTGATTGGCTTCAAGCACGAGGTGCGCGACAAGGTGGTGGGTCTGGGGGCCGACATCATGATAACCAATTTCGACTCGCAGCAGTCTTATCAGACGGTTCCCGTAGTGGCGGGCGACAGCTTGCTTCGTTTGCTGGAAACATTGGACGGAGTGAAGCATGTGCAGCGTTATTCTACTAAGCCGGGGATGATCATGACCGATGACGGCTTTCAGGGGATGGTGCTGAAGGGGGTGGCACACGAATACGACTGGACGTTTCTGAAGAGTCATTTGCAGGAAGGAGAGATTCCCGCTTTTTCCGATACGGTTTCTACCAATCGGGTGCTGGTGTCGCGTACCATTGCCGACAAGCTCCGTCTGAAGCTGGGCGATAGAATTTATACCTATTATATAGAGGACAATGTGCGTGCCCGCCGTCTTACGGTGTGCGGCATCTATCAGACCAATTTCTCTGCATACGATGACTTGTTTTTGATAACTGACCTGTACACGGTAAATCGCCTGAACGACTGGCAGCAGGGACAAGTGAGCGGTGTCGAACTGGGGGTGACCGATTACGGGGCACTGGACGAAGTGAAAGAGACGATCCGTCTTCGGGTGGATGCGCAGACGGATGTCTACGGAGGTGTTTACTATACCCAGACGGTGGAGGAAGCCAATCCTCAGATATTTGCCTGGTTGGATCTGCTGGACATGAATGTGTGGATCATTCTGTTTCTCATGACCGGTGTGGCCGGCTTCACTATGATTTCGGGCCTGTTGATTATTATTTTAGAGCGTACCAACATGATTGGGGTGCTGAAGGCATTGGGAGCGGATAATTTAGCCATTCGTAAAATATTTCTTAGCTTTTCCGTACTTTTGATAGGCAGGGGGATGCTGTGGGGCAATCTGATCGGGCTTGCATTGTGCATGCTCCAGTCTCGGTTCCATCTGCTCAAGCTGGATCCAGCCACTTATTATGTAGACAGGGTGCCGGTGGAATTTAATGTATGGATTTATCTGTTGCTGAATGTATGCACTTTGCTGGTGTCGGTTTTAATGCTTGTCGGTCCGTCCTTTTTGGTGACGCGCATTCATCCGGCAAAGTCCATTCGGTTCGAATGAGGGCGAATAGTCTGGAAACATTTGAGGACCAACGTTGTGCTGTGCCGAATGGGGGGAGTCTTCGTCTTGTCGGATAATTGAATAATAATCTAAATTAATAGAATATGGAATTGATAACAGAAAGAATTATATTACGTCCTTGGAGGGAAACGGACGCCGAGTCATTATATGAGTATGCAAAAGACGAACAGATAGGTCCTATTGCCGGATGGCCTGTCCATCAAAGCGTGGAGGAAAGCCGAGAGATTATCCGCACGGTTTTTGCACAGGATGGAGTGTTTGCCGTGGTTTTAAAAGAAACCGACAAGGCAATAGGGTGCATAGGTGTGGTATGTGGGGCGCGGAGCAATCTTCCCATTGGTGAGGATGAGGGGGAAGTGTCTTATTGGATTGGTGTCCCATATTGGGGTCGAGGGCTGATTCCCGAAGCCATGTGCGAAGTGATTCGCTATGCTTTTGAGGATTTGGGGCTTTCGAATTTGTGGTGTGGTTACTTTGATGGCAATGAAAAGTCGAAACGGGCACAGGAGAAGTGTGGTTTCCGCTATCATCATACTTGTGAAAGAAAGTACTATCCTTTGACGGATGATTATCGGATAGAGCATGTCAGTCTTCTGACTCGTGAGGATTGGCTTTCCTTCAATTCATCGCGTCCTATTGCGTAACTCTTTTCTTCCTAATGGCTAACCATTTTCATGCGGCTGGATGCTATCTCCCAAGTCCTTTGGATTTAACTCCCAGCACTTTGGAGTAAACTCCAAAGGCTTGGGAGATAGTACCCAATAGGCAGAAATCCCTTTTATTCCGCCAGTCCTTCTTTCCGAAGAATTTCTTGCATCCGTTGTGAGTTGGCATCTGTATCTCCGGTTTCCTGCCTCAAACGGAGCATTTCTTTTTTCATTCGGCGGATAATTTCCGTGTATTCCTTGTCATGGTAGGCATTATGATTTTCCTTGGGATCTTTTTGCAGATCGTAAAATTCCCATGAAGGCTGTGAAACATAGTCTTCGCTTCCTGTCATGTTTAGTTTGTCGCCATACAGAAACATTAGTTTATACCGGTCTGTCCTTATTCCGATATGTGCCGGACGGATTTTGTGTTGTGTCCAATATCGGTAATAAATGCTTTTACGCCAGTCTGCCGGAGTTTTTCCCCGCAGGTTGTCTCGGAAGCTTCTTCCTTGTGCTCCCTCGGGTGCTTCTATTCCTGCAAAATCAGCTAGCGTAGAGGCGAAGTCCACGTTCAGTATCAGATCGTTCAGACGTTTCCCTGCCGGAAGTTCGCGGGGGTAGCGGATGACGAAAGGCATACGAGCAGCCTCCTCGTAGAACATGCGTTTGTCGAAGAAACCGTGCTCGCCAAGAAAGTAACCTTGGTCGGATACATAGATCACAATGGTGTTGTCGGCTATTCCCATTTCGTCCAATGCATCCAGCAACTTGCCTATGTTGTCGTCTACGGTGGCTCCACAACGCAGGTAGTCTCGTATCAGTTTCTGGTAGGCGGCTTTGCGTGCGGCAGTGCGATTCATGCCTTTGGCCGAAAAGGGAAGTTCCGGGTAGCGGCACCACCACCGGTCAGGATCTTCGGAAGCCGTATGCCAGCGGCGAATCATGTCCTCCAAGGGCTGTCCCTGAAAGGTTCGTCCGTTGGTTTCCGGCCCCCAGTCCAAGAAGTTTTCGGGTTCGGGAAATGTTACGCCATCATATAGATGTCTCATTCTCTCCGGAAAGTCATAGGGTTCATGAGTGGCTTTGAAGTGGCAGCACATCAGGAAAGGTTGGTTCTTGTCTTGCTCTTTCATCCATCGGATAGCCTTTTCGGTCACTATGTCGGTGGAAAATCCGTGAATTCGTTCACCGAAATTCCGTTGGCCGGGCCATGGGTCGTTACTGTTCTTGAAAGTAGGGTCGCGGTACTCGCCTTGGTCGTGAAAAACGGAATAGTAGTCAAATCCTTGCGGCTGTGATTTCAGGTGCCATTTGCCGACTAGCCCGGTGTGGTAGCCTGCTTTTTGCAGCACTTTGGCCAGGGTGGGCAATGTGACATCCAATGAGTCTTCGAGGGTGTAGACTCCGTTTTGGTGGCTGTATCGTCCGGTCAGGATGCTAGCACGGCTGGGAGTGGAGAGAGAATTGGTGCAGAAACAGTTGTCCAATGTGATTCCTTCGTTGGCCAAACGGCGGATATGCTGATTTTGGGCATAATCGGCCAGTATGCCTCCATAGATGCCCCATGTTTGTGAAGTATGGTCATCACTTAGTATGAAGAGTATATTAGGACGATGTTCTTCCTTGGAATTCGGGTTTTCGTTGGCGGATACCGAATGTATCATTCCCAAGAATGGCAAAACGCCTGCACATATGCATTTCAGTTTGTTTTCCATATATATATTAATTTTCTTGCAAAAATATATTGTTTTCTTTGTTTTGGCAAGTTTACACTCCGCCATCTCTCGGATACTTGCCGGTAATTGTTTATTCCTGCAACCTTTCGCTACCGACTCCATGCAGTGCCGGATGATTCGGGGCCGTTCTCTGAAAATACCTATTTATGGTGATTGATAACCCTGTCGATTTTCCGTAACTTTGTACCCGAATAAGAAGTGAAAATAGATTGATTATGTATAAGACAAGCAAGTATGCACCAACGGACAAGATGAGTGATCTTATTTGCGATAACTATGCGTTGTTGCAGGTGATGAGCCGTTTTGGCTTTTCGTTAGGGTTTGGAGATAAGACTGTGCAGGAAGTATGTCGCGAAAACGGAGTGGATTGCCATACTTTTCTTGCTGTAGTGAATTTTATGATCGAGGATAACGACCGGATGGAAGATGATGTGAAAAACATTTCCATGCCTTCGTTGATGAATTACTTGAAACAGGCGCACCATTATTTCCTTGATTTTTGTTTGCCCACTATACGGCGCAAGCTGATAGAAGCTATAGACTGCTCTGCAGAAAATGAAGTGGCTTTCCTTATTCTGAACTTTTTTGACCAGTATGCCCGAGAGGTACGTAAACACATGGATTATGAGGATAAGAACGTGTTTACTTATGTTGAGAATCTGATGGCCGGACGCGAGACTGGAGGATTTTGCATCTCTCGGTTCGCCCGCAGGCACGACCCAATAGATGCCACCCTGACCGAGTTGAAGAATATCATTATTAAATATTATCCGGCCAAGGGAAACAATCATTTGCTGAATGCCGTATTGTTCGATATCTTCAGTTGCGAACACGACTTGGCATCCCATTGCCGCGTAGAAGATTACTTGTTTGTGCCTGCCGTACTTAGGCTAGAGAAGGAGGGAAGATGAAACGGACGGAACCTGTACATGTGGCAGTGGCCGAAACTTCAGTTATAGTGCGTAGCGGATTGGTGGCGGTGCTGAAACGTCTGCCCGATCTTACCATACAATCGGTGGAGATCACTTCGCCCGATGGATTGCAGAATTGCATGCAAGGGCATCAGTTGGACGTACTGATCATTAGTCCGGCTTTCGGAGGATGGTTCAATGTGGATGAGTTCAAATCAAACTATCCGCAGTCGTCCACCAAATGTGTATCCTTGTTATGCTCGGTGACAGACACTAACTTGCTGAAGGGGTACGATGGCAGCATCGCTCTGTATGACAGCATAGAAATGTTGAATGAAAAATTGGTTAATCTCATGAATCTTGATGGGGATGAGGCCGATGGCGAACAGGAGGCGTTGAGCCAGCGTGAAAAGGAAATCATTTGCTGTGTGGTACGTGGAATGACAAATAAGGAAACGGCAGAGAAACTGTTTCTTTCCATTCATACGGTAATAACCCACCGGAGGAACATTGCGCGCAAGCTACAGATACACTCACCTGCCGGACTCACTATTTACGCCATTGTGAACAAATTGGTGGAGCTGAGTGAGGTCAAGATGAATTTGTGATACCTATAAATGGTGAGCGGAAAGAGATAGAATACCTACATGAGGTGATTGTGGATGTGTGGTGGAACTCCTATCTTTGCACTGTAAGTTAGTCATATAGAAATTACGTAACCACAATGTTAGTTATTAGTTAAAAGCACTCCCTGCGAAGTGATTCGCGGGGAGTACTTTTTTAGGAGAACGTTTCAGATAAGAGAGAATAAAACGGGTCAGCGGATATTTCCGGTTGGCAGTATTCCGTCAGTCCGATATAATCATAGGAACATCGCAACCGGTGTGGTATTTGTATTCTCAAGTCTTTTTGCTTTCCGGCCAAGAGCCTTCGCCTGCCGAAACCGACGCATTACCATCCTCTTCTGGCCCGCCATTGTCCGAAGCCAACATTTTTTGCATGGTTGCCCCTTCATACAGGATACAGCATTGTGTGATTCCACTTTTCCTTTCATCCTTTCATTATCTGCCGAAACGCCCTGCTGATGGGGATTCCGAGGGTGAGAGGACACTCCGCCGGGTCCTTTCATTCTCCTTTC
>CAMWGU010000060.1 GCA_947173895.1 uncultured Bacteroides sp. | reverse complement strand
CCTCTTTAGACTGGCTAAGATTTATGCATACCCCCAATGATTATCGGGTGAGCCTTCATTTGCCCAAAAAAGCAAACAGGAAGAAGCCGCTTAAGGCAGATGTGAAAGGACTTGTACAGTATGGATGAAAGGAGAGTGAGGGAATGACCTGTCATTCTTAATTAGTTGATATACAGTTGGTTCTACTGAGAATGAAAGGATGAAGGGAGACGAGGGAAAACAGACTGAGTGAGGAGGTGATAGCCTCTGTCTTTACATTCGCATTGCACTACATGTGCGTGTCAGGCTACACATACGTACATACAAGCCTACATATACGTATGTATCAGGCTACACATACGTATGTATAAGCCCACACGTACGTACGTGTTTTACGCCATAATCATGATTTTATTCCGGAGATTAAAAAAGTTGCACCGCAAAAGTGCAGGGAAACGTTTTTTTAGCACTTCCATGATGCAATCTCTCATGTGTAGTCAGTTTGTCATACGCCCAAGGCCAAACTGTGTAACTTGGCTATGAACAGTCTTCATGCAGTGTGTACCTCGGAGGGGAATCGAACCCCTATCTAAAGTTTAGGAAACTTCTATTCTATCCGTTGAACTACCAAGGCTTCTTTTGAGACTGCAAAGTTACTTCTTTTTGTTAGATTGGCAATATGAAAAAAGACGAAAATGCAGAAAGTGAATAAAAAATCTATGCTCTTATATCCGAGGGGTGGTTTACACGGCTTGCTTGATGCCTGCCAAAGCATGCGTGCTTATGTTATCCGGATTGCCAATTCGGGAATAAAGTCTTCAGAGAATCATTTTTTTTGCAAACTCCTTGTTTACCTTAAAAAAAACTAACTTCGCAAAACTGTAATTTATGAAACTACAATTTTTTTAATTTTAAAATAGAAAAAAATGCTGTATACACCCTTGCATGCTTCGATAAAGAAGTGCACGATAGGACTATTGATTTTACTGGGAGGATTAAGCGGTTGCCAGTTGCAAAATCAGAAAGATATAAATCATACACTTTTAGCCGTCGATCCGGATATAAGCAGTTCAAAACTCCCTATGTCTGCATTATACGCTGATTTGAAGTATGTCAAACTGGAAACGACTCCACAAAGCCTTATCGCTTAAGTGTCGAAAATAATTCCCCTCAAAGAACGGTTGGCAATTGTTGATAAAGAGATTGCCCGGATTTTGCTATTCGAAAAAAACGGGCAATTTGTTGCATCTATAGGAAAAAAGGGTAATGGACCCGATGAATTTACAGGTATAGAGGACGTAACTATTGATGAAGCAAACAATCGTATTTATGTCTTAGACAGTTCGGGACAGCAACTATTGGTGTTCAATCTGCAAAATGAATACTTAGGCAGAAAGAAAACTGATTTTATCACTCACGAAATAGAATTGGTAAACAGCAACTTGCTGGCATGTTATTGCGATTATGCAGCCAATGCCAACTATGAAAAAAAGACATGCGGCCTAATCTTTTCTTGTTGGACTTAGACAAGATGGAAGAAACTCCGTTGCTATATACGCCAAGTAGCATAAGCGTACAAGAGGTGAACTCTCCTTTCTCTGCATTGTCATCGTATGATAAGGATCGGGCTTTTCTTTTTGATATTCTGACGAATTCTGTATATATAATAAATGCTGAGGGAGTAGCGAAGTCTTACGATTGCAACTTTGACGATAAAGAAGAAGCATTAAAGCACGGCTATATAGCTAAATTGCAGAGCGAACAATTAGGAGCCGAACAGATTATGCCGGGAGCATCGGATGCACCTGCATATACTGTTATCACCTCCTGTGTGGGTTGTGCTGATTATTTGCTGCTTACTGCGGTTAATTATTCCAATGGTAATATCTTTCAAGTGGCTTATTCTCCGGATACGGAAAAATGTCTTTATGCCAAGGCCAATAGGGGTTATCCTTTGGAAAATGACATTGATGGAATCATTCCTTTTGCTCCTTATGCTTCCGACAGTCAAACGATATATGGCGTTATTGAGTCTTACCAGCTTGCGGAGGACGATGACAAGGTGTCTGAGTTGATAGGGGATATAAAAGAGGATGATAACCCGGTTATTGTAATGGCAAAGACAAAACAACTGAAATGATCAATCGCTAAAAGAATCATAAGTAGCTGTTCTTACCTAAGTAACAAGTCTGTCACAATACAGCCATTACAAGTGAAATAAACGATTAATCTTATTCATTTTGGCGGCGGAATATTTTGTCCTTTGATAGAACTTTCCGAAATTTGCAGCCAGTGAATTTTTGTAACCCTAAATTATAAGTTATGGCAGATGAAATGATAGTCAAGGAGTTGGACCAGGTTGTGGTTCGTTTCTCAGGCGACTCAGGCGATGGTATGCAGCTGGCCGGAAATATTTTTTCCAATGTTTCGGCTACAGTGGGAAATGATATAAGTACATTTCCCGATTACCCGGCAGATATACGTGCTCCGCAAGGTTCGTTGACCGGTGTGTCGGGCTTCCAAGTGCATATCGGTGCGGGTAAAGTTTTTACTCCGGGCGACAAATGCGACGTATTGGTCGCAATGAATGCCGCTGCATTGAAAACACAATACAAGTTTGCAAAGCCGACAGCTTGTATCATTATTGATACAGATTGTTTCCAGAAATCGGATCTGGACAAGGCGGCTTTCAAGACAGACAATCCGATTGAAGAAATGGGCATCAAGCAAGATGTTATCGCTGCTCCTATCTCGCAGATGGTGAAAGACTGTCTGGCTGATACGGGTATGGACAACAAGTCTATGTTGAAATGCCGCAATATGTTTGCTTTGGGATTGGTTTGCTGGTTGTTTAACCGTGATTTGGCAATTGCTGAAAATTTCTTGCGTGAGAAGTTCGCAAAGAAACCTCAGATTGCCGAGGCCAATATCAAGGTGATACATGCCGGCTATGATTACGGACATAATACGCATGCGTCTGTAGAGCATACTTATAAAGTGGAGACCAAATCGAAGGTTCCGGGAAAATATATGGATATCAGTGGTAACAAAGCTACGGCTTATGGTCTGATTGCGGCCGCCGAGAAGGCAGGATTGCGTCTGTTCCTGGGGTCTTATCCTATCACTCCGGCAACAGACATCTTGCATGAACTATCCAAACATAAATCGCTTGGAGTAACCACTGTTCAATGTGAAGATGAGATTTCGGGTTGTGCTACGGCTGTTGGTGCCTCGTTTGCGGGAGCATTGGCTGTCACTTCCACTTCTGGTCCCGGAGTTTGCCTGAAATCGGAGGCAATGAATTTGGCCGTTATCACAGAACTTCCTTTAGTGGTAGTCAATGTACAGCGCGGTGGTCCTTCCACCGGTTTGCCTACCAAGTCTGAACAGACAGACTTGTTGCAGGCTTTGTTTGGGCGCAATGGTGAATCTCCTATGCCGGTGATTGCTGCCGCTTCTCCAACTCATTGTTTTGACGCGGCTTATGACGCTTGTAAGATGGCTTTGGAACACATGACCCCGGTGGTGTTGTTGACCGACGGTTTTGTGGCAAACGGATCTGGTGCATGGAAACTGCCCGACTTGGCAAACTATCCGGCCATTAATCCGCCTTATGTCACTCCGGAGATGAAGGATCATTATGCTCCTTATCAGCGTAACCCTGAAACAGGTGTCCGTTATTGGGCTTTGCCGGGTCAGGAAGGTTATATGCATATTTTGGGCGGATTGGAAAAAGACAGCGAAACGGGTGCTATCTCTACTGATCCGGAAAACCACCATCTGATGTGTCGTTTGCGTGCCGAGAAGGTAGCAAAGATTCCCGTACCCGATGTCAAAGTACAAGGTTGTGTGGAAGATGCGGATTTGTTGATAGTAGGTTTTGGTGGCACTTACGGTCATTTGTATTCAGCAATGGAAGAGATGAATCGGAGTGGAAAGAAAGTGGCTTTGGCTCACTTTGTTCATTTAAATCCGCTGCCTCAGAATACGGCAGATGTGCTGAAAAAATATAAAAAGGTGGTAGTGGCTGAGCAGAGCCTTGGTCAGTTTGCCGGATATCTCCGTATGAAAGTGGACGGATTTGTTCCTTATCAGTTTAATGAGGTCAAGGGACAGCCATTCGTTGTCAGCGAATTAGTGGATGCTTTCACCGAGATCTTAAATAAATAATAACCGTAAAGAAAGTAAAGACTATGAGCGAATATACAGCAAAAGATTTTAAAAAGGGACAACCCCGTTGGTGTCCGGGATGCGGTGACCATTTTTTCTTGGCTTCATTGCACAAGGCGATGGCCGAATTGGGAATAGCTCCTCATGATACAGCCGTCATTTCAGGTATCGGATGTTCCAGCCGCCTGCCTTATTATATGAACACATACGCCATGCAGACAATACACGGCCGTGCTGCGGCTATCTCTACTGGATGCAAGGTGGCTAATCCGAACATCACCGTTTGGCAGATCTCGGGTGATGGCGATGGCCTGGCCATTGGCGGAAATCATTTTATTCATGCGGTTCGTCGTAACATCGATCTGAACATGATTCTGCTGAACAACCGTATTTATGGCCTGACCAAAGGCCAGTACTCTCCGACCTCCCCCCGTGGGTTTGTCAGCAAGTCTTCTCCTTACGGAACTGTGGAAGATCCGTTCCATCCGGCGGAATTATGTTTTGGCGCACGCGGACGTTTCTTTGCCCGTGCAGTGGCTACGGATGCTGCCGGTACAGTGGAAGTCCTGAAAGCAGCTGCTCGTCATAAAGGTGCGGCAGTATGCGAGATTCTTCAGAACTGTGTCATCTTCAATGACGGAACACACGAGTCGGTATATACGAAGGAGGGCCGTGCCAAGAATGCCATTTATTTGGAACATGGCAAACCGATGCTGTTTGGTATCGATAAAGAGTATGGCTTAATGCAGGAAGGATTCGGACTGAAGGTAGTGAAATTGGGTGAGAATGGCGTGACCGAAAAGGATATTCTGATTCATGATGCCCACTGCATGGACAATACGTTGCAACTGAAATTGGCGTTGATGGAAGGTCCTGAATTTCCTGTAGCATTAGGAGTGATCCGTGATGTGGAGGCTCCCACATACGATGATGCCGTACATGCACAGATTGAGGACGTTTCGGTAAAGAAGAAATACCATAATTTTCAGGAGTTGCTGATGACTAATGATATTTGGGAAGTGAAATAATAATCAGTTTTCTAAAGAGAAAATGGCTGGCAATTGATGGGAGGATGGACTCTCGGATTGCCGGCCATTTTTGTTGAAAAAACCGTCTGCTATCAAATTTTCTCGCCAAATGACAGGTCTCCTGCATCTCCTAGTCCCGGAACGATGTATTTGTGTTCGTTTAAATCGGGATCTATGGCAGCACACCACAATGTGATGTTATCGTCGGGGAAGAGTTGTGCCATGTGTTCCACTCCCTGCCGGCTGGCAATGACGCAGGCCATTTGCAACCTGTCGGGAGTTCCTTTGGTGAGGAGTGCTTGCCAGGCCAGTTCCATGCTTTCGCCAGTGGCAAGCATCGGATCTACTAGAAGCAAGGTGCTCCCGTTCAGTGAAGGGGTGGCAATGTATTCGATATGTACATCCACAATGCGGTGTTCGTCATCTTTGTAATAGCGGAATGCGGAGACAAAGGCATTGTCAGCGTGGTCGAACATATTTAGGAAGCCAGTATGCAATGGCAGTCCGGCACGGAATACCGTAGCGATCACTATTCTGTCGTCGTGTGTGCTGGCTGTAGCGGTTCCCAAAGGTGTTTCTATTTGCTTGACAGAATAAGTGAGCGATTTGCTCATCTCGTATGCCATGATTTCTCCTATCCTTTCAATGTTTTTGCGGAAGCGCATTCGGTCGTTCTGTACATGTACGTCGCGTAATTCTGCCACATATTGGTTTAGTAGCGAATTGCCTTCACTGAGATTGATGATTTTCATATCTGTATCTTGGTTATATTGTTGATTCTGTTTTGCAAAGGAACGAATAAAATCCAAATTTGTAAAGTGGAAATAGCATTTTTGTTACACAAATATAAATATTTGGCCATTAAGGAAATATTTCTCTAATAACTTCTTTTTTTTAAAATAAAGCACTAATTTTGTAGCGCCTTAGACAAGGAAGTGTCGGAAAACGCTTCCTCCCATAAATACAGAACGTAAAGAATAACATTATACAATAACCAAATTAAATCATTAAGAAATGGCAAATTTAGATTTAAGCAAGTACGGTATTACCGATGTGAAGGAAGTGCTTCACAATCCTTCTTATGAAGTGCTTTTCGCTGAAGAAACTAAACCGGAATTGGAAGGTTTCGAAAAAGGACAGGTTACTGAACTGGGTGCTGTAAACGTAATGACAGGTGTTTATACAGGTCGTTCTCCTAAAGATAAATTCTTTGTTAAGAATGAAGCTTCTGAAAATACAGTATGGTGGACTTCTGACGAATATAAAAACGATAACAAACCTTGTACAGAAGAAGCTTGGGCTGACTTGAAGGCTAAAGCTGTTAAAGAATTGAGCGGCAAGCGTTTGTTTGTTGTTGATACTTTCTGTGGCGCTAACGCTGCAACTCGTATGAAAGTACGTTTCATCATGGAAGTAGCTTGGCAGGCTCACTTCGTAACTAACATGTTCATCCGCCCCACAGCTGAAGAACTGGAAGCTTACGGAGAACCTGATTTCGTATGTTTCAACGCTTCTAAAGCAAAAGTTGACAACTACAAAGAATTGGGCTTGAACTCTGAAACTGCTACTGTTTTCAACTTGAAGACCAAAGAACAAGTTATCCTGAACACTTGGTATGGCGGTGAAATGAAGAAAGGTATGTTCTCTATCATGAACTACATGAACCCACTTCGTGGTATTGCTTCTATGCACTGCTCTGCTAATACAAACATGGAAGGAACTAGCTCAGCTATCTTCTTCGGTTTGTCTGGTACAGGTAAGACTACTTTATCTACTGATCCGAAACGTAAGTTGATCGGTGACGACGAACACGGATGGGATGACGAAGGTGTATTCAACTATGAAGGTGGTTGCTATGCTAAGGTTATCAACTTGGATAAAGAAAGCGAACCCGATATCTACGCTGCTATCAAACGTGATGCTTTGCTTGAAAACGTAACTGTTGATGCTAACGGTAAGATTGATTTTGCTGATAAGAGCGTAACAGAAAACACTCGTGTTTCTTATCCTATCTATCATATTGAAAATATCGTTAAGCCCATTTCTAAAGGCCCTCATGCTCAGCAAGTTATTTTCTTGTCAGCTGATGCATTTGGTGTATTGCCTCCGGTGTCTATCTTGAACCCTGAACAAGCTCAGTATTACTTCTTGTCTGGATTTACAGCTAAATTGGCTGGTACAGAACGTGGTATCACTGAACCGACTCCGACATTCTCTGCTTGCTTTGGTGCTGCTTTCTTGAGCTTGCATCCTACTAAGTATGCTGAAGAATTGGTTAAGAAGATGGAAAAGACTGGTGCTAAAGCATATTTGGTTAACACTGGTTGGAACGGTACTGGCAAGCGTATTTCTATCCGTGATACTCGTGGTATCATTGATGCCATCTTGGACGGTTCTATCGACAAGGCTCCGACTAAGAATATTCCTTTCTTCGACTTTGTTGTTCCTACAGAATTGCCTAATGTAGATCCGAAGATCCTTGATCCTCGTGATACTTACGAATGTGCTTGTCAGTGGGAAGAAAAAGCAAAAGACCTTGCAGGCCGCTTCATCAAGAACTTCGCTAAGTTCACCGGAAACGAAGCAGGTAAAGCATTGGTTGCTGCTGGTCCGAAGCTCTAATTAGAAATCCGATGAATCGAATCTGATATATCAAAAGAAGGCGTCCGAAAGGATGCCTTCTTTTTTGCCCTATGTGGCGGCAGGAAACGCTGGCATGATTATCCGGCTGGAACAATACACTTCAAAATGCCGGATATGCCACCGCTGCCATCGGCAAATGGCATCTAGGACTGGGAGACAAAACCAGTGGACAAGATTGGAACGCCCCTCTGCCCGCTGCCTTGGGAGACTTGGGTTTTGACTATCATTACATCATGGCCGCACAGCATCCCGAAGTGGTGTATGACTTACAGAACATCCTTCGCTGGGTGCGCAACAAGACCATCTGGATGAAATAAGCAGAAATTCAAATGAGGGTGTGCCAAAATCTAACTTTAGAAAAAAGGAACTTTTAATCTGAGACTCTTCAGATTGTTCTCCTTAGTTTTGACACCCCCCCAAAAAAAAGGTTGCTTCGGTGACCTTGCCCTAAAGAACGGCTATCGCTGTCGCTTGAACTGGCTAAATTTATGGCATGGCAGATCAGATAACGGCAACTTTAATCATGAAGCAATATCATGATCAGCAGCCTTTAATAGGGTTGAATCACAGTAATAAGACTGCTTTTTATCAGATTTCAGTGCATATTTTTCCATTATGCCATGTAAACTTGCAGAAATCCTTGCAAAAACAAAACAATTCGTTAATTTTGTCTTCAATAAGTATAGCAATTATCACTTGTGATACTTTGTATAAATAAAATGTTGTTATATATTTGAAATCTTAATTTTATGAAAAAATTTTTAGTCTTGTCTTTTATTTCTCTTTGTGCTTGTACAGAGTCTCAAAATATGCTATTGGAAACATTTGAGCCAACATCTAATAATTTAGATGAAACAAAAACTATTTCAGTAAGTAAAACCACTGCATTACGCATAGCAGGTAATTTCTTTAATAAAAAAACATCCAGAAGTACATCTACAACAGAAGAAGTTTTCACTATAAATGATTCCATTGGTTCTCCATTAATGTATGTTATCAATTATTCACATGGCGGCTTTGTTGTAGTCAGCTCAAAAAAAACATATTATCCAGTCATAGCATATTCCGACAAATATGATTTTCCTGAGGGTGATATGCCGGAAGGATTAGTAGAATGGATACAAGATGTTAAAAAAGAGATTTCAAATTCTAAGATGAGTAATGACGCATGTCAATCACATATTCAATATTTGTGGAACCTATATGATGATAAGGATGATAATGCTGTATTACAATCTCGTTCCACTGGTGATGAAGTGAGTGCATATGCGGCCAGAATAACAGAACTTAGAGCATTATATCCGGGCTATCATTTTTATCCTTTGTCTCAGTGTAGTGCTGATGTTTTTGCGTACGGCGGTGATGAAATTCTTGCAAATTTTAAAAATCTTGCATCGCAATATAGGTCGCCCGAACAGTATACAATTGTAGCTGTAAAGGATAATACCAAAAAAGATTGTATAGGTCCTTTATTGTCAACAGAATGGCACCAGAACTCTCCATTTAATACCAAATGTCCTAATCAAAGTAAAGCTGGATGTGTGGCTATTGCAATGGCTCAAATTATGAAATTTCATGAACATCCCAATACTTATAATTGGAACAATATGGCTGATAAGACTGCAACTAATGACACACAACAACTTATATACGATATTGGAAACGCTGTTGACATGGATTATGGAACCGATAAGTCTGGCTCAAATATTGATAAAGCAAAAAAAGCTTTCATAAATCAATTCCAATATAATGCAGTAATAAAAGACTTTAATTATAAAGAAACGGCCAATGAATTATTAATTCATAACAGACCTGTTTATATGAGAGGCTCAGATAAACAATTCTTATTTTGGGATTGGGATGGTCATGCTTGGGTTTGTGATGGAGCAAATAGTATTGACTATGAAACTCTTTATTTTATTGAATACCGTGATGGAGGGCCGGGATACTATCGCTATTCTAGCCCAGATAAACCTTCATGTGATGAACCCGGTACATGTGGATATTCTACGCTCTCTTTTCATATGAATTGGGGATGGGTAAATGGTTCATATAATGATGGTATGGATTTAATAATGTTAATGTAGGTGGTAACAATTATGAACACGATAGAAAAAATTTGTATATCAACCCTAAATAAACATAGCAACATGAAAACACTTATTACTTCCTTATTTTTATTAGGCTCTTGCCTATTGGCTTCTGCCCAAACCCAAGAACGTGGCTTGTTCATCGAGCTGAATGGCGGATATGGACAGATTGAAAAGTATGACAACACGCATGATGGATATGCTTTCCTGTCACCCGCTATCGGCTATCAGTTCAACAGCCGATGGGCGGCCGGAATAAAGACACGTTTCGAATTAGCGGCTGACAAATTCAATACTGTCGGAGCTTACGGACAGTATGCTTTCTGGCAGGCAAACCGTATAAAGTTGTTTGGAGAAGTTGCCGCTACAGTATCAGTGTGCAGTGGTAAGGAGGGAGGCAATGACAATTACAGTGAAGCCGGTTTGTCGATAGGTGCGGCTTACTCACTTGGCAGCCATTGTAATGTTCTTCTACGTTACCTTCACATAGGCTACAGCGATGCATATCACAGGAATGAAGATTTCTGTCTGGGCAACGGAAAGTTCATCGTAGATGGTAATCTGAAACGTCTGCAAGTAGGAGTTCGGTGGATTTTTTAAGGAACCCGGTTGCAAGAATAAACAGGATAAGCGATAACTGTAAATGCCAGAGAAGATATACTTCATCGGCTAATCTGCAACTTGATACACTTTATCAACCATAAAAAGAACCGTATCAACTCTACTTTTGAGTAATGATACGGTTCTTTTATATTTATCAGTTACCATCTGAAACTTTTTCAGATGAGCCACCTTAATATTGGCACATCCTCATCTGCTTCGAATGCATTAGCTTTTCTTTGCTTTATCCCCGGTTTGCCCTTTTGCGCTCCAGTTCGTCCAGAATAACCTTACGCATACGCATACTTTTGGGAGTAACCTCTACATATTCATCTTCCTTGATATATTCCAACGCCTCTTCCAGTGAAAAGACAATCGGAGGAATGATGCGGGCTTTGTCGTCCGAACCCGATGCACGCATATTGGTCAGTTTCTTCGATTTGGTGACATTGATGACCAAGTCATTCTCGTGCACATGTTCACCCACTACCTGGCCGGCATACACCTCGTCCTGCGGATAGATGAAGAACTTGCCGCGGTCTTGCAGTTTGTCGATGGCGTAAGCAAAAGCAGTTCCGCTCTCCATGGCAATCATGGAACCGTTGCTGCGGCGTTCTATTTCTCCTTTGTAAGGTTGGTAGCATTTGAATCGGTGAGCCATGATGGCTTCTCCGGCCGAAGCGGTCAACACATTGGTACGAAGGCCGATGATGCCGCGTGAAGGCATGTCGAACTCGATATTGACACGGTCTCCCTGTGTTTCCATGGATACCAGTTCGCCTTTACGGCGGGTTACCATATCGATCATTTTGCTGGAATATTCTTCGGGTACGCTGATGGTCAGTTCTTCGATAGGTTCGCATTTCACACCGTCTATTTCTTTGAAAATCACCTGTGGCTGTCCCACTTGCAACTCGTATCCTTCGCGTCGCATGGTTTCAATCAACACAGAAAGGTGAAGCACGCCGCGTCCTGATACGACCCATTTTCCATCCTCTAGTTCGCTTTTGCGCACGCGTAGTGCCAAGTTCTTGTCCAGTTCTTTGGTCAAGCGGTCTTGAATGTGACGTGAGGTTACAAATTTGCCTTCTTTGCCAAAGAAAGGTGAATCGTTGATGGTGAACAGCATGCTCATGGTCGGTTCGTCGATGGCGATGGGTGGCAATGGTTCCGGATTTTCATAATCGCAGATGGTGTCGCCAATTTCGAATCCTTCGATACCTACTACGGCGCATATATCGCCTGATGAGACGGTGTTGGTCTTTTTGCGTCCTAAGCCTTCAAAAGTATGTAGTTCTTTAATCTTTGACTTGATCAGGCTGCCATCGCGTTTTGCCAGAGTGATGTTCATTCCTTCTTTCAAGGTGCCACGGTGTACGCGTCCTACTGCGATACGTCCGGTGTATGCCGAATAATCCAGCGAGGTGATCAGCATCTGTGGTGTTCCTTCCAGTTGCTTTGGTGCCGGGATGTGTTCGATGATTGTGTCCAACAACGGTAACAGGTTGTCTGTTGGGGTATTCCAGTCGGTGCTCATCCAGTTGTTCTTGGCCGATCCGTAAATGACAGGGAAGTCCAGCTGGTCTTCTGTAGCATTCAGACTGAACATTAGGTCGAACACCATTTCGTATACTTCGTCTGGACGGCAGTTGGGCTTGTCCACTTTGTTGACTACAACTACAGGTTTCAGCCCGATCTGTAATGCTTTTTGCAACACGAAGCGTGTTTGTGGCATCGGACCTTCGAATGCGTCTACCAATAAAATGCATCCATCGGCCATATTGAGAACACGTTCCACTTCACCGCCAAAGTCGGCATGTCCCGGAGTGTCAATGATGTTGATTTTTGTTCCTTTGTAGTTAATCGAAACATTTTTCGAGAGGATAGTTATACCTCTTTCACGTTCCAAATCGTTATTATCCAATACCAGTTCACCGTTTGTCTGGTCGTTGCGGAACAGGTGTCCCGCCAGCATCATCTTGTCCACCAATGTCGTCTTTCCGTGGTCTACGTGGGCGATGATTGCAATGTTTCTGATGTCTTGCATACTATACCTATATATATTTGGCTGCAAAGGTACGATTTTTAATTCAAAAAAGAATAGTCATTTACAATTAGTTTACGTCAACCTCATGGCTCTTTGGATTGGGACATAGCCCTATGGGCAATGCTTCGCTTGTCTTGTCGGCGGGCTGTGTGTAAGGCAGTGTTTTCATGCGTCGGACAAGGCTTGTTTACATGTATGTGTAAACAGAGGGGACGGTATCAGGTATTTTAAGGCGATTTTTGCAGTCATTTTGTGTGTGCCAAGCTGCATGTTTATGTTTTAAAACGGAAACCGGTCCGGCCTTTGTTTTTTATGGAATACTTCTTATCTTTGTGAGGATTTTCAACTTAACTTAAAGAGGTTTATTATGAGAGCGATACAGATGTTGGCAGGGACTTTATGTTGTTTTCTTTGGGTTGCTTGCAGTACTAAAAAGCAAGAAACTACCGATGTGGCCGACGGCAGGAAGCCGTTGGAATTCAATCTGCCGGAGGTGCCTGTTGTCTTGCAGTCGGTTGAGGACCGGCTGGATTTTGTAGTGCGTCATTATTGGGATTGTTTTGACTTTAAGGACACTACATATATTCATGTACCCGATGTCACAGAGCAGGCTCTGGTGAATTATATGGATCTGCTGTTTAGGGTGCCTTCGCCTTTGTCAGACAGTTGTTTGGTGCACACCCTGCAACAGGCTTCGCAGGAAAATAAGATGTTGGCTTATTTTGCGAAGACTTTCCGTCACTATTTGTTCAATCCGAATTCGCCTTTGTACCAAGAAAGGCTTTACGAGCCTGTGGGGCGTTTTCTGTCCGCTTGCCCGTTGGTAGACGAGGCGGTTCGGAGTCGTGCGTTGCACGATCTGAAACTGATTAATATGAACAGAGAGGGGAGTGTAGCCTCCGATTTTGTTTATACTTTATCTTCAGGAGAGCAACAACGTATGCATGCCATCCGTAGTCCTTATACCTTACTATTATTTTATAATCCGGATTGTCAGGAGTGTGCTGAGACTCTGACGGCCATGAAGACTTCATCTGTGCTGAGCAGCCCCGGCGTGATGGAACAAGTGAAGATTCTTGCTTTTTATCCGGATGAGGATCATGATATATGGATGAAACATCGGAATGAGATTCCTGACAACTGGATTA
Organism: uncultured Bacteroides sp.; assembly: GCA_947173895.1. Classification (GTDB taxonomy): domain Bacteria; phylum Bacteroidota; class Bacteroidia; order Bacteroidales; family Bacteroidaceae; genus Phocaeicola. The sequence continues at coordinate 7,400 of CAMWGU010000060.1, read as the reverse complement.
ACAGCTATGATAAAAAACAGGTTGTACTGGCCAAAGAGTTGTATGATTTGAAGGCGATGCCCACCCTATATCTGTTGGATAAAGACAAAAAGGTGTTGCTGAAGGATGCAAGAATGGAAGAAATCGAAAATTATTTTAAAAATAAATAGCTCTAATTCATTGTGATATAAAAGATAATCTCTATCTTTGCAGCCGCTAAGTGAAAAATTATATATCAAAAAATCTAAGAATTATGTATTTAGATGCAGCTAAAAAACAAGAAATCTTTGAAAAGTACGGAAAGTCTAACACTGATACTGGCTCAGCTGAAGCGCAGATAGCTTTGTTTTCATACCGTATTTCTCACCTGACTGAGCACTTGAAGCTCAACAGAAAAGATTATAGCACTGAAAGAGCTTTGACAACTTTGGTAGGTAAGCGTCGTGCGTTACTGAACTACTTGAAGGATCGTGATATCGAAAGATATCGTGCTATCGTTAAAGCACTTGGATTACGTAAGTAATTCAAAATCTCTATTGAAAAAGGACTTAAAAAAAGCCGCCTTCTTTGGAAGGTGGCTTTTTTGATTTCAATAAAGCATCAGGGCTTGACTGTCCTAATAAGGACTGACCCACTATTCCTGTTCGGCTGCTTTGGCAGGATAATGCAGATTCTCTTCGGACATGTTTTCCAATACTTCATGCAGGTATTTTTCCGATTCCCATTTAGCCATAGGCAGGTCGTGAAGCAGGTAATTCCCGCAATCTTTGGGGGCGGCACCGGGAATTTCACCTTCAAAGTTGGCGATAAAACGGAACGTTTCTTTCATCAAATCGATGATTTCTTCCGATTGTAAGTCGCCTTTCATCAACAAATAGTTTCCGGTGAGACATCCCATTGGCCCCCAATAGACAATCTTGTCGGCCCACGTAGAATGATTGCGTAGATAGGTTGCTGCCAAGTGTTCGATGGAATGAAGGGCACCTTGTCCCAAAGCCGGCTCGCGGTTAGGTTCTTTCATACGGATGTCAAATGTGGTGACTGTTTCGCCGCCCACTTCGTCTTTTCTGGATACATAGATGCCGCGAAGCAAGCGGATATGGTCGATGGTAAAACTGGGTATTGTTTTCATATACTTTGGTTTATAAGTTAGCAGGTAAAGAGGAAAGGAACGTGTAAGTGACTTCGAACGATCGGTCGGCTATTGTTTCCCAAAAGTTGGTATACTGTTCCCAGTGATTGTCCGCTCCAGGTGTGTCGCTGATGATGCGGAAGCTGATGAACGGCACCTGATAGATATGGCATACTTGTGCAATGGCTCCCGATTCCATATCAACAGCCAGTCCTTCATGGAATTTTCCCTTGATGTCTTTCAGTTCGGAACAATCGGTAATAAATTTGTCGCCACTACATATCAGTCCTCCGTAGATGGAAGTGGGGGTATTCAAAGACATGGCGCAATCAAATAATGTGGTGTTTCCTTCAAAACGTGCAGGCAGTCCTTGTATCTGTCCGTATGCGTTGCCTTCTCCGCACCACACATCGTGGTATACTATTTGTTGGCTTACTACCACGTCCATGACTTTCAGACAGTTGTCTATACCTCCGGCTACTCCGGTACTGATAATGCAATCGGGATGTGAATGGCGTATCAGTTCTACAGTGCCTGCGGCAGCGTTTACCTTGCCTATTCCGCATTTCATCAGAATGACCGTATTGTTTTTAATGGCACCTTCGGTATATTGAAAAGTGCCTTCGGTGTATTCTTTCTTGTTTTCGAGTAGTTGCGCCACTTGCTTATGTTCGGAACTCATGGCCGTTATAATTCCTATCTTCATAATACATCTTTATTTGTTGTTGCAAATGTACGCATTTTTGCGGGAATGGGGAATGTTTCCTGTGAATTTTGTCTTCCGGAAACGGAGCAAGCGATAGGATGCTTGATCAAGTTTCCTATTATTTGTTTGTGGATGTCGAGGAATTTTGCGAATGTAGTATTGGAGCGTTGTCGTATAATTTTTTTAATCGGTTTATTCTGCCGGCGGAAGATAAATGAAATCCGGCAGAGTGACCGGCATATTTAAATCAGTATAAGATGAAGTATATAAATCGTTTTTTTGCAGTATTATTTGTAGCATGTGGCTTGTCTGTTGTTTCTGCACATGGCCTTTATGATGAAATTTCGTGGATGGAAAGCCGGAAGGATACCGTCTATGTATCCAGTAAGGGTAGTGATAACAAGGGAAACGGAAGCTTTGCTTCTCCTTTTTATTCGTTGAATAAAGCGGTGGAGGGACGCCTCTTGGCGGGCGGGCCGGCTGATACGTTGTTTGTTTTGGTTGCTTCCGGCGACTATTATATGGATGCTCCATTTTCCATCTCGGAGCCTTCTTCCCGTCCGGTTGTCATCCGCTCGTGCGGAGACGAAAAGCCACGTTTTATGGGAGGGATACGTATTGAAGGTTGGGAAAAGCAAGAAGACGGACTTTATAGGACTTATATTCCGGAAGTGGTGAGATATGGATTCGATTTTGAACAGTTCTATGTTAACGGCCGGCGTGCGGTATTGGCCCGTACACCGAATGCAGACTGGTTTTTTGTGAAATCATCTCAAGAGTTCCCGATTGTGAAAGGTGACAGGTTGGCCGATTATGCTGTTCAGCGTATTGATTTTGAATATTCTGACTGGAATTCTATAAAAGGACTTTCCAGAAGGAAACTGAAGAACATGAAGTTCCGCTTTTATCATAAATGGGATATTACACGCAAAAATCCTAAATACATTGAGCCTGATTCGGCCCGTATTTATATGGAAGGCAAGGGGATGAAACCGTGGAATCTGATTCAGAAAGGTTCCCGCTATTTTATGTATGACTATAAGGCGGCGCTCGATGTGGCCGGCGAATGGTATTTGGACCGTGAAAGCGGTTATCTTTATTATATGCCACACGAAGGGGAAGACATGTCTACCGCTTTCTGTGTGGCTCCAGTGTTGCGCCAATGGGTGTCGGTAAAAGGAACTCCGGAACATCCGGTGAAAAACATAAAGTTTGAAGGATTGTCGTTTCAGTATTCTTCGTATAAGATTCCTGCCGGGGGAGAGGAACCTGCACAGGCGGCTGCGAATACGGAGGCGGCCATGCAATTCAGTTTTGTGGAAAATATCGTGTTAGAAGATTGCGAGATGCTGCATACGGGAGCTTATGGCATCAGTTTCGGACAAGAATGTCATCAAAATAAAATCTTACATTGCTATATAGCCGACTTGGGCGCAGGCGGCATCAAGATAGGGGAACCTTATTTTAGGACGTCCATGCGTAAGGTGACCGGTGGAAATATTATCGACAACAATATCATTGCCAGTGCCGGACACGAACAACCATGTGGGGTAGGTATTGCCCTTTTTCATACCAGCGACAACAAAGTGACTCATAATGACATTTTTGATATACTTTATTCCGGCATTTCCGTAGGATGGGTGTGGGGATATAATCAAGAGTCGGAAACAAAAGTTCCTGCGCTTGATGAGAAAGGCGAGCAGGCCTTTGTGTGGATGAAAATGAAAAGTCCTTCTGTGCGCAATCTTATTATGTATAATCATATTCATCATATCGGATGGGGGGAACTGTCGGACATGGGGGCGGTTTATACGTTGGGTGAATCGGAAGGAACCAAAGTATGTAACAATGTGATTACCGATGTATTGTCATACGATTATGGCGGCTGGGGACTATATACGGATGAGGGCTCTACGGGAGTGGAGATGAGTTCGAATCTGGTCCTTCGTTGTAAGAGCGGCGGATTTCATCAACATTATGGGAAAAACAATGTGATAGAAAACAACATCTTGGGTTTCGGCTTTTACCATCAGGTGCAACTAACGCGTGCCGAGCCGCATCTTTCTTTGCATTTCAGGCGCAATATCATTGTGCATGATAAGGGGGAAACATTGGTCCGCACATGGGACAAGGCCAATGTGGATATGGATTATAATCTATATTGGCGTACAGACGGTTCGCCTGTCACTCCGATGGGCAAGGATTTTTCGGAATGGCGCCGGAGAAAGGAACATCATTCTGTGATGTGTGATCCTTTGTTTAACGATGTAGAGAACGATGATTATACTTTTGCTTCGCGCAAAAACATCCGCAAGATAGGTTTCAAACCGTTTGATTATTCCAAGGTGGGGGTATATGGCGACAAGGAATGGCGCGAGAAAGCTTTGCTGTCTCCCCAAAGGATGGAATTGTTTAAGAAACTGGCTGCCATCCGATTGCAGCAGTGATGTTAAAAACATCCAGTATCCGCAGCTTTGGAATTTGGTGGGAATCAGAGTATATCGTATCTTTGCGACCATAAATAAACTGATATGTCTATGAACTTACTAAAACGAATACTACCTGATATAGTAGTGATTATCCTCTTTGCAGTCATCTCGTTCGCTTATTTTTTTCCGGCGGTGACAGAGGGGCGTATTCTTTCTCAGCACGATTCGGTGGCAGGCATTGGTGCCGGCGAAGAAGCAAAAGAGTATCTAGAGCGTACCGGCGAACGTACGCGCTGGACTAATTCTATTTTTGGCGGGATGCCCACTTACCAGATGGCGCCCAGCTATGATTCCACAGATACACTGAAGGGAGTGGAAAAGTTATACCATCTGTTTCTTCCCACTTATGTGTGGTACGTGTTTGTCATGCTGCTGGGTTTCTATATCTTGTTGCGTGCATTCGACTTTTCGGTGTGGTTGGCTTCTTTGGGTGCCATATTATGGGCTTTTTCTTCTTATTTCTTTATCATTATAGCTGCCGGGCATATCTGGAAGTTTGTGACACTGGCCTATATTCCGCCTACGATAGCCGGCATGGTGTTGGCCTATCGGGGAAAATACCTGTCGGGTGGGTTGCTGGCTGCTGTTTTTATTGCCTTGCAGATCATGTCCAATCATGTGCAGATGAGTTATTATTTCCTGTTTGTCATGCTTTTTATGGCAGTGGCTTTCGGGGCGGATGCTTGGCGGAAAAAAGAGATGCCCCGGTTTCTGAAAGCGACAGGCGTGTTGGTGGGAGCAGGCATTGTGGGTGTATGCATCAATTTGTCTAATCTATATCACACGTATGAGTATAGCAAGGAGACCATGCGCGGAAAAAGCGAACTGCTGAAACCAGACAGTCATAACCAGACCAAGAGCGGACTGGAACGCGATTACATCACGCAGTGGAGTTACGGCATCGGCGAGACTTTCTCTTTGCTGGTGCCCAATGTAAAAGGTGGTGCTTCTGTTCCTTTGGCGGCCAATGCGAAGGCAATGGAGAAGGCCGATCCTATGTATCATGGCATTTATAGCCAGATAGGCCAGTACTGGGGCGAACAACCCGGCACATCGGGACCAGTCTATGTGGGAGCATTTGTGATGTTCCTGTTCGTCATGGGGCTGTTTATAGTCAGAGGCCCCATGAAATGGGCCCTTTTAGGGGCTACTTTGCTGTCTGTGCTTTTGTCGTGGGGAAAGAACCTGATGGGATTCACCGATTTCTTTTTGGATTACGTCCCGATGTACGATAAGTTTCGTGCAGTTTCCTCCATCTTGGTGATTGCCGAGTTTACGATTCCTTTGCTTGCAATGCTGGCGTTGAGGCAGCTGATGGCCCGTCCGCAGCTGATGAAGGAACAGGCTAAGGCGTTTTATATCAGCTTGGCACTGACAGGCGGGGTGGCTTTGTTGTTTGCACTGGCTCCCGGTCTATTCTTTCCGTCCTATGTCTCCAGCATGGAAATGCAGGCATTGCAGGGCATTCCGGCCGATCAACTGGCTCCGTTGCTTGCCAATCTAGGGGAAGTTCGTCGGAGTATTTTTACATCGGATGCATGGCGCAGTTTCTTTATCATTGCGATAGGTGTGGCTGTCCTTGGGCTTTATGTGGTGGGCAAACTGAAGGCGAAAGCTACTGTTTTGGCATTGGCCGTCCTTTGTCTGGCGGATATGTGGAGCGTGAACAAGCGCTATCTGTACGATGAACAGTTTGTCGAGAAAGTGCAGCAGGAAAATTCGTTCAAGCCGACGGAAGCCGATCAAGTGATACTGGCCGATAAGACACCGGACTTCAGGGTGTTGAATCTGGCCGGAAACACGTTTAATGAAAACAACACGGCTTATTGGCATAAAAGCATCGGCGGATATCATGCCGCCAAGTTGCGCCGCTATCAGGAAATGATAGAAGAACATATCAGTGGTGAGATGAATCAGGTGTTCAAGGCTGTTTCGGAAGCTGAGGGTGATATGGACAGAGTAGACCCTTCCGGATTCCCTGTCTTGAATATGCTGAATACCCGTTATTTCATCTTCCCGTTGCAAGGAGGAAAAACCGTTCCGATGCAGAATCCGTATGCATTGGGGAATGCTTGGTTTGTAGGCGAGGTTCGCTATGTGGACAATGCCAATGAGGAAATAGAAGCGTTGCATCAGATAAATCCGGTGCAGACGGCTGTCATCGACCGTAGATTCAGTGTGGAGGTGAAGCAGACTGCGGCGTCCGACACTTTGGATTCCGTCCGGCTGACTGCCTACGAGCCTAATGACCTGAAGTATGAGGTCGATTCCAAGACGGGAGGGACTGTGGTGTTTTCAGAGATATATTATCCTGGCTGGCAGGCATACATTGACGGGGTGGAGGCTCCGCATGGCAGGGCCGATTACATACTTCGTGCCATGAATGTTCCTGCCGGAAAACATGTGGTGGAATTTAAGTTCGACCCGAACTCCTTGCATGTCACCGAGGCGGTAGCTTTCGTGGCCTTGGCTGTTCTGGCTTTGGTATTTCTGCTGTTCCTGTTTCTGCAAGTCAGGAAACTGAGAAAAGCGGAGTAAGGTCGATGAATTAGCCAACTGCCGGATGCTTCAGGCTTATCGGGTGTAACTTTTCCTTCATCCTTTCATTTATCGCTGAAACGCCCTGTTGATGGGGGATTCGGCTGTGAATATACACTCTGTAGAGTCCTTTCATTCTCCTTTCAGTATCCTTTCATCCGCGAGCAAAAGCACGCAGCGTTGAAACCGCTGAAGGCAGATGTGAAAGGACTTGGATAGCGTGGCTGAAAGGGCCGTGAGGGGATGTTCTGTCATTTTTAATTGGTTGATTGATAGAAAGTTCTGACAAAAGTGAAAGGATGAAGGGAAAAGAAGAAGAACCGACTTGGTGAGGGGGTGATGCTATCTGCCTTTACGTATGCATCGGGCTCACATACGTATGCATTGGGCTACACATACGTATGCATCGGGCTACACATACGTATGCATCAGGCTACACATACGTATGCATCAGGCTACACATACGTACGTATCCTTAGTATGGGTCTTGTGTGTTTTATTTTCCGCTTTTTCTCGTGTATATCCGGCTAAAAGAACTATCTTTGTCCGTAGGTTG